>JAKAWH010000011.1 GCA_021817065.1 Actinomycetes bacterium
GGTAGCTGCCTCCTCCCGTAAGGTTGTAGAAGTCCACCTGGCTTGGGACTCGGAACCTATCGTCGTGGGACTCTGGGAAGGAGGCACTCAATGAGAGTTCTCGTGGTCGACGACTCCAAGGCAATGCGCATGATCGTGACCCGGTCCCTGCGCCAAATCGACCTCCCCGACCTCATCCTGGAGGAGGCAGCTACCGGCATGGAGGCCCTCCGCATTGTGAACGAACACATTCCCGATCTCATACTTGCCGATTGGAATATGCCAGGCATGTCGGGATTCGAGCTCCTGGTCGAGCTGAAGGACCAGGGTTACGTCGGCAAGTTCGGCTTCATCACCACGGAGGCGAGTGCCGACATGCGCGAGCAGGCCAGTGCGGCCGGCGCGGATTGTTTCGTCACCAAGCCCTTCACTCCCGATACTCTTTCCCAAGCGCTCGAAGGCATTCTCTGACGACGTGGCGCTCTCCCGTGCCCTCGTGATCGGCAACCATGTCCGCACCTGATACGGATCTGTCTATGGCTTTGGGTGCCCGGGTGCCTACCGATACCGACGTCGCGGAGATGTTCTCCACCCTACTGGGGTTGGCAGTGACAGCCAAGACGGTACCGGGATCCGCCGCCAGTACCTCGGCGTATGCGCTTTCCCTTCACGTCGACCCCGACGGAGAACTCGTCGGTGCCGTCGCGGCCGACATCGTGTTCACAGCCGACACCTCAGTAGCGATTGCCGGCCAATCGTCCAAGAATGCCGACGATGCTATCCACAAGGGAGTGATCGGTCTCGACCTATGGGACAATTTTCGCGAGGTGGCGAACGTGATGAATGTCCTCTTCACCTCAGACCGGCACACCAGGGTGATCCTCCACTCCGCGCAGCGAGTCGAGCTGCCACTGTGGAGCAAGCTCCAGCACGCCCACGCCATATCGTCCAGCTTCATCGTGGATATCGAGGGGTTCACGCAGTCAAGAGTCTCCATATTCTCCTTCACCGGCGAGGAGGACCCCGAGTTGGTTCAGGGTCTCCTAAACGCCGGTGCAGAGGCTGCTGCTCACGACATGCAGGTTGTCGGCGGGAAGCTGATTCGCCTCTACGACTTCCATCGCCCCAAGGGAGTGGAGAGATCGCAGCTCAATGCACTTCGGACCAATCTTTCCATCTTCACCAAGGGTGCGGCGGCGGCGATGACCGAACTGTTGCAGTCCCCAGTCCACATCAAGCTCGTGCAATTGCACCACCAGAATTGGGACGACTACGCGGGAACTCTGGACAACAACGCTTTCATCACCACATACAAGCTCGACCCGCTTCCCAGCCAATTCGTTATTACCTTTTCCCCAGGATTGTCGATGAAATGCCTGGACTGCCGCCTGTCCGGTCCGGACCTTCCTGGCTCACTGCGGCATTCTCTTACCGACTTGGATGTCGCCCTCCTCGCACCCATCGTAAAGGCGGTGGTCAACGAGCTTGCTCAACGCTTCTCGGCCTTCGTGCCGGTACGGGGACACGTCGTTCGTCACGTCACCGAGAAGTTCATGATGGAAGGCGTCACCCTTTCGCTCACCTGGCTGGTGGCCTGGATGACGGTCACCGTGGCGGGAAGCACCTTCGACGCCTCTCTCTGCTTCCCTATCGTCCCCCTCCAGCCGGTCCTCCTCGCCATGGCTGATGCATCGAGCCGGGGTGACCACCATCGCAGCGATGACGACGACGACCGCCTCTTTCAGAACATGCTCCACGAAGTCGATGTGGAAGTGGCGGCACACTTCCGACCGGTGCATCTAACGATCGATGCAATCGCCGCAATGGAGCCGGGAACCGTGATCCCGCTCGGAGTCGCCCCGGATTCCAGCCTCCTTCTCTCCGCACGAGGAAGGCCGCTGGCGACTATTGATCCGCTCCTGGTGGGGCGGCGCCTCGGCGTAACCATCCATCAGTTCATCGAGGACCCAGAAGAGTTTTTCGCAAATTGGGCGTGAGGGTCGCCGGCGCCGGCTCGTCTGCCTGCCCGCGCACGTGGGTCCCCCGCGGCGCCCGCTCGAACTCTGTTCCCGCGCCTACCTCGTGCCACTCCCCTACCCACCTGGACAGGAAGGCTGGCGGTGGGGGAGCAACGGCTTCGAATATAGGTAGCTCGCTCCGCCGTTGCAGGCCAGATAAACCCCCTTGCCTCCGTTTATCGGTTGGATAGGAGTGCCCGCGATACTGGCACTGTCCAGCGGACTTACCCGATCGGGGTAGTACTTCAGTACCTGAAAGCTGGCAGAAGGGTCTACTGTGCCCGGGCCGAAGGTCCACTTGCCGAACATCCCGGATACCGGCCCCTCGGGCAACGAGGCAATACCCTTAGCGAAGTTGCCGGGGGTGAGCCAGGGTCCCGCTGCCTGCAACCCACCGTAGATCATCACGAAAGACGAGTAGATGACCCCCAGCGAATAGGCGGGGAGCGGATTGGAACAGTCTGTCCGGGGCGGCAACTTGCACCCCATTTCGAACACCTTGAACGCTTCGCTATCCGCCAGGGGACCGTCTGCGATCCCCAAGGAGAAAGCATGGGCCATCTCCGCTTGGGGGGGCATGGTCCCCAGCGGATCCAGACTCAGCTCAGGATTGTCGAAGATGGAAAGGAACACCCACTCCGGGTAGTAATTCTGTTGCTGGGCGGCCTCCATGAAGAAGATCGGGGAGATCGGATCCGCAGTCAACAAGACAGTGGTTACCCCGTCAGCCTTCATCTTGGCAACTGCCGTCTGGGCTTCCTGAACCAAGTCGGCAAAGTCGAAGTAATAGCTGAACAGATCCGGTTGGGGCTGGTGGTACTTGCCGAAGTCGTCCAGGAATGCTTGCTCGTAGGCCGACCCCATTGGCGTGGCTTGATAGATGAAAGCGAGCTTCCGCGGAGAGTTGGTCATGGAGGAGTTCCCAAAGACGGCCGGAAACCCAGACAGCTCGAGACCAGCAAAGGCTGCAGCCGCAGCAGCGTCCTTGTTGTAGTCCGGGGCAGCAGCGTAGAGGTAATCGCCCTCGCTGGTGAACCAGGACCTCTCGATAGGCCACTGAGTGAAAGTGACGATTCCCTGGGCGGCCAGGTCAGAGTCGAAGAGGTTGCTCGAATCGGCTGCGGAATTGTCCACGAAAACAGGCATTGTCTTCTCGGTCACCGCGTCGGCTTGGGCGGCTTCCTGGCCGGTCCCGGTCAGCTCGTTGATGAAGTTCCCCTGGCCATTGAACGCCTTGAGGACAACGTGGCGTCCGTAGAGCTCGTAATCCCGGTTGAAGATCTTGATATACGCCTGGTAAGTGGCTATTGCCTCGGCATTGGTCCCGACGATGGACTTGGGGAAGAGCGTGTATATCTCCTGCAGCACTGTGGAAGAGGCCAGCCGGTAGGCCATGTTGATGGTCGTCTTGGTAACCCCCGGATACGAGGTACCCCCGTTGTTCCCCGAGTAGGCCGGGACGCATAGAGGCGAGTACGCCGTCCAGGTCACCTGCCGCACCCCAGGCTTGCAGGAGATGCCGCTCACCGCGGTTCCGGGACTCCCCGGCGCTGCTGGCAGGGTCACTCCGGCGGGCACCTCGATGCTGCCCCCACCAGAGGCTCCGGTCGCTGCTCGGACGCCCTTCTCCGTGGGCACAGCGAGCAATACCACGACCACTCCCACCAGAATCGTGACGGGAAGACCGAAGCGGGTGAGACGGGGCGAGCGCATTCTTCCGATATTACCGACCGGTAACTTCGAACCAGGGATGGCGGCCCCCCCGGCGCCATCCTCACCGGGAATCCGTTTCGATAACTGCGTTGTCCCGGTTGTAGCGTGTGCCCTGCATGTCCAATCGCCTCGACATCGAACTGACCAGCCACCGGGACGACGGGACCTGGACCTGGCGCGTCGCTGGTGCCAGGCAACCCCGCGGGTCCGCCGACGGGGCAGTGGTCCCTTCCGGTTCCAAGGTCGGCGACGTGCTGACCGTCGATGCCGAGATCGATGTCGACGGGATCACCATCACGGCCGTACTCCCCCCCAAGCCCTCCCGCCAAGCAGCTCTCTCCGTCATCGAGGTCCTCGGTTCCCGTAACTCCGCAAACGACGGAGGCGTGACCACCACCCTGGCTCGCCCCCTTCGCGATCGCGGCGATGGTCCTGACCGCCGGCGTTCCGAGCGACGCCCGGGCCGCGACGGCAACCAGCGAGCCCGCGCGGGGGAAGGAAGCCGGAGCTTCCCATCCCGTTCCCGGGAGCGGCGGCCCGACGGCGGGGATAGAACAGGTGATCGGGAGCGGCGGCCCGACGGCGGGGATAGAACAGGTGATCGGGAGCGGCGGCCCGACGGCGGGGATAGAACAGGTGATCGGGAGCGGCGGTCGGGTACTGCAAATCGACCGAACTACGCAGATCGGCCCCTAAGCCGGCCCGAGAGAGCCCGCACGGCAGCTCCATCCGTGCACCGCAAGGCGCTTCTCGATTCCCTCTCACCGGAGCATCGAGTGATTGCGGATCGCCTGGTGGCCGGGGGGCTTCCGGCAGTACGGCGCGCCATTGACGAACAGAATGTCGCTGCGCGGGAGGCTGGACATCCGGAAGTTCCCGCGGAACCGATCCTGGCGATGGCCGAATCCCTGCTTCCCCGCCTCAAAGCTGCAACCTGGTGTGATCGCGCAGACGCGGCTCTCGCCTCTCCGGAGCCCTTGCCGCTCCGAGAACTTCGGACCATCGCAGCCAGCGCCGAAGAAGCAGGACGCGAGGAGCCAGGACGATCCCTTCTCGGGCGCCTTCGGCAAACGGTGGACGCCCGAGTAGCGTCTGCGCGCGCCGAGTGGGAAGAGCAGATCAACTCACTCATGAGCGACGGCCAGACGGTCCGCGCACTGCGCATGTCCTCCAGCCCTCCCGATCCGGGGGGACGCCTGCCGGGCGAATTGGCCTCACGCCTCGCCGAGGCTGCGAGCAAGGGTCTGACCGCTGAAACCCCTCCGCCCCGTTGGATCCTCCTACTGGAGGCGGCGGCGACTTCCCCGGTGAGCATCAACGTGCGCCCCGGAGGGGTTCCTTCCGGAGCCACCGCCGAGCTGCTAGACAAGGCTCGGAGGCTCGCCGGACGGGTTCCTTCCCTCGCCAAACTCCTTGGGATCGCCATTCCTCCCCCACCCGTGCCCCTTAAGAACAGGAGATGACCGTGCCCCTCGAATCAGCCGTGGTCCAGCACGCTCGTGAGGGGCATGTCGCGATCGTCACCATAAGCCGTCCGGAAGCCCGAAACGCGATCAATGGCGAGGTGGCAACTGCCATCGAGGCGGCCTTCGACCGGATCGAGGAGGACGACGACACATGGATCACCGTGCTGACCGGCGCCGGTCCGGTGTTCTGCGCCGGAGCCGACCTCAAGGCCATTGCTATGGGACAGGTCGCCCAGATAACCACCGCCAAGGGTGGCTTCGCTGGGTTCGTCCAGCGCGAGCGGGCAAAGCCGGTCATTGCGGCCATCGACGGTCCGGCTCTCGCAGGAGGATGCGAGATTGCCCTCGCCTGTGACCTGGTGGTGGCCTCCCGAGCGGCCCGGTTCGGCATCCCCGAGGTCAAGCGCGCCCTGGTGGCTGCAGCGGGAGGCCTCTTCCGACTCCCGCGGTCACTCCCCCGGAATGTGGCGATGGAGATGGCGCTCACCGGCGACCCCCTGTCGGTGGATCGAGCTTTCGATTTCGGGCTGGTCAACGAGCTTGTCGACGAAGGCCAAGCACTTCCCGCCGCGGTGGCGCTCGCCGAGCGGATCTGCGTCAATGCACCACTTGCGGTTCGGGAGAGCCGGCGTATCGTCCTCGCTGCCCTGGCGGGCGAGGAGGCTGAGCTCTGGAAGATGAGTGCAGCCGCCATGATGACGATGGTGGGAACCGAGGACTTCCAAGAAGGTCCCCGTGCATTCCTGGAGAAGCGCGACCCGATATGGAAGGGCCGCTGAGGCCGGTCAGGTAAACACGTCCAAGAGGCCGTTGTCGTGGAGGAACTCGGCTAGCCCCTCCACCAAGCGAAGCCCGCACACCTCGGATATCGGTACCCAGCGTGCCTCGGCAGCGTCGTCCGCGGCGATGGGCTCGTCACTGCCGTCCAACGGGGTGACCATGAAATCCATGATGAGGAAATGCTGAACATCGCCAATCCGCTCGACCCAACCAACGAACTCCCCGCACACCGATTCGATCCCGGTCTCCTCGACGACCTCCCTCACCACTGCCTCGGCCAGCGTCTCGCCAGGCTCTACCCGACCTCCGGGCACCGACCACTCGCCTGCCGCCGGCCCGTGCCCTCTCCGGATCAGGAGGATCCGTTCATCGTCGATGGCGATACCACCGACGCATACCTCGGGCCTGGCCCGCGTTGCCCCTGGCGGCATGCCGGCCGCCGGCTTACCGGTCATCGTGCAACCACCGGGTCTGCTGGGGCAGGTACCCGGGCCTCCTCTCCGATATCCCGGCTCATGACCAGCAATCTCGCCTTGAACCCTGCAGTCTCCAACGTTGCCTTGGAATCCCTTTCCCCGGGAAGGGCATAGGCATCCATAGCAGTGCATCCCTGGTCGATGAACCAGGCCTGCACCGTCGCAAGGATCGTCTCGGCCGTCCCATACCTGCGGGCTCCAGGCTCCACGAACGAAAGATCGATCACTCCGAGCAGAGGTGAGAACTCCCCGTGATGAGCCACCCTTGCCCACGCGAATCCGGCTACCCTCCCGGCTGAGTCACTACCCACCCAGAAGGATGGAACAGACCGCGACAACCCTTCTGTGAGGACTTTCCAGCGGCCCGCGGGCACAAGCAGGTTGATCCCCGTCCGGTCCGATAGGTCACCCAGTAGCGCGGTTCCTCCCCGCTGGGTGGAAAGCTCTTCCACGGCCGCCGAAAATAGTTCGCCGATCCGATGGATGTCGTCGGCCGCCGCGATCCTGCCTTGTGTGCCAACCGTCCCGATTTCCGGTCCGGCGGACCCCACGGTCTATTCCTGCCCAGATGCAAGGAGCTGGGATGTCCGGTTCACGATGGTGGCTCGACCCCGGGTGGCCACCTCGTAGGCCCGGACCGCCTCCAACTCGTCCCGAGGAAGGCCAGCCAGCCTCTGGACAACCTGCGAAGCCGATAGCGAGTCATACCCGACGATGGAGGTAGGAATACGGACACTCCCGTTGCTCGCCGCCTCCGGAAGAGGCTGCTCCAACCGTGCCTGCCCGCCGGGAGCAACAGCAAGCACACTGTCCTCCGCTGGCGGTTCCGGGGCCGCTGGCGGCGACGAGGAGCCCATTGGTCGCTCCCCCCACAGTTCCCCGAGCCTCCTCACGGCACGCAGCAATTGGCGTTCCGCCTCCCGACCCCCAAAAGCCACCACGAAGTTCCCGACGGTCTTGGCCATCGTGAGCTGGGTGGTCACGTAAGCCTTCCCCTTGGAGGTCAACTTGGGAATCTCGTCGCGTGCCGCAACGGCGGTACCGACGGGTAGATAGATCATCGCTTCGAGAGCTCTCTCCTGGAAATTCTTGTGCATAGCCATCTCGTCCCCCTCGAAACTACTAGACGCAGTCTCGGCACAGAGTCCGCTCGCTATCGGCTAGCTGCGAGCGATTCTTGACCAGGAAGCACGACCGGCAAACGAATTCTCCCGGTTGCTTCGGCAACACCCGGGCAGTCCCGTCGACCCGATCTTCAGTGTCCGGCCCCTCCTCGTCCTCCTCCTCGTCCTCCTCTGCGACCAGCCTCTCCTTGAGGATCTCGTCCAGACCTGCTTCGACATCGTCGTCCCCCAGCTCTTCCTCCTCTTCATCCTCCTCCTCGTCCTCTCCCGAACGCCGCCTGCGGTTGCTCACCGCTGGTTCAGCAGCGCCGTTGGTTCCCGGCTCGGGCAAGATTTCGGCCGCGCTGACGTCCACCCCGTCGCCGAGGTCCTCGTCATCCAGCTCCGCGTCCTCGTCCAACTCGTCTCCCAGGAGCTCTTCGTCGTCCAGCTCCTCCAGGTCAGGCTCGTCGGGCTCGTCCTCGGCGAGTTCTTCCGTCATATCGTCGATGTCTTCAGCCATGAAAGGTCTTCCTTGCTTCGAGCTCCACCGCTCGTCGGTCCGGCAGCATATACGCACGACAGTCAACCGTGCGCGATCCCCATGTCATCCCGCTCCGGAACCGAAAACATACCTTGTTATTCCAGCCCCCTTCTGGCCCTTACGCCCCCCCCTCTGGAGCCTTTCTCAGCGGTCTCCACTGGCTCCTTCGCTGGGCCCCCGCGCTACCCTGGCCGGTCTCGGTTCCTTAGGCCCGTCTCCGTTCCTCGGAGCGCCGTTCCGCCTCCAGGCGCTCCAAGCCGGTCGTCCCGTGCTCCACGTAGCGCATCGCGTCGGCGATCGCCCGATGCCCCGCCCGTTCCCCGATGAGCCGGTGCATCTCCTGGGCGATTTCCCGATAGACGGGATGTCCCTGCATCCCCGACCTCAGCTCGGTCAGGTGCATGGCCTCCCGGGCGTTCATCTGCATCACGTAGCGAATCCGAAAAGCCAGCGAGAGAGCGTAGGGCGCCTGGGACGGGAACCGCTCCAACATCTCGTCGTACAGGTCCGACGAGCACTCGAGGACTTCCTCGTAGCGGTCGTTCAGGCCAGCCGCAAGAACGTCCGCCGGCACCGAATAGCCGAGACGGTTGGTGAACTGCTGCCATTCCACCGTTAGCATCCTGTGTCGCTGGAGATCCCGGAACGCCCCGTAGTCCGAAACGACGTCGAAGCGATAGCTCGTCCGCTCCAGAGCGCGACCTGGGCGGTGGCGACGGTTGGCCCTCTCCCCGATATAGGCTGCGATAATCGAGAGTCTCTCTTCGTGAGACATACCCGCCACCACGGAACGAAGCTGGTCGTCAGGAAGATTGCTGAATGGGTAGAGCATGGCACCGACGACCTTCTCCTCGCCGAGGCGATCGAAATCGGTAAGCGTCACCGAAGGCCGCGGTTCCGGGACGCAACGCGCGAGGAGGAACTCCGAGGCAGCGTGGGTCGCCTCGCGACACTTGGAAAAATACTCGGTCCATGCCCCGCCCCGTTCTGGAACATCCAGTCGCTTGAGAAACGACGGGATAACCTTCCGCAGCTCCGCGTGCATCATCTCCGCGTACTCACGTGCTTCGGGCAGCGGATGGCTTCTCATTCTCATCAGGAGCATCTCGTAGCTCTGGCCGCTGCCATAAATGCCGACATTGGAAAGCGACGCCGCAGGAAGGAGGCCCCGCAGCGCGTCCAGCGCTTTGGCTCGCACGGAACGGCGCCACGCGAAATCCGAGTCTCCCGGTTCCTTGGGGAATTCCCGCGCGTAGTAGGACTGCATCGCCGGAAGCAGGTCGGCATACGCGTCGAAAACGAAATCCATGTCGCCCACGTAGCGGGCACCCAGTGTCGACTCCAGAACAGCCGGATCCCGGAAATAACGGTACCGGCCATTCTCCAGCCGGGTGTCGTACGCGATATAACGAGTGGACTGCTCCAGATATGACGCGAGCCTTCCCCACTCGAGAATCTTGGTGAGTAGGTTGGAGGCCTGCTCACATGCCAGATGCACTCCCCCGAGCTGGGCCACCGAATCATCGCCGTATTCGAAGAACACCTTGTCGTACAGTGCCTCGGCCCGTTCCAGCCCAACCGTCGCATCGATGGTGAGGTCGCCGCTGATGTCGAGCTCCCCTACGAACTCGTCCAGAAAGAGCCGGCGGAGACTCTTGGCGGAACGCGAGTAACGAGCGAACAACGCCCCCTTGACCACTTCGGGCAGGTTCACCAGAGCGAAAACCGGCTTGTCGAGATTCGTGAAGTAACGGCGGAGTATGTCCGCCTCCTCAGGAGTGAAGCTCTCCCGTACGAACGGAGCGAAGGAAGCCATCACCGAACCCGTCCCAAGATGGTCTTCGCCCTCCCGGCAACCTCGGTCATCGACAGGGGGGCCGGATCGACAGGGGGGCCGGATCGAATGAGCGGGTCACAACGATCCCAAGATTACGGCCACTGCGAGCTCCAGTCGGGGACCTCTCCTCCCCGGCAGGCTCTCGGTGCTCCTCACCTCGGAACGCTGCCGGTCAGGCTGGCCGGGTTGGCTAAAGCTACCACCCCGCGCCACATCGATGTGACCCCCTGAGCGGCAGCCTCGCGGGTCGCGGTCACAGGGGAAACCTCCGAGACCTGGCGGAGCAAGTCCAGGAGCTGCTTGATGTTGCGGACGAAATCCCCAGGAGGCATCCCTTCCTGCCCCAGGGCGACTGCCAGGTCGGCTCCTGAGGTCCAACGTCGCGCCATCGAGGCGAACCCGGAATCAGGGGGTCGAGTCGCCGGCAGCCCGGCATCTTCCTCCAGGGTGGCGATATGGAAGGCGATCTGCTGGATCTCCCGGAATCGATCCCAGACCTGCCGTCCCTGGCGAGCGGTCCCCGCGGGGCGGTCTCCCGGTCCCCCGCGGCTGAGTCGCGGCTCGTAGATCACCGAGGACACGACTGCGGCCAGATCGGCGGGCTCCAGCCCGTCGAAGAGTCCGGCTTCGAGCACCTCGGACACCAGCAGATCGGACTCGTGGTAGATCCGGGAGAGCCGCTCCCCCTTGGCCGTCAGCGCCCACCCGGAGAGGTAGCCCTCTTGGGCGAGAAGACCGGTCACCCGGTCAAATGTCCGCGACAGTGCGTGGGTGTGGCTGTCTATCCGCCGCGACAGATTCGTGCGGCGGGCAGAAGGGGGAAGGGCGCGAAGCTCGGCCTCCAGACGAACCACTTCTGCATCGGACCGGAACTGGGCGAAGGAGAGGTTGAGGAACCCCCGCGCCTCATCCTCCCGGTGGGTCCTGATCAGATTGGCGGCCATGTTGTAGGTCGGACGGAAGGAAGACTTCAGTTCGAACGACCGGGCCGACGCCAGCGAAGCTACCGAAGAGAAGGGCTCCACCGGCGACCAGAGCACAACGCCGTATCCCACCTCGTCCAATCCCCGACGCCCCGCTCTTCCGGTGAATTGGGTGTACTCACCGGGGGTCAGGTGTTCGTGGCGCTCGCCGGTGAACTTGCTCAACTTCTCGATGACCACCGAACGCGCCGGCATGTTGATACCCAGGGAAAGGGTCTCGGTGGCGAACACAGCCTTCACCAGCGACAATGCGAAGCATGCCTCCACGGCTTCCTTGAAAGGGGGCACAAGGCCTGCATGGTGGGCGGCAATGCCCACCTCCAGGCATGCGAGCCACCGTCCGTATCCCAGAACGTCGAGATCGCGATCGGACAGCTCCTCGACCGCTGCCTCGGCGATCTCACGGATCGTTTCCCGTTCTTCGGAGGTCGTCAGCCGAATGCCTGCCTCCAGGCACGATATCGCTGCTCTCTCGCATCCATCGCGCGAGAAGACGAAGTAGATCGCCGGTAGCATCTCCCGAGCAGAGAGTTCCTCCACCACTTCGATCCTGCTCGGACTCGTGATCCGTCCCTTGTGGTGAACGTGGTGCTTCCACGGCTCGCCTCCCCTCACCCCCATTCGGGCCGATTCCGGCCCATCCAGCGCGGCAGCATCCGGGTTGGGACGCCCCTTGACGAATGTCGGCAGGAGCCGAACCCGGCGGGAACGTCGATCTGCCGCCATATACAGGTTCTCCAGGTTCACCGGACGCCGCTCCTCGATGACCAGATCGGTTGCGCCCCGTACAGTAGAAAGCCACTCCCCGAACTCCTCGACATTCGATACTGTCGCCGAGAGGCATACCAGCGCGACCTCGACCGGGAGCTGGACGATGACCTCTTCCCACACGCCTCCCCGGTAAGGGTTCTGCAGGTAGTGGACCTCATCCAGGATGACGCAGGCGAGTCCGGACAGGGTCGGAGAGGACTCGTAAATCATGTTCCGCAGAACTTCTGTCGTCATCACCACCACCGGCATCTCGCCGTTGACGGAGACGTCCCCGGTCAATAGGCCCACCTCGCCAGGACCGTATACAGCAGCGAAATCGGCATATTTCTGGTTGGAGAGCGCCTTCAGGGGAGTCGTGTAGAACGCCTTCTTCCCGATCGAAAGAGCGCGGGCTACCGCATACTCGGCGACTGCGGTCTTGCCCGATCCGGTGGGAGCAGCGACCAGCACCGAGTGCCCCTGCGACACTGAACTCATCGCCTGACGCTGAAAAGGATCGAAACGCATGGCCCGGATCTTCTCGAAGTCTCCGGGAAGGATCACCTGGCTTCGCCTCCTGTGGATTCCGCTTCCCAATGGATCATCGGCGCGCGAGCTTCCCGATCCCTATCGCTACGAAGTAGAACGCGCACATCGGCCCGGCCAACGCGAGGAAGGAAAACGGGTCGGAGCTGGGGATGAAGATTGCAGCGGCAGCCGTAATGGCCACCACTGCGATGCGCCAGTGGGTCAGCAACTGCGCGGGAGAGACAACACCCGCCAATTCCAATGCGACCAGAACCACCGGGAACTCGAACGCCACCCCGAACGCCAGCATCAACAACGTGATCAGGTTCACGTAGTTGCTCGGCGTGTACATCAAGGTGAGTCCGGGGCCCCCCACCGCGGACAGCCAGTGAAGCGCCTTGGGGAAAACCAGATAGGCAACTACCGCACCAACCCCGAAAAGAACGATCGACGAGCAGATGAACGGTACCGCGTACTTCTTCTCGTTGCGCTTGAGGCCGGGGGTAATGAAGCGCCAGATCTCCCACAAGATCACCGGCGAGGCTACGAACGCGCCCAGATAGATAACGACCTTCATCCGGATGGACAGACCGTCCAAGGGGCCGATCTGGACCAGTGCGCAGCTGTGGCGGGCCCCCACCACCCGGCAGTAGGGCTTCTGGAGTAGGGTAAGAACCCGCGAGTAGAGGACGAACCACGCTAGAGCTGTCCCAACCGCCAACGCCGCAACTGCCTTGATCAGCCGGCTTCGCAACTCGCCGAGGTGTTCGATCAGGGTCATCTCGTCAGGCGCGGGGCGCCGGGAACGGCGGCGCAAGATGCTGGAAATGAAGCTCATCTCTGGTGCCCTCGCGCGACAGGGGCGAGAATGCCGTCCCGGGACCGGGTGGCCGAGCATCGCATCGGTCAGTTGAGACTGGGGTCGGCCGGCATCGGCTCCGGGCGTATCCCTTCCCCGCCGGCTACCGCGCCGTTCCTGCCGCTCTCAGCGGCCGGATTCACCGCGACCTGCGAATTCCCGGGCGCGACCTGCGAATTCCCGGGCGCGGGCGAGGCGTTCCCGGCAACATCCGCCCGCAATCCTCCGGATGTCACCGATCCCGTCCCGAGAACCGAGCGCAGCGAACTACCGATCGAGGAAACCGATTCGTGCAATCCGGCGAACGGGCTCTCCATCCGGCGAGAATGTTCCCGCCCCCCGTTCCGGCTCCGTTGCCGCCCGGAAGCTCGTCCAAGACCCCCTTGACCTCCGACTCCACACTCTCGCGCAGGCGATGCAGCTCCCCAAGCCATCGCCCTGCCTGGCGCACCATCGACGGCAGTCTCTCGGGCCCCAAGACGAAAAGCGCCAACATCAGGACGACCGATATCTTGGGGAGGCTCAGGTCGAACACGATCCGAGTCTACCGGCGGGGCCCGCCGGCCCGGTCCCGCCGACCTAGAAGAAGTGGATGCGGTCCAGCGGCCACACCCGCATGATCACCCGACCCACGATCCGCGTCTCGGACACTTCGCCGAAGGCGCGGCTGTCCTCCGATTCGCCCCGGTTGTCTCCCATCACGAACATGAAACCCGGTTTGACCTTCTGGAGTGGGATTGCCGGCCCCGGGTTGGTTCCGGGGGGCAGCCATGGCTGGGCTATCACCTTGCCGTCAATGAGAACTTGGCCCTGGCTGTTCGAGGAGATGGTGTCGCCAGGAAGGCCAATGACCCGCTTGACCAGGTCCTTGATGGAGGGGTCGTTCTTCATCGGATTGGAGAAGACCACGATGTCACCCCGATGCACCGGGTGCATATCGTAGGACAGTTTGTCTACCAGAATCCGGTCATGGACCATCAGAGTCGGCTCCATCGAGCCGGAGGGAATGAAGAAGGCTTGGAGGACGAAGGTCTTGACCACGAACGCCACGCCCAGGGCGATGGCGATGATAACTAACCACTCGATCATCCGGCGCATGGCGCCCGGCGGAGGAGGCGGACCCGAGCCCACCGGCCTACTCCCGGAGCGCGGTGCAACGGGGGCGCCGGACTCCCCGCCGCTCTCCGTCCGCGCTCCAGACGACGGCAGGGAGAACCTGGGGGAACTGGTGTGAGCCACGGTGTAACGAGGCTACCTGCTCTGAGGAACCCTTTGAGTACACCCCCTGTGCGCCTCACGCGCCGAGCCTGCCGGGATGCCGCCCGGCGGCGACCCTCAGAGGCTGGCGATCAGTTTCTCGACCCTCTCGTCGTGTGACTTGAACGGGTCTTTGCACAGGACCGTACGCTGCGCCTGATCGTTCAGCTTCAGATGCACCCAGTCGACGGTGAAGTCCCTGCGTCGCTGCTTGGCCTTGCGGATGAACTCGCCGCGCAGGCGAGCGCGCGTCGTTTGAGGCGGATTCTCCACCGCGTCGGCGATCTGCTCGTCGGTGCAGGTACGCTCCATCAACCCGCGTTTCTGCATCCTGTAGAAGAGGCTCCGGTCCATTGCCACGTCGTGGTACTGCAGGTCGATGAGGGCGACGCGCGGGTGAGTGAGGGGCATCTGGTTCTTCGCCCTATACGCCTCGATCAGGTGGTGCTTCGCCACCCAATCACACTCGCGGGTCAGCGAGAGGGGATCACTCTCGATCCCTTCCAGGCAGTGCTTCCACATCGCCAGTGCCTTGGTCTCCACCGGCCCGAGGCTCCGCCGCGCCGCGAACTTCTCCGCCTTGGCGAAGTACTCGGACTGGATGTCGAAAGCGCTGACCTCTCGCCCGTTGGCGAGCCGGACTTTCCTCTTGCAGGCGATATCGTGGCTGATCTCGCGGATCGCCCGGATCGGGTTCTCCAGGGTCATGTCCCGGAGGACGGTGTTCTTGTCCTCGAGCATCCGAAGAAGGATCGATGTGGCACCGACCTTGAGAAAAGTGGCATATTCGCTCATGTTGGAGTCCCCCACGATGACGTGGAGCCTCCGGAACTTCTCGGCATCGGCATGGGGTTCATCCCGCGTATTGATGATCGGACGCGAACGCGTGGTCGCCGAGGACACCCCCTCCCAGATGTGCTCGGCCCGCTGGGAGATGCAATACATCGCCCCTCGGGCCGTCTGGAGAACCTTGCCGGCGCCCGCGTAAATCTGGCGCGAGACAAGAAAGGGGATCAGAACCTCTGCGTAGTGCCCCAGATCGTCTCCCCGCAGAGTCAGATAATTCTCGTGGCACCCGTAGGAGTTCCCTGCCGAATCAGTATTGTTCTTGAAAAGATAGATGTGCCCGCGGATCCCCTCCTCGCGCAGCCGGTGATCCGCTGCCAGGAGGAGCTGCTCGAGAATCCTCTCACCCGCCTTGTCGTGCGCAACGAGGTCGTCCACCGAATCGCACTCCGGCGTGGCGTACTCGGGGTGACTTCCCACGTCCAGGTACAAGCGTGCACCGTTCTCCAGGAACACGTTCGATGAACGACCCCAACTCACTACCCGCCGGAAAAGATACCGGGCAACCTCGTCGGGCGATAGGCGCCGCTGGCCGCGGAGCACGCAGGTGACCCCATATTCGTTCTCCAGGCCGAATATGCGCTTGTCCACTACGGCTCCACGCTAACCCGCGGGGTTCAGAGGACGGCCGCCAGCTCCTCGGCGGGAATCCGGCGGAAAGCCCGGCGCCCGTTGGAACGCTCCAGTACGGCCACCTCGAGATCGGTCGCGGTGAGGCTCCGGTCCGGCCCTGTCAAAGCCGACACCGCGAGGCGGGTCCCTTCGGCGAAGGACATCGACTCCGCCCATCCTTGCTCGACCTTCTCGCTGATCGATTCGGAGTCACCTCCCAGCACGGTGAAATTGTCCTCATCCATCACCGTTCCGTCGTAGAGGATGTGGAACATGGCGTCCTCCCCGATGACCGGTCCCACCTCGGCGACCAGGATCTCGACCTCAAGGGGCTTCATCTCGTGGGTAAAGACCGACCCCAGGTAATTGGCGTACACGTTGGCCAAAGAGCGGGCATCCACGTCGTGGCGGCTGTAGGCGTATCCCTTGGTGTCCGCGTGACGAACTCCCGCCACCCGAAGTTGATCGAACTCGTTGTATTTGCCCACACCGGCGAACGCGATGCGATCGTAGATCTCGCTCACCTTGTGGAGGCTCTTGGAAGGATTCTCGGCCACCAGGAGCACTCCATTCTGGTAGGTGAGACCCACCAGCGACTTGCCACGGGCGATACCCTTTCGCGCATAGTCGGCCCGGTCCTGCATGACCTGCTCGGGAGCGACGTAGTAGGGAATACTCACTGGCCCGCTTCCCCTCGTCGCACCGTGTCGCGCTTCACGTGGTACTCCCTCGTGGCTTGGCTCTCCGGGCCTTGGGCGCCGGAACCGCGACCTCACCGGCCCCCCGATCGGCAGCAGCCGCCTGGGAGCGGTCGGCGATCAGTTGGTTGAACAACCCGGCGATCTCTTCCTCCGAAACAGGTTCGAACCCGGATTCGGTGATGGTGGCAACGGTCGGGTAGATCCCCCGGATGACGTCCGGTCCACCGGTCGCCGAGTCCTCTTCGGCAGCTTCGTACAGAGCGGTCAGGGCGAGGCGGATCACCTCGTCGCGGCTCATCCCCTCCCGATACCCGAGTTTGATTGTGGTGCGAGCGTCCCGTCCGCCCGAGCCGGTCGCATGATGCTCGGTCTCCTCGTACCGTCCACCGGCCACGTCATAGCTGAAGATCCGACCGCGCCGGTGATTGTGGTCGAACCCGGCGAAGAGTGGCACCACCACCATCCCCTGCATGGCCATCGGCAAGTTCGACCGGACCATAATGGCAAGCTGGTTGGCCTTGCCCTCCAAGGTGAGCGCACGCCCCTCCACCTTCTCGTAGTGCTCGAGTTGCGTCTGAAAGAGCTTGACCAGATCGACAGCCGGACCTGCCGCACCGGCGATTGCCACCCCGGAGAACGCGTCTGCCGGCATCACCTTCTCCATTCGGCGGTGGGCGATCGCGTGCCCCTCGGTGGCCCGCCGATCGCCGACCATCACCACACCGCCGGCGAATCGGATGGCCGCCACGGTGGTCCCGTGCGCCACGGAGACAGGGGACCCACCGGCCATCGCCTCGGGTACCGGCGGAAGGTGCCCGGTGGCCGCCAGCAAATGGAGAAAGTTCGGACCCGGGTCGGCAGAAAGGTCGAATACGGGGAGGTTCACGACGGAAAGTGTGCGTTCAGGCGAGGGTTACTCGCCGCCCTTTTGCACGTAGTTGCGGACGAACTCCTCCGCATTGTCCTCCAATACCTCGTCAATCTCGTCGAGTAGTTCATCCATCTCCGCTTTGAGAGCCTCGGCCTTGTCGGAGCTCTGTGCGGCCTCATCCTCGACCGCTGTCTCGGTCCGGGCAGGTGCCTGCTTCTTCTTCAGTTCTCTTTCTGGCATCTCTCAGCTGCTTTCAAGCTACTTCGCATGACGTTCGTTACATCTATGTATAACGTGTCGGCCTCGGTATTCCCTGCCTTTACCGTAGTGCGCCCGGCGCGCCTGGGGGGGTACATCCGGACTTCCCTTTCAGGAGCCCAACTTTTCTAACAGCTCGGCGGGGCTGGAACATCCCGCGAGGAGCGATTCAACATGGGCCGCTGTCCCCCGGAGCGGTTCCATCATCGGGACCCGGCGCAATGGGTCGGACCCCAGATCGAATACCAAGGAATCCCAGTTAGCCGCAGCCACCGCTCCGGCCCACCGTTGAAGGCACTTCCCCCGGAAATACGCCCTGGTGTCGGGCGGAGGCTCCGTGGTAGCCCGTCCCACCTCATCGGGATCGACCAGCTTCTCCATTGGCAAGCGTGCGAAGAGCGACTTCTCCGGGCGCAGGTCGTGATACTGAAGGTCCATCGCAGCCAGCTGGTGCGCGTCCCAGCTGAGTCCGTGGCGCTCCCTGTACGCCTGGAGCAGCTTTCGCTTGGCCACCCAGTCGAGCTGGCGATCCAAGGTTTCCGGGTCGCTCTCCAGCGAGCTCAGGGTCGATTCCCAGCGATCCAGAACTCCGCGCGCCGTCTCGGGGTCCTCCCCGAGAGTGGTTATCCCACGCTCCAGCGCGTACTTACGCGCAAGGTCCAGAAGCTCCCATTGGATCTCGAGAGCAGTGACCCGCCGGCCGGAAGCGAGTTCCAGGAGGGTCGAGAGTGAGGGGTCATAGGAGACCTGGCGGAATGCCTTGACCGGCGCTGCCAGCACCAGGTCCGCCCGCTCCAGCCAATCGTCCTCGATCATGGTGAGCACCAGGGCGGTCACCCCCACCTTCAGATAGGTGGCCACCTCGGACATGTTGGCGTCGCCAACGATAACGTGGAGGCGGCGATATTTCTGGGGATCGGCGTGGGGCTCGTCGCGAGTATTGACGATGGGCCGCTTAAGGGTCGTTTCCAGACCCACCTCTTCCTCGAAGAACTCCGCCCTCTGGGAGATCTGGTAATCCACCCTGCTGCCGTCCCGCCGCTCCCGGTTACCCACCTCGCTGCCCACCTTGCCCGATCCGGTGTAGATGATCCTGGTCACGAAGTGCGGGGTGATGTACCTGGCAATCCGGGGAAAAGGAACGTCCCTGTCCATCAGATAGTTCTCATGGCATCCGTAGGAGTTGCCTTTGCGGTCGGAGTTGTTCTTGTACACGACGATGCGCCCCTGTGCCCCGTACGCACGTTCTGCCGCCTCCATGGAGCGGCGAAGGATTACCTCGCCGGCCCGGTCGTACAGGACGACCTGCAAAGGAGTGGCACATTCCGGAGAGGAATACTCTGGGTGGGCGTGGTCCACGTAGTAGCGGGCGCCGTTGGTTAGCACCGTGTTGACCAGATGGGTCTCCACCTCGGGCGCCATCGCCCCTTCTGGGCCGAAGCCCCGGGCGTCGTTTCCCGGACTCTCGTCTACGAAGTCCCATCCAACTTGGCGCTGCGCCTCGGTCACATACGCGTTGATGAGGAGCGAGGAGGCCATCACAGGGTTGCTGTCGCCCGGTCCGATGCCGTGGACGCCGTATTCGGTCTCTATCCCGCAGACCTTCGGTATTGCCACGCCAGTGACGCTAGTACGCACGACTCCCAGAGGGCGTCACAAGTATTGCCCGGTGCCCACCTTCTCGATGGAGCGACCCCCCCTGGCCTGCTTGTTCTCGTCGAAGAGGAGGGTGCGGATATACACGATCCTCTCCCCCTTCTTCCCTGAGATCCGTGCCCAGTCGTCCGGGTTGGTGGTGTTGGGGAGGTCCTCGTTCTCCTTGTACTCCTGGCGGATCGATTCCACCAAATCGTGCAACCGGATACCCCGGCCCTCCCCGGAGATGGCCCGCTTGATCGCCAGCTTCTTCGATCGGCGGACGATGTTCTCGATCATCGCCCCACTTGCGAAGTCCTTGAAATACAGGACCTCCTTGTCGCCATTCTGGTAGGTCACCTCGAGGAAACGGTTCTCCTCGTCGTCCCGGTACATGTCCTGGACGGTCTTCTCGATCATCGCCTGGCACGCCTTGGCCGGATCGCCTCCACCGAGCTTGTCGACCTCCCCGGCGTCGAGGGGTAGGTCGGCGGTCAGGTAACGACCGAAGATCTGGGCGGCGGCTTCTTGGTTCGGTCGCTCGATCTTGATCTTCACGTCGAGGCGTCCGGGTCTCAGAATGGCCGGGTCGATCAGGTCTTCCCGATTGGACGCACCGATGACGATGACGTTGCGAAGGGTCTCCACTCCGTCGATCTCGGCTAGGAGCTGGGGTACCACGGTCGACTCCATGTCGGAGCTGATCCCACTGCCCCGAGTTCGAAACAGCGAGTCCATCTCGTCGAAAAACACGATGACCGGAACTCCCTCGTCTGCCTTCTCCCTGGCGCGCTGGAAGACCAAACGAATCTGCCGTTCGGTCTCCCCGACGTACTTGTTCAGCAACTCGGGACCCTTGACGTTCAGGAAGTAGCTTCGGGCGGTGGAATCCCCATGCATGGCCGCCACCTTGGCAGCCAGGGAATTGGCCACCGCCTTGGCGATGAGGGTCTTGCCGCATCCGGGGGGGCCGTACAGGAGAACTCCCTTGGGTGCGGGCAACTTGTGCTCCAGGAACAGATCTCGGTGTAGGAAGGGAAGCTCCACCGCGTCCGTGATCGCCTCGATCTGGTTGTCGAGCCCGCCCACGTCTTCGTAGGAGATGTCCGGGACCTCTTCAAGGATCAGCTCATCGACCTCGGGACGGGGAAGCTTCTCGAGCAGGAGTCCGGTTCGGGAGTCCATCAGCAGCCAGTCCCCGGCGCGGAGCTTCTCGCCTATCAGGGTCGCCCCCAGCTCGGCCACCCGCTCCTCGTCCGCACGAGCCGAAACGATCGCGCGGGTCTTGTCCTCCAACACTTCCCGAAGCGTCACGATCTCCCCTGCACGCTCGGGTTCGCGGACCATGGTCACGTTGAAGGACTCGTTGAGAACCACCTCCTGCCCGCGATGAATCTCCCGCACGTCGATCCCTGGATGGGTCGAAACCCGCATCTTCCTCCCACTGGCAAAAATATCCACGGTGCCATCGTCGTTGGCTCCCAGGAACGTCGCGTAGGCTGATGGGGGTTGGGAGAGCTTGTCGACTTCTTCCCGCAGCGCGGCGATGTGGTCGCGCGCCTGACCGAGGGTGAAGGTCAACTTCTCATTCTGTGACACCGCCTGAGCCAGCTGCCCCTTCACTTCCAGCAATTTCTCTTCAAGCGTCCGGACGCGCTTGGGTGCCTCTTGCAGGCGGCGGCGCAGGGTCGCGATCTCCGCTTCGAGGTCCTTGGCGAGAGCTCGTTGCTCAGCCAGTTCGATATCGCTCTCGGCAAGGCGCCGATCGAGCTCTGGATCAGCCGTGGCAATCACCTCCTCGCTGTCGAAATCGACCATACACCCGCGAGCCAAGCATGTCGTGGAGGCCGGCTCCAGGGCCTTTTGGCCCGGCACCGAGCGCGCTCCAGAGCAGCGCAATCAGTCGCCATCTGGCTTCCCGGGGTACAGATTGACATCGGGAAACAGCCCCGTTAGCGTCGGCATTGCATGAAAGTGTGGATCGATCAGGATTTGTGTACCGGCGACGGTCTCTGTGAGGAGATCTGCCCGGATGTATTCACCCTGCTGGACGACGGTCTGGCCTACGTCAAGGACAGTGGATCCGTCCTCAACGACCCAGGCGGCTCAGCGGGGATGGCCCTGGTACCCGCCAGCCTCGAAGATGCCGTGGTCGAGGCCTCGGAGGAGTGCCCCGGCGAATGCATTTTCGTAGAGCGGGACTGAGCTCCACCCTCCCCGTCCCCTTCGTCCTCTGCCGCGGCCTTCAGCCATTGGCGCAGGGACCGGTGGCCGCGGCCTTCAGCCGTTGATGCAGGGACCGGTGGACACCGGGGTCAGACTGGAATTCGCATAGACGGCGCTGACCTCGCTGGGTGCGAGCGCGTACCCGGTCGAAGGCTGGTCGGGCGCCAGAGCGAATACAAGCCCTTCCGCCTGGCCCCCGGGGCTGATAACCGGCGAGCCCGAGTCGCCCTGCTGAATGTCGGCTGCCAGGACATACACGTATCGGCTGGTATTGCTCTGGTCGTACAGGTCCCGCCCCAGTGCGTCCACCTCCTGGGTGATGCGGACCGGTGTCACCACCACGCTGTCGGTCCCCCCCGGGTGTCCGATGGTGACGCCGGAGGATCCAACCGTGGCGGCATCGAAAGGCAGCGGAACCTCCCCAGGGTCCCGTTCGGCCAGACCGGGGACGGCTAAGAGCGCGACGTCGCGCTTCTCGTCGAAAGCCACCACCGTGGCTCTCAGCCGGAGCCCGGTCGGGGTGAGTACGTAGGTCTGCTGCTCGCCCGCAACCACGTGTGCGTTGGTGACGACAAGATCACGGGCGAATGCGCTGAAGCCGCTCCCGTCGAGGATCACGTTGCACGCCTCACCGGTCACCTTCACCGTTGACTGCTCGACCTGGGCGATCACCGCCGGAGAAACGCTGGTGGAAGATGGGGGCGGTCCCGCGTTCGGCGACGGTCCTGCGCCGTTGAACACCTGGGGGAACCAGCCGCCCTCCAGGGAACCGCGCAGATTGCGAATCCCCGCCGGCTGGGAGGGTCCGATCCGGCCGATCGCCTGAACAATCGCGGAGTGACGTGTCTGGTTTGCCACCATGCCGGCGGTGCTGGCCAAGGTCGGAGTGAGCACCCACACAAGCACCATGACCGAGACCAGTCCCAACACCGCGCCTGCGGCCTTGTCGACCAGCCTCAGGGGCCCGATCATGGTGAATCGGGCCAGCTTGGAACCCACCAGCAACCCAATCGCCTGGCCGATCAAGGCCGTTCCGGCGACCACCGACACCAGTACGGCTAGTTTCACCGACTGGCTGGAAAGCGTCATCGAGGAGAGCGCCGCCTGCCCGAACTTCACCCCCAGGTAGATGCCGATGCCCAGCCCCACCCAGGAGAGGATGCGGCTGGCGAAACCAGTCTCCCATCCCCCGGCCACCGCCCCCGCAACCACCACCAGGATGATCACGTCCAAGGCGTTCATTCCGTACCGGCCCTCTCCGCCCCCACCAGGCGAGCAGTGGTGATGAATCCGGTATGGGCGACCATCCGGTGATCTGGTCGCACCGACCTTCCCTCGATATGCCATGTCCGGTGAAGAACCTCCACCGTCTCGACCAAGCCGAAGGAGGAATGCTCCAGTGCACTTCGCAGCTCCCAGACTTGATTGATGGTCGGCAAGTAGGAAGCGAGAAGTCCTCCTGGGACGAGAGCCGCTTCGGCGTGGGCCACCACCCTCCACGGCTCGGGCAGATCGAGGACAACCCGATCGAACTGCGCACCTGCGCCACACTCGATACCTTCGTAGACGTCCCGGATCTCGACCCGGAAGTCGGCACCCTCGCCGCAGAACGCTTCGACGTTATGCCGAGCCCGCTGAGCGAAATCCTCCCGTATCTCGTACCCGATCACGTACGCTCCAACCGAAACCATGGTCATCGACAGGGCACCCGACCCAACCCCTGCCTCCAGCACGCGACATCCCGAACGGATGTCCGCGCCTATCACTATCGCGCCGAGGTCTTTCGGGTAAATCACCTGAGCACCTCGGGGCATCCCCACGACCGCGTCGGAAAGAGTTGGGCGCACCACTACATAACGGGTTCCTCCGGTTCCGACGACGGTCGCTCCGTCATTCCTCCCGATCAGCACGTCGTGGCCCACCCGCCCGGTATGGGTGTGGAACTCGGCACCGGCGGCCAGTCGGATGGTGTACTTCCGGCCTTTTCTATCGACCAGAACCACTCGCTCCCCGGGTTGGAGGGGGCCGCCGCTCACCCGCCCGGGGAACGCTGGGAAATGACCAGGGTCTGACCGCGACTCAGCTCCGTCGAGTACACGATCACCGGCTTGTTCGACCGCCGGATCCACCTGACCGCCACCGCCACCACTCCGACGATCGCCCAACCCCGGCTGCCGCCCAGCAAGCCCTCTCGGAAGGCGCGCTTGATAAGGTACGAAAGACCTCGCTCCACCGGAAATCCCTCAGACTCGCTTGATTTCGATGACGGCACGGCCTTTACGGCCTCTCCTGCGACCCAGCAGGTAGGCACCGAGGATCCCGAGTCCCACCGCGGCCGCGATGGCCCAGGTAGCCATCGCCTTTGACGCTTCCATCTGGGACTCCGCCTCACCTGTGATCGTGTGCAGCTTGGCAGCGATATCGTCCCGGGTAATCCGTCCGTCGGGACCGCTCCCGCGTGAAGCCTTCGTCTCGGCACGTGCGTTCGCGCTCACCGGCCCACTCCCCGGTTGCATCGCTCTCCCATCACTTGCGGACTCCTCTCTCCCCACGACTCGTGGCGTTTGCTCTCGCCTCTGCCCGTCTCACCCGGAGGATCCCCACCCCCGACATCGCCGACACCACCACAGTGACTCCTGCTGCGATGCAATAAGGTACCCAGGAGAGATGCCCGGTGAATGCCGTGCCGGTTTTCGCCTGCACCAGGCGGAGAACTCCGAGCACCATCACCGCCAGCCCCATCACCAGGACGATCGAGCCGGCTACGCCAAAAGCCACGTACCGGAGAAGGCCCTTGAGGGGTTCGACGGTCTCCTGCCGGACATAGGCGATCACCAGCTCCCATAGTTCGGATATCTCGTCCTTCATCCGTCCCTTTCGTTCCCGTCGGTCGTTCCCGTCGCCTCCCCCTGAATGCAGCCGGAAGAGCCGTCACGCGGTTGTCGCGGGGTGAGAATGTAGGTCGACGTGGCCTTCGCCACCATGGTCCCTTCACTGTCGGTGATCAAAGCTTCGACAAAGGCTACCCGCAATCCACCCGAGAGCACGTCAGCCACGCAGGTGAGGGTGGTACCCACCGTTACCGGCCTGAGAAAGCTGACCTTCATCTCCGCGTTGGCAGAGAAGATCTTCCTCCCCTCCCGTTGCGCGTAGATTATCGAGGTCGCTCCCATCGCCGAGTCGGCCATCGCAGCGAGGAAGCCTCCCTGGAGCACGCCTACCGGATTGGCAAAACGTTCGTCGGCGACCATTTGCCATACCGTCCGGCCGGGGACGGACTTGTCCAGACAGATCATCCCCAGGGTGAGATCGCAGTTGGGCGGAACCTGCACGCGGGGGTCCGGTCCGGGCACCACGAGTTCCACCCTAGCGGGACACGCCACCGCCCCAAACGGGGTACGGTGTCGTCGATGGGTACGGCAGAGCGGGAGGGTCCTAACGCTTCCTCCGGGAACGGTGGGACCACAGACCTCGATCAACTCACCGTCGACGTGGTGCGTGGCCTGGCGATGGACGCACCGCAGCATGCCCACTCCGGGCACTCGGGAACCGCCATGGCGCTGGCGCCTCTCGCCCACCTCCTCTTCACCCGGGTGATGAACCACGATCCCTCCGAACCCTCGTGGCCCGACCGGGATCGCTTCGTGCTCTCCGCCGGCCATGCTTCCATCCTCCTCTACTCCTACCTATTCCTGTGCGGTTACGGGCTCTCTCTAGACGACATACGCGCCTTCCGCCAGTGGGGAAGCCTGACCCCCGGCCATCCCGAAGCCGGCCATACCCGAGGGGTGGAAGTGACCACCGGTCCGCTCGGGCAGGGCTTCGCCAACGCTGTCGGTATGGGGATCGCCGAGCGATATCTCCGTTCCCGCTTCAGCCCTGACATCTGCGATCACTTCACCTTCGTGATCGCCGGGGACGGCTGCATGGAGGAGGGAATAAGCCACGAGGCGGCATCGCTGGCAGGTCATCTCGGCCTGGGACGTTTGGTTTGCATCTATGACGACAACCACATCACCATCGACGGTCCGACCGAGTTGGCTTACTCGGACGATCGTGCTGCCCGATTCGCGGCTTACGGGTGGCACGTGGAAGAAGTCGGGGAGATAGCCAACGATCTCGATGCATTGGAATCTTCTCTGCGGCGAGCCATGGCGGTCGAATCGCGTCCCTCTCTGATCCTCCTTCGATCCCACATTGGTTGGCCCTCTCCCGCTCGCACCGACACCAAGGAAGCGCACGGAGAGCCTTTCGGGGACGATGAGATCCGCCGGACCAAGGAGATTCTCGGCCTGCCCCCCGGCGAATCGTTCTGGGTTCCCGACCAGGTGGTGGACCACTGCCGCTCACTTGCCGCTCGCGGGGCAAACCTCCGGGACGAGTGGGGATCGAGGCTCGCGTCCTGGTCGATCGAGAACCCGCCGGCCGCGGCCGAATGGGAGGCGTGCCAGAGGGGCCACGGGCTGCCCGGCTGGCAGTCATCCCTCCCCTCATTCGAGGTCGGCGAGAAGGTCGCGACCCGGCAGGCGCTAAAGAAATGCCTGAACGCGGTACTTCCCAGCGTGCCCGGCCTCCTGGCCGGAGGAGCCGACTTGACCGGTAACACCGGCGTGCAACTTGACGGGCAGGATCTGCAATCGATCGAGCATCCCGGCGGGCGGCAGATCGCCTTCGGCATTCGCGAGCACGCGATGGGCTCCACCATGACCGGAATGGCCCTCCATGGTGGAGTGATCCCGGCGGGAGGCACGTTCTTCTGCTTCTCCGACTACATGCGCCCTGCGGTGCGCCTGGCAGCCCTTTCGGGTGCGCATGTCGTCTACTCGTGGACCCACGATTCGGTCGGATTGGGTGAAGACGGCCCTACGCATCAACCGGTCGAGCACCTTGCATCGCTCCGCGCGATGCCCGGGCTTCGCCTTATCCGTCCTGCCGACGCCAAGGAAACTGCCGCTGCGGTGGCCATCGCCCTGGAGAATAGCGGTCCGACCGGCCTGATCCTGTCCCGCCAGGCGCTTCCCGTGCTCTCCGAGACCACGGCGATTCCCGCCGAGGGGGTCGGAAGGGGCGCCTATCTCCTGGTCCCCGCCGACCCGCCCCAGGTGATCCTGATCGGGACCGGGAGCGAGGTCTCCATCTGCATCGAGGCCGGGGCTCTGCTGGCGGAGAAGGGAGTTTCCGCCCGGATCGTCTCCATGCCCTCCTGGGATCTTTTCGAGGCCCAGCCACTCGACTACAAGAAGGCGGTCCTCTCCCCGGGTGTGCCCGTCCTGGCCGTCGAAGCGGGCGCGTCCCTCGGATGGGAGCGCTACGCCGACGCGACCCACTGCATCGACCGGTTCGGTGCCAGTGCTCCCGGCCCGGTCGTTCTTGAGAAACTCGGCTTCACCCCCGACCACCTCTCACAGCGGGCACTCGAACTCATCAACAAGAGAGGAGGCCGATAATGACCACCCTTCAATCGATGTTCTCCGCCCAGCGCCAGAGCCCCTGGCTGGACAACATCAAACGCTCATACCTCACCGGCGGCACACTTGCCGCACTGGTGAAGGCCGGCATCCGCGGCGTTACCTCCAACCCGACCATATTCGCCAAGGCCATCGAAGAAGGCGACGACTATGACGAGCAGTTCCGTCCCCTGGCGGCGGCCAAGCCGGTCGAGGAAGCGTACTGGGAGCTTGCAATCCAGGACATCACCGGAGCGCTGGATCTCCTGCGACCGGTCTACGACGAAAGCGCCGGCACCGACGGATTCGTCTCGATCGAGGTGGGACCCCACCTGGCCTACGACACAGACGCCACCATCGCCGAAGCCCGCTCGCTGCACCAGCGCATCGATCAGCCCAATCTCCTGGTCAAGATCCCCGCCACCGCCGAGGGCCTCCCGGCCATCCAGCAGATGATCTCCGAGGGCCGCTCGATCAACGTCACCCTCATCTTCTCCCTGGAGCGGTACGCCGATGTGATCGAGGCATACCTGTCGGGACTCGAAGCTTTCGTCGCCGGCGGAGCCTCGCCCGAGCAGGTATCCCGAGTGGCATCGGTTGCCTCCTTCTTCGTGAGCCGGGTGGACACCGAAGTCGACCGCCGCCTCGACGCACTTGCTTCCGCCGGCCCGGCCCGACCGGCCCACTCTCCTGCTGACCTGGCGCCCCTCTACGGCACGGCGGCAGTGGCTCAGGCCAAGCTCGCCTACCAGCTCTTCGGCGAGCGCTTCTCCGGTTCCCGCTGGGAGAACCTCGCCGCCCGGGGTGCCCAAGTCCAACGGCCTCTCTGGGCCTCTACCTCCACCAAGAACCCCGCCTATCCCGATCTCAAGTACGTGGACGGGTTGATCGGTCCCGACACGGTCAACACCATGCCGGATTCGACGGTCAATGCCTTTCTGGACCACGGCACCGTGGGCCGGACCGTGGACCAGGATGTCCCCGGAGCCCGCGCCGCGCTGGACAGGCTGGCCGCGGTGGGGATCGACATGACCGACGTCACTCGGCTGCTCGAAGAGGAGGGGGTCGCGTCTTTTTCCAAGTCCTTCGACGAGCTGATGCAGGTGCTCTCCGACAAGGCGGCACAGCTTCGATGAGCGTTGCTGCGCGTTCGGTCGGCCCTCGCCCGGAGCTCGCCCGATGAGCGATCTTTCCACCCTCGCCAAGCGGCTCGTGAACCGCGACGTCGACCTGTGGCCGGCAGGCAACGTCGCCCCCACCCGCCTCGGCTGGCTTGAGGTGCCGCGCATGATCATGGATCAGGCCAAGGCCCTCACCGACTGGTCGGCACAAATCGAGCAGGACCAGGTCGTCCTGCTCGGGATGGGCGGATCTTCTCTGGGACCGGCCGTTCTGGAAGCCGCCCTGGCCGCCACCGGGGCCGGACCAAAGGACCGTCGCCGCCTGGTGGTCCTCGACACCACCGATCCCGCGACCATCGCGTCGGTCGACTTCTCCCGGTCGTTCATGCTGGTCTCATCCAAGTCGGGCACCACCCTGGAGGTGCACACCCTCCTTGCCCACGCCCGCTCGGCGGTACCGGACCCCGCTCGTTACGCAGTGATCACCGATCCCGGCACCCCCCTGGAGTCCCTTGCGGCGTCCGAAGGCTTCTCCAAGGTGTGGACCAACCCGCCCGACATCGGCGGGCGATACTCCGTGCTCTCCTTTTTCGGCATGGTTCCCGCCGCACTCATCGGCTACGACGTCGCCGAGCTCGCCTCACTCGCCCTGGACACCGACGTGGAGGAAGCAGTTGCACTCGGGCACGACATGGGCCGCGCATCTCTCTCGGCCCGCGACAAGGTGACCGTCGTGGTACCTGAGGAGTTCCGCTCCTTCGGCCTCTGGGTCGAGCAGATCATCGCCGAGTCCACCGGCAAGATGGGCAAGGGTTGCGTGCCGGTGCCCACCACCCAATCCGAGCCCGGCGACGACCGGCATCCCGTCGCGGTCTCCCCCACCCGCCCGGCTGATCTCGCATCCGAGTTCTACCGGTGGGAACTGGCCACCCCGATCGCTGGCCACGTGCTGGGGATCGACCCTTTCGACGAACCCAATGTCGCCGAGTCCAAGCACAACACCGCTCAGGTGCTCGACAGCCTCCCCCTGCCGGAAGTAGAAACCATGGCTCCCGCCGAACTGGACGGCTGGCTCTCCGAGACGGTGGGCGAGGGGGACTACGTTTCCCTCCAGGCATACCTCCCCTTCGGCCAGGATTCCGCTTTGGAGGCGCTCCGGCGCCGCATCCGCGACCAGCACCATCACATGGCAGTCACCGCGGGTTACGGTCCCCGCTTTCTCCACTCCACCGGGCAGCTCCACAAGGGGGGACCCAACACGGTGGTGGCGGTACAGCTGGTAGCTGCCGGTCAGGAACGGGAAGTACCCATTCCGGGCTACTCCTACGACTTCGGGACCCTCAAGGCAGCCCAGTCGATCGGCGACTACCGCAGCCTGCGGGCTCATGGGCGGCGCGTGGCCCGTATCGAGGTCGAGAGGATCGACGTCGAAGGGGGAATCGTATGAAGCCGGACAGTGTAGGCCTCTGGCCGCAGAAGGGAGGATTCGGGTGAAACTTGCAATGGTCGGTCTCGGCAAGATGGGTGGATTCATGACCGAACGACTGCTCGGCGACGGCCATGAGGTGGTCGCGTACGATCGCTCGACCGACGCAGTCGCGGCTGCCGCGGCAAAGGGAGCCACTGGGGCGAGCAGCCTGGCCGACGCGGTAAGCCGGCTCGCGGCCCCTCGGGCTGTGTGGGTGATGCTGCCCGACGGACCACCCACCCACGACACCATCGTGGAGCTGTCGACGCTCCTCTCCCCGGGAGACGTGATCATCGATGGCGGCAATACCAACTACAAGGTTCACCTCGCGACCGTCACCGAGATCTCCTCCTCCGGAGTATCCGTCGTGGATGCTGGCACTTCCGGAGGGGTGTGGGGCCTCAAGGAGGGCTATTGCCTCATGGTCGGGGGCGATCCGGCTGCCGTGTCCACGGTGGAGCCGATCTTCCTCACGCTCGCTCCCCCCGGGGGCTATGCCCATGTCGGCCCGCCCGGAGCGGGACACTTCGTCAAGATGGTCCACAACGGCATCGAGTATGGGCTGATGCAGGCGTATGCCGAGGGTTTCGAGATCATGGCGTCGGCCACCGAATTCGACATAGACCTCCATGAGGTCTCGGCGATCTGGCGCTACGGGTCGGTGGTGCGCTCCTGGCTCCTCGAGCTGATCGAACTGGCTCTGGCAGACTCCCAAGGTTTCGCCGGAATCGAGGGAGTGGTGACCGATACCGGAGAAGGACGCTGGACCGTGCAGGAGGCCGTGGACCGGGCAGTCTCGGCCCCGGTCATCACCACTGCCCTTTTCGCGAGGTTCGCATCCCGGGACGCCAATTCCCTGTCCAACCGGCTTGTCTCCGCCATGCGCCACCAGTTCGGCGGCCACGCGGTGGTCAGCTCGGGAAACTGAGCCAATGCCCCCCGCCGAGAAACTGGACGACGACCCCGACGGCGCCTCCCCCCTGATATCGGTCCCTGCCGTGGCCAAACCCGCCGACACCGAACGCCACGCCCCTCCGGTGGCACTGGTCATTTTCGGTGCCTCCGGCGACCTCACCGCCCGCAAGATCCTCCCGTCGCTCGCCCACCTGATAGAGCGCGCCGCCCTGCCAGAGGAGTTCACCGTCGTTGGAGTCGCCCGCACCGAGCTGGACGACGCAGGCTTCCAGCAGCTCGCCCTCGATTCGGTCCCCGGTCATAGCGAATCCTGGGAGAAGGCGGTTTCGCGGTTCCGGTACGTCACCGGCGAGTACGACGATCTCTCGACATTCTCCACTCTCACCACCGTGCTGGACGACGTCGACCACGAATGCGGCACCAGAGGGAACCGCCTCTTCTACCTTGCCACGATTCCCTCCAAGTTCGCGGAAGTCGCCGAGCAGCTTGCGGCAATCGGCCTCAACAGACCCGGGCCCGGAGGCGAGTTCGCCCGCCTGGTGATCGAGAAGCCTTTCGGGCGCGACCTCTCCACCGCACTCACTCTCAACCGCGCTCTCCATGCCTGTTTCCCCGAGTCCGAGATCTACCGGATCGACCACTATCTCGGCAAGGAGACCGTGCAGAACGTCCTGGCGCTCCGCTTTGCCAATGCGATCTTCGAGCCGGTCTGGAACAGGCGCTATGTCGACCACATCCAGGTCACTGTCGCCGAATCGATCGGTGTCGAGCATCGGGGAGGCTTCTACGAGACCGCGGGCGCTCTCCGGGACATAGTTCAGAACCACGTGATGCAGGTGATCGGCCTTGTGCTGATGGAGCCTCCCGCCCAGGTCGACGGCCAGTCGATCCGGGACGAGAAGGTGAAATTGCTGCGCTCTATCGTCATCCCCGACCCCGCCGATGCCGAGTCCAGCTCGGTCCGTGGCCAGTATGAGCAAGGCTGGGTGGAAGGGCAGCAGGTGGCCGGCTACCGCGGCGAGGAGGGGGTGGACCCGGCCAGTGCCACCGAGACCTATGTGGCGCTCAAGCTCAGCGTTGACAACTGGCGCTGGGCCGGCGTACCGGTCTACGTGCGCACGGGCAAACGCCTCGCGCGGCGGGTTACCGAAGTAGCCCTCCAGTTCCGCAAGGTTCCCCACCTCGCCTTCGCAGACCGCCTTGCCCGGGAGCTGACTCCCAACTTCTTCGTGCTCAAAGTCCAGCCGGAAGAGGGGGTCTCCATCCGATTCGGCGCCAAGGTACCCGGCCAGGCGTTTCAGGTAAAGACCGTCTCGATGGACTTCTCCTATCATGATGCTTTTCCCGGGGAAACGCCGGATGCCTACGAGCGGCTCATCCTCGACGCTATGGTTGGAGACCCCACGCTTTTCATCAGGGCCGACGAAGTGGCCCAGTCGTGGTCGATCGTGGATCCCATCCTCGCTGCGTGGTCCGACGAGTACGCCACTCCCGTTGCGACCTATCCTGCCGGGACCTGGGGCCCCACCGAGGCCGACCTTCTCATCCAGAGGGACCAGCGGCGGTGGCTGGTCCTGTGAACCACCCCGCCTGATATCCGTGAACGGCGAGATCCGGGTGGTGGAAGACGTTGCCGGTGCCTTTTCGGGACTGGTGGTCGAGGCATTCGACGCACGGGCGCGCTCCCCTTTCGCCCTAGCCGTTTCCGGCGGTCCCACCGCACGCCGCTGCTACGAGCGCCTCGCCGACGAAGCGGCAGACCGGATCGACTGGTGGGACCTAGACGTGTACTGGGGCGACGAGAGATGTGTCGCCCCCGACGATTCCGACTCCAACGAGGCGATGGTGCGCGAGGCCCTTCTCGCCAAGGTAGGCGCTGTGAACGCCTACTTCCCGATGCGCTGCAGCGAGGGGGCGGAGGCTTACCAGATGAAAGTCGCCAACGTCGAGTATTTCGATCTGGTCCACCTCGGCCTCGGACCCGACGGCCACACCGCCTCCCTATTCCCCGGCTCGGCTGGCCTGGATGCCGACCCCGGCCAGCTGGTTGTCCTCAACGACGATCCCTCCGGTCGCAACCTTCACCGCCGGATGACCCTGACCCTGTCGGGGATCGCCAAGGCCCGCCAGGTTGTCTTCACCGTCTCCGGCAGTGCTAAGCAAGAGGCCATGCAGGCGGTATACGACGGTGCCGACCTTCCCGCTGCCCGGGTTCGCGCCGACCGGATCACCTGGCTGGTCGACCCCGATGCGGCACCCCGGCAACTGTTCGATAACGCTCCGGGACTGGTCCGGTGACCCTCATTCTGGACTGTGAAACCGGTCCTTCCGGGAGCCCGGACCTCGCCGCGTCCACCGACCTCGTCTTCTCTTCCGCCGCTGAGCTGATGGAACAGGCGGTATCGGTCCGCGATAGCGCATTCGGTTCTCGGGTGACCTATTCCCCCAAGGTGTTCCTCCCGCTCACCATGCTCTGCAACGACCGTTGCGGCTACTGCACTTTCGCCAAGGCACCTGCCCGCCTCTCCGCTCCCTACATGTCCATGGACGAAATCCTGGAGATCGCCCGTCGGGGAGCCGAGGCGGGATGCCACGAGGCGCTTTTCACGCTCGGAGAGAGGCCCGAGGATCGTTACCCCGCCGCCCGCTCCTGGCTGTCCGAGCACGGCTTCCCATCCACGGTCGCCTATCTGGCGACCGCCTGTGCGGCGGTGCTCGAGGAAACCGGGCTCCTCCCCCATGCCAACGCCGGCGCGCTTCACGCCTCCGAGCTGGCAACACTCCGCCCGGTCACTGCCAGCCAGGGGATGATGCTGGAGTCGGTCAATCCTGCACTCGCCTGTCACCGGGGCTCCCCTGACAAAGAGCCTTCCCGCCGTCTCGCCACCCTCCACGCTGCCGGAGAATTGGGGATCCCCTTCACCACCGGCTTGCTGGTTGGCATTGGCGAATCCCGCCACGACATACTTGCCTCGCTCTCCGCCATTGCCGATTCCCACCGGCGCTATGGCCATGTGCAGGAGGTCATCGTCCAGAACTTCCTCCCCAAGGCGGGCACCGCCATGCACCGCAATCCCCCGTGTTCCCCCGAAGAGCACCTCTGGGCGATAGCAGCGGCCCGGCTCTTCCTTCCCCCCGACGTACACGTCCAGGCTCCCCCCAACCTGTCCAGCGATTTCTCCACCCTCCTCGCGGCCGGGATCGATGACTGGGGTGGTATTTCCCCGGTCACCCTCGACCATGTCAACCCGGAGCGGCCCTGGCCGGAGGTATCGGTCCTCTCGTCGGTCTGCGAGGAGTGTGGCTTCGCCCTGGCGCCACGCCTGACTCTATATCCCTCGTTCGTTCGTCAACCGGAGCGCTGGCTGGACCCCGCCCTTCGCTTCCCGGTGCTCGACCGCTCCGATGCGGAGGGCCTCGCGCGCGACCACCCGTGGGTATCTGGAGGATCGGTGCAACCTCCCCTCCTGGCCGGGGTCTCGTCTCAGCATTCTCTCCTGGCCCGAGGATCTCGTACCAGCTCCGGCGCGTCGCGACAGCGTGGCGCGGTCGACGAGGTCCTCGCTGGAGCGGCAGACGGCCAGGATCTCGGTATCGAGGAGATCTGCACCTTGTTCTCCGCACGGGGTGCCGAGGTGTCCCGGGTGTGCGAGCTGGCCGATGATCTCCGCCGCCAGGCGGTGGGCGACGAGATCACCTGGGTCGCCAATCGCAACATCAACTACACCAATGTGTGCACCTTCAAATGCAAGTTCTGCGCCTTTTCCAAAGGGCCGCTCTCACTGAACCTCCGGGGCACCCCTTACCTTCTCTCCCTGGACGAGATCACCGAACGGGTGATCGAGGCCGCCGCTGCCGGCGCGACCGAAGTTTGCCTCCAGGGGGGCATCCACCCCAGCTTCGACGGCGAGTATTACGTCGACGTCATCGAGGCAGTCCGGGCCGGTTCACAGACCATCCACATACACGGCTTCACCGCCCTGGAGGTGACCGAGGGTGCACGGCGACTGGGCGAGCCTTTGGCGTCCTACCTGGGCCGCTTGAAGGACGCGGGATTGAAGACCCTTCCGGGGACTGCAGCGGAGATCCTCGACGACGACGTTCGGGCGATCCTCTGCCCGGACAAGATAACCACTGACCAATGGCTGGAAGCGCACCGGGTCGCTCACTCGGTCGGGCTCCGCTCGAACGTCACCATTATGTTCGGTTCGATCGAGCAGCCCCTTTCCTGGGCGCGCCATCTGGTACGCACCCGGGAGGTGCAGGCGGAGACCGGCGGTTTCACCGAGTTCGTTCCCCTCCCCTTCGTCCACATGGCCTCGCCGATCTACTTGCGGCAAATGAGCCGCCGCGGTCCGACTTTTCGGGAGGCACTCCTCATGCACGCGGTTGCACGGATCGCCTACTTCGGTTTTATACCCAACATCCAGTGCTCCTGGGTCAAGATGGGGATCGAGGGATCCCGCCAGGTCCTCCGCTCTGGTGCCAACGATCTCGGCGGGACCCTTATGGACGAGAACATCTCCCGTGCCGCCGGGGCCTCCCATGGCCAGTCCATGGACGCCGCCGGTTTCACCGACCTGGTGGCCCCTCTCGGCCGGCCGCTCGCACAGCGGACCACGTTGTATGACCGGGTCTCCTGAGGGGGCTCACTCCCTCCCTCCCTCGCTGCTCCCCCCATCCGCCAGGAGATGCGCCGCCATCACCCTCCCTCGCTGCTCCCCCCATCCGCCAGGAGATGCGCCGCCATCACCCTCCCTCGCTGCTCCCCCCATCCGCCAGGAGATGCGCCGCCTTCTCGACCGATCGTCGCGCGCGAGTGATGCGGCGTTCTTCGGCCACCTTGTGCGAGTCAGGACTCTCCCCTTCTTCCAGTACCTCTCTCAGGCAGTCCAGGGCCAGCTCGGCCAATCGCTCGGCGATCGACTCGAGCTGCCCGGCCAACTCTCCGGCCCTGGTACCACTCATCCCACGATTCTGGCATAGCGTCAAGTGGTGCCCGCCTCACCCACCCCGATACCACCCGGTTCCAGCTGATGCCCACCGTCGAGACCGTCCGGGGGCCCATCGACACCGCCGATCTCGGCCCTACCCTCATGCACGAGCACGTATTCGTGCTCACCCCGGATATACATGCCAACTACCGCATCAATTGGGACGAGGACGCCGAAGTCGCCCGGGCCACAGCCCGCCTCCAGGAGCTCTACGAGTCCGGGACCCACACTATCGTCGACCTGACCGTGGTCGGGCTGGGGCGTGACATCCGGAGGATCGCCCGCGTCGCCGAAGGGACCGACCTCTCCATCATCGCAGCCACCGGCCTGTACACCTACGACGTACTCCCCCACTGGTTCGATTTCCGGGGACCCGGCACCGTCTTCGGCGGTCCGGAACCAATGGTGGAGATGTTCGTTCGTGACATCACCGAGGGCATCGCCGGAACCCCGGTCAAAGCGGCCATCCTCAAGTGCGCAACCGATGAGCAGGGAGTCACTCCCGGCGTCGAGCGAGTACTCCGTGCGGTAGCCCTGGCCCACCGTGCAACCGGGGTGCCCATTTCGACCCACACACATGCGGCCACCCGCCGGGGACTGGAACAGCAGGCGATCTTCGCTGAGGAGGGGGTGGACCTCTCCCGGGTGGTGATCGGACATTCGGGCGACACCACCGACCTCGACTACCTTGAGCAGCTTATTGCCAACGGATCGTGGATAGGGATGGACCGCTTTGGCATCGACGCCATACTGGGCTTCGAGGAGCGGGTCACCACCGTGGCGCGCCTGTGTGAGATGGGATACGCCGACCGAATGGTGCTCTCCCACGACGCTTCCTGCCACATCGACTGGTTCGACGATCAAGTACGCGAAGCGGTGCTCCCCCGCTGGAACTTCCTCCATATCGCCCACGATGTCATCCCCGCGCTCGGCGAGCAAGGAGTAACTGAGCAACAGGTCCACCAGATGACGGTGGAGAATCCGCGGAAGGTATTCGAGGGTGGCTAGAGCCACTCACTACGACTGCCAGGACTGCGTTGATTCGGCTGCCACCAGTTGGGCTCGCCTCCCCCGAACGTCTGGAACCCCGACTACCAGGTTCCCCTAACGGATCGGAGCCATGTCCGGGGTCACCGGCGAGGGAAGGTGGGTCACTCCCATCAGGTGACGATCGACCGCGGCGGCAGCCGAGCGACCCTCTGCTATCGCCCACACGATGAGGGACTGTCCCCGTCCCATGTCGCCGCACACGAAGACTCCTTCCAGGCCGGTCATCCAATCGGCGTCGCGCGCCACATTGCCGCGCGGGTCCCGCTCCACCCCGAGCTGTTCGAGGAGCGGCGAGGATTCCGGCCCGGTGAATCCCATGGCCAGGAGCACCAGGTCGGCCTCCAGCTCGAAATCTGTGCCCGGGATCTTCTCGAAGCCCCCCCCTTTCGTTGCACGCACCTCATGGAGGAGCAGCGCCCGCACCCGGTCCTCTCCAAGGAAACACTCCGTACTCATCGAGAAAAGCCGCTCCCCTCCTTCCTCGTGAGCCGAGGAGGTCCGGAACTGCAAAGGCCAGGTCGGCCACGGAGTCGACGGGTCGCGTGCATCGGGCGGGCGCGGAAGTATCTCGAGCTGCGAGACCGAGGCACATCCGTGACGGTGGACCGTCCCCAGGCAGTCTGCGCCGGTGTCGCCGCCTCCGATGATCACCACCCGCTTGCCGGCTGCCGAGAGCGGGTGCTCGTCGATATCGCCGGCACACACCCGGTTGGCAAGGGGGAGGAACTCCATCGCCTGGTATACCCCCTCCAGCTCCCGGCCCGGGATCGGAAGATCGCGCGCCTGGGTGGCACCACCTGCCAGCACCACTGCATCACTTCCCTGGAGCAATTCAGAGGCCGGTAAGTCAATTCCCACCTCTATGCCGGGCCGGAAGACCGTTCCCTCGGCGGCCATCTGCTCCAGGCGCCGGTCCAGCACTGCCTTCTCCATCTTGAACTCGGGGATTCCGTAGCGAAGCAGCCCGCCGATCCGATCGGCACGCTCGAAGACGGTGACCGCATGCCCCGCCCGGGTCAGCTGCTGTGCGGCGGCCAGGCCAGCCGGCCCCGAACCCACCACGGCCACCGACTTGCCCGTTCGGCGAGCCGGCAGAACCGGCTTCAGATATCCCCACGACCTCTCCGAGATCTCATATTCCACTTGCTTGATCGACACCGGATCGTCGTTGATGCCGAGGACGCAGGCGGCTTCGCATGGGGCAGGACACAACCTGCCTGTGAAGTCGGGGAAGTTGTTGGTGGCGTGCAGGCGCTCCACCGCCTCATCCCACTCCCCTCGGTACACCAGGTCGTTCCAATCGGGAATGAGATTGCCGAGAGGGCACCCGGTATGGCAGAAGGGAATCCCGCAGTCCATGCACCGAGCGGCTTGCTCGGTCAGCGAGGGCTCGGGAAAAGGTTCGTACACTTCGCGCCAGTCCAGAACCCGCGCTGCAACCGGACGCCGGGTCGGAGTATGCCGCCTGTATTTCATGAATCCCCGCGGGTCAGCCATGCGCTGCCGCCATCACAGCTTGGTCTGCCTCGATACCGGTCTCCACCGCCTCTCGCTTTGCCTCCAGCACCCGCTTGTAGTCCTTGGGCATTACCTTGCGGAAATGGGCGGTCTGGTTCCGGAAGTCGACCAGGATCCGGTGAGCTACCGTCGAATCGGTTTCGGCGAAGTGGGTGGTGATCACCTCCCGAAGGAAAGCTCGATCCTCCTCTTCCAGCAGATCCAAGTCCACCATCTCCGGATTGAGCACCTGCGCGAAGGTGTTCGCCGGATCGTACACATACGCGACGCCACCCGACATACCCGCTCCGAAGTTGCGCCCGCAGGGGCCGAGCACCACCACTCTCCCCCCGGTCATGTACTCGCACCCGTGGTCCCCCACTCCTTCGACTACTGAGGTGGCACCGGAGTTGCGAACACAGAAACGCTCCCCGGCAACCCCCCGGAAATATGCCTCTCCCCCGGTCGCTCCGTACAGAGCTACATTGCCGGTGACGATCGACTCCTCGGCGAGGAAGGTCGAACCTTCCGGCGGGCGCACGATCACCCGACCTCCCGATAACCCCTTGGCGCAGTAGTCGTTGGTGTCCCCGTAGAGGACCAAGGTGATCCCCCGGGGGACGAACGCTCCGAAGCTCTGTCCCGCCGACCCCGAAAAGGTCAGCTCGATGGTGTCATCGGCCAAACCAGCTGCCCCGTAGCGCCTGGTCACCTCGTAGCCGAGCATGGTTCCCACCGTCCGGTTGGTGTTGCGGATAGGAAGCTCGGCGGATACCTTCTCCTGTGCCTCCAGAGCCGGTCGGCACAGCGCTATGAGCTCATTGTCGAGAGCCCGATCGAGACCGTGGTCCTGCGAACCGGTGCAGTGCAAGCTGTCGCCGGGATGGGCCGGCGGCATTTCGAATATCGGGCTGAGATCCAACCCCCGGGCTTTCCAGTGGTCGGCCGCGCCAGCCGTATCGAGCACCTCGGCATGCCCCACTGCTTCGGCGATGGAGCGAAATCCCAGATCGGCCAGATAGCGGCGCACCTCCTCGGCGACGAACTCGAAGAAGCTCACCACGAACTCGGGTTTGCCTGTGAACCGCTTGCGCAGCTCGGGATTCTGTGTGGCAATCCCCACCGGGCATGTGTCCAGGTGACAGACCCTCATCATCACGCAGCCCGACACGACCAATGGCGCGGTAGCGAAGCCGAATTCCTCCGCGCCGAGCAGCGCCGCGATCACCACGTCACGCCCGGTCTTCAACTGCCCATCCACCTGCACCACGATGCGATCCCGAAGGCGGTTCATCACCAGGGTCTGCTGGGTCTCGGCCAGGCCCAGCTCCCATGGCCCGCCGGCGTGCTTGATCGAGGTCTGGGGCGATGCTCCGGTTCCACCATCGTGTCCCGATATGAGGACCACGTCCGAGTGCGCCTTCGCCACACCTGCGGCGACGGTACCCACCCCTACCTCGGCAACCAGCTTGACGTGGACCCGGGCTCGCGGGTTGGCATTCTTCAGGTCGTGGATGAGCTGAGCAATGTCTTCGATCGAGTAGATGTCGTGGTGGGGAGGTGGGGAGATGAGACCCACCCCCGCAGTCGAGAACCGGACCTCTGCGATCCAGGGGTACACCTTGTGCCCGGGGAGTTGTCCCCCCTCCCCCGGCTTGGCACCCTGAGCGATCTTGATCTGCAGATCGTCGGCATTGACCAGGTATTCGGAGGTCACTCCGAACCGGCCCGAGGCGACTTGTTTGATCGCGCTGCGACGTGAATCTCCATTTGCATCGGGCAGGTAGCGCCGCGGATCCTCGCCCCCCTCGCCGGTGTTGGAACGGGCATGCAGGCGGTTCATGGCGATGGCCAGACACTCGTGAGCCTCAGCCGAGATGGAGCCGTAGGACATCGCCCCGGTGGAGAAGCGCTTCACTATCTCGGAGACCGGCTCCACATCTTCCAGCAGAACCGGGGGCCGCGCCCCTTCCTTGAAGGAGAACAGGCCCCGCAGAGTGGCCCGGCGAGCGGCTTGCTCGTCCACCGCTCGGGTGTACTGCTGGAATACCTCGAATTGCTTGGTGCGGGTGGAGTGCTGGAGCTTGTACACCGTCTCGGGATTGAACAGGTGATGCTCACCTTCCCGGCGCCATTGGTACTCTCCCCCCACGGTGAGTTCGCGATGGGCGACTTCACCCGGCCGGTCCAGCCAGGCGAACCCGTGACGTGCTGCCACTTCGGCGGCGATCTCCTCCAGACCGATCCCCTCCAGGCGGGAAACCGTATGAGTGAAGTACCTCTCCACCAGAGCCGATGAGAGACCGACCGCCTCGAATACCTGAGCGCCGGTGTAGGACTGCACGGTGGAGATCCCCATCTTGGACATCACCTTGAGCACGCCCTTGGACAGGGCCTTGACATAGTTCCGGCACGCCTTGCGGTGGGTGACTCCGATCAACAGATTCCGGTCGATCATGTCCCGGAGCGTGTCGAAGGCGAGGTAGGGATTGACCGCGGTTGCGCCATAACCGATCAGTAGCGCCATATGGTGCACTTCCCGCGCTTCACCGCTTTCAACGATGAGGCCGACCCGGGTTCGGGTCTTCTCCCGGATGAGATGGTGATGCACCGCCGAGGTGGCCAGGAGCGAAGGGATCGGAGCCAGCTCGGCCGACGAGTTGCGATCGGAGAGAATGATGATATTGGCGCCATTCAAGATCGCGTCGTGCACCCGGGAACACATACCTTCCAGGGCCAGTTCCAATGCGGCCCCCCCTCCGCTCACCTCGAAAAGGCAGTCAATGGTGAACGAGGCGAACCCGGGAGTCGATCCGTCCTCATTGATGTACATGAGCTTGGCAAGCTCGTCGTTATCGACAATCGGGACGTCAAGCACCACCTCCCGGCAGTCACCCGCATCGGCGACCAGCAGGTTGCCCTCCGATCCCACCGTCGCCCGAAGCGACGTCACCAGCTCTTCGCGGATCGCGTCCAGGGGGGGATTGGTCACCTGAGCGAATAGCTGGGCGAAATAGTCGTAAAGAAGGCGCGGCCGGTCCGAGAGAACCGCCAGCGGCGCGTCATTGCCCATCGACCCGATCGGCTCGGCGCCGGTAAGTGCCATCGGTGTGAGAATCACCTTCAGCTCTTCAGTGGTGTACCCGAAGGTTCGCTGGTGGGTGACCAGCGACGCGTGCTGGGGAGTGAGCATATTGCGCGGCGGCAGCTCCTCCAATCCGACCAGTCCTTCCCGCAGCCATTCCTCGTATGGATGCTCGGAAGCCAGTGTGCCCTTGACCTCGTCGTCCCCTACGATGCGACCCGCCGCGGTGTCCACCAGGAACATCCGGCCCGGCTGGAGACGGCCCTTGAACGCCACCTCCTCAGGCGGGATATCCAGAACTCCGACCTCCGAAGCCATGATCACCAATCCCCCTGTGGTCACCCAGTAGCGCGACGGGCGCAGGCCGTTACGGTCGAGAACAGCTCCGATCAGGGTCCCGTCGGTGAAGGCGATGGAAGCGGGACCATCCCACGGCTCCATCAGCGAGGCGTGGAACTCGTAAAAAGCCCGCCGAGTCGGGTCCATCGACGAGTGGTTCTGCCACGCTTCGGGGATCATCATCAAGACGGCATGCGGCAGCGACCGCCCGCCCATGTGGAGCAACTCCAACACCTCGTCGAACGATGCAGAATCAGATGCACCCGGCGTGCAGATGGGAAAGAGCCGGGACAGATCACCGGGCAGCAGGTCGCTCGCCAGCAAGGCCTCCCGCGCCCGCATCCAGTTGCGGTTGCCCTGGAGGGTATTGATCTCGCCGTTGTGGGCGACGTAGCGGTAGGGATGGGCGAGGGGCCACGAGGGGAAGGTGTTGGTGGAGAAGCGCGAGTGCACCAGCGCAAGTGCACTGGCCATGCCCGGCTCCTCCAGATCGGTGAAGAAGTGTCGAAGCTGCCCGGAGGTGAGCATGCCCTTGTAGACCAGGGTTCGCGAGGAGAGGCTGGCGAAATAGAGACCGCCGATCTCTAGCTCCGCCCGCTTTCGCACGATGAAGGCCCGCCGATCCAGGGCGAGCGGGTCGCCGGAGCTCACCATGCCTCTTCCCAGGAAAAGCTGCCGGAACGCCGGCATCGCCTCCCGAGCCACCGACCCCAACTCGGAGGGGTCGACCGGCACCTCCCGCCACCCGAGCACGGTGAGTCCCTCTTCCTCGGCGATGGCCTCGACCTGCTTGGCGGCAGCTCCGGCATCCTCCATCTCGGGGGGGAGAAAAGCAATCCCGGTGGCATACTCCCCTGCCGCGGGTAGGTCGAACCCCACCGCCGAGCTCAGGAAATCGTGAGGCACCTGGACGAGTATTCCTGCACCGTCCCCGGTGGCTGCTTCCGCCCCGGTAGCCCCCCGGTGGGCAAGGTTTTCGAGAACGGTGATCCCCTTGTCGACGATTTCGTGGGCAGGGCGCCCAGCCATGTCGACCACGAATCCCACCCCGCAGGCGTCGTGCTCGAAGGCAGGGTGGTAGAGCCCCGAAGGCCCGGGGGGGGTCGAGTACCTCATTTTGTGAAAAGGGGGTTGCGCCATCTCGTCCCGTGTATATCTCGCGCTGGGGTGCGCGGGGCAAAGCCTGCTTGTAAACGGTGTAACGCCGGCTTGACGGGACGGCACTGGCCCAGCGGCGACAGCACCGATACTAGCCTCGATCCCATGAGCTCTTCGAACCCGGGCACTATCTCACTTCCATGACTTCGCTGGCATCTTCCGGTCCAGGCACCGTGGTGGCGGGCGGGGGGCCGATAGGAATGGCGATCGCGTGGCGCCTTGCGCAGAGAGGAAGATCGGTAACCCTGGCCGACCCCGCTCCCGGTTCGGGCGCTTCCCGTGCGGCAGGCGGGATGCTCGCGCCGGTCACCGAGGCGTACTTCGGCGAGGAGGAGCTTCTCCGGCTCAATCTCGCCTCCTCC
>JAKAWH010000118.1 GCA_021817065.1 Actinomycetes bacterium
CGGGGGCAAGATCCCCCGCCGCCTGTTCGCCATCTTCTGCATCGCCCTGGTGGTCGGGGATCTTTTCCAAGCCGGCATGGGCTACAGCCCCGCTGTTCCTACCTCTCACGCGGTGCAGCCTGTGACAGGGGCGATCCGCTACCTGCAGCGGCAGCGGCCGGCGCGATTCGTCGCGGTGACGCCGTACGACACGGCGAACCCGCTCCCGCCAGATGTGAACATCCGCTACGGCCTCTACGACCTCCGCGGCTATGACCTCCCGGTGCCGACCCGCTTCTCCGAACTATGGAAACGCTACGTCGCTCCACCGACTCCGCTGCTTCCCGAGGACACCCCGTCAGTTCCGCTCACCATCCAGGGGAGCCTGTTGCCCAGCACCATGAGGATCTTGTCGCTCTACGGCGTGCGCGACATCCTCGAAGGGAAGCACGAGCCACTCAACGTGCCGGGTCTGCCCGTGGTCTACGACGGCCCGGACGCGAAGATCTATGCCAACCCGGACGCCCTGCCGCGTACGTGGCTCGTCACCGGGCAGACGGTCGTCCAGACCGGCGGCGAGGCACTGGCGGCGATTGGCGCAGCGAACTTCGATGCTCGGCGAGAAGTCATCACCGAGCATCGGCTGGCTGGGATCTCCTCCGGTCCTGGGGCCGGGAGCCCTGGTCAAGCTCGCATCACCCAGTACACCCCACAGCGCGTGACGATCACGACGCGTGCGAGTCGAGCGTCGCTGCTCATCCTCTCCGACAACGACTACCCCGGTTGGAAGGTGACGGTCAACGGACGAACCGAGCCCATCCATCGTGTCGATTTTCTCCTGCGGGGAGTGGCCGTACCAGCCGGTGTCGATCACGTCGTCTTCACCTACGACTCGAGGACGTTCCGGGTGGCGTGGATGGTGAGCCTGGCGGCGGCGGTCGTGCTGGGGGCTGCGGTGGCCTCGATCCTCTGGCGGCGCCGACGGACAGTGCGGCGCCACGCCCACAGCAGCTCCGGCTCGAACGACCGTGGTCCGCGGCCTGTTGCGGAAGCCGCTGGTGGGACCCTCAGCTCGCACGCGTCGCGAGCCCCGCCCGATCCCGCGTAAGGAGCACATCGGGACATCAGGACGACCGTCGCGACCAGCCCGGTTGTAACGGGGGTCGACGCGATCGGATGAGGCGCGTCAGTACGCGGACTGGGGGCTCTCGCGTTCGATCCGGTAGCTGGTCGAGGAACGGCGGACGTTCCGGCGGGCAGCCCAGAGCTCCCCCAGCACCGGAAGCAGGCTGTCACGGATGGAGAGCCGCGAGTCGGGTCGGTTGCTCCACTCGATTCCCGTTTCGATCACCGTGTAGCCCATGCGACGAGCCATGGCAAGAGCCTCGGCATCGAAAACCCAGCCGTCGAGCTGGACGTGCTCGAAGACATCCTCAGCGCAGCCGGCCGTCCAGAGCTTGAACCCGCAGTAGACGTCCTTGGGAAGCTTTCCCATGAGGGCTCGGGTCAAGGCGATGAACCCCACGCCGACGACACGCCTGCGGAGGGGTTGCCTTCGCGTTACCCGGGCACCGGCACTGAGCCGGGAGCCGACGACCACGTGCGCTTCTCCGGCCAGGAGCTCCATGGACGGAAGTGAACGGAGGGACGCGACGCAGTCGGCGTCACACATGAGGCGCAGGTCACCTCGAGCCTCAAGCATCCCCCGACGGATCGAGAACCCCTTGCCGCGGTTGGAATCGTTCTCCAGCAGTCGAACTCGTTGCCCGTCGACGAACGGCGCGGCCCGCTCGAGGGTTCGATCGGTGCTGGCATTGTCGACGACCACGATCTCCCAGTCGCCCCCCCGTTCCTCCAGGAAAGCGACTGCGGCAGCGAGGATGACGGGGATCTCGTCCTCCTCGTTGAGGACCGGTATGACGATCGACAGCGTAGGAGGCTGCGGCATCTGACGAGTGTATGACACGGCCCCGTCCCCAGCACCACAGCTTGTGCCGTTTGTACCGTCGGTCGCTCCCCCGGCGGTCCCTCCCCGGTCGGATCGGCGAGGGACCCACCAGGTGGCGATGTTCTCCGGGTGGTACAAGCCCGGCTCGGCCCGTCCGACCCGGCGTGGTGTTGCGGCGGCGGCTCCCCCCGGTTTCCCCCTTCGAGGTAGGGAGACCTGTGACCAAACCGGAGTTCCGCTGATGGCTCGGCAGGAGGCACGAATCCGTGACCCCTCCTCCGTGGTGTCGGGCCGCGGAATTGCCACGACCCGGACGTGACCGAATACTCTGGGTCGCCCGGACGAGCAGTGGGGAGGGACAGCATGGCTTCGGCCCCCAAGAAAAGGATCGGAGTCCTGGTGGTCGCCTACAACGCCGCCTCGACGCTCGCCAAGGTGTTGGACCGTATCCCCGAGTCAGTGCGCCCCGACATTGCCGAGGTGATCGTCAGCGATGATCACAGCCAGGACTCCACCTACCTCGTCGGGCTCGCCTACCAGCAGATTTCGGAGTTGCCGATCACCTTGATCAGGCAACCGGTGAACCTCGGATACGGAGGCAATCAGAAGGTCGGTTACGAGCTGGCCATCAAGCACGGGTTGGACATCGTCGTGATGCTGCACGGCGACGGCCAGTATGCACCTGAGTCGCTCTCCGACCTTCTGGGACCGCTGTTGGCCGATGAGGCAGACGCGGTATTCGGATCTCGAACCATGGTCAAAGGTGAGGCACGGCGGGGTGGCATGCCACTCTATAAGTTTGTTGGTAATCGCATCCTGACCCGTTTCGAGAACCGTATGCTCCAGACCGACCTCTCCGAATTTCACTCGGGGTATCGAGCCTATTCGGTCAAGGCGCTTGAGGCGATCCCCTTCGAGCGCAATTCGGACGGTTTCAACTTCGACACCCAGATCATCATCCAACTCCACGACATGAACATGAGGATCGCTGAGGTACCGATTCCCACCTACTACGGGGATGAGATCTGCTATGTCAACGGGATGCGGTACGCCTTCGACGTGGCGAAGGACGTGCTTGCCTACCGTCTGCAAAAGGCTGGTTTCGGGGACGGGAGTCGCATCGCGCTCGCCGAGGGGTACCAGCTGAAGCCGAGTGAGGACAGCTCACACGGGCGGATCTTGGCTTTTCTGGATCGCCTTCCTCCCAGCAAGATCCTGGATCTGGGATGTTCCAGCGGTCTGTTGGCAGAGCGCCTGCGTCGACGCGGCCACCATGTCACCGGAGTCGATATGCACGAGCTAGCAGGCATCCTCGGACGCACGGACGCTTTCTTCAAAGCTGACCTCAATGACGGACTCCCAGCGGAGATCGGCTCGGATTTCGAGGTCGTCGTGGCTGCCGACGTGCTGGAACATCTGGCGGACCCCTCGCAACTGCTCAACCAGGTGCGGGACGTGCTTTCGCCGGGCGGGACAGCTGTGTTCTGCGTGCCGAACATCGCCCACTGGTATCCGCGACTTCGGACCGCCATCGGCCGGTTCGATTATGACCGGCGGGGGATTCTTGACGCGACTCACCTCCGGTTCTTCACCCGCCGAAGCATACGGAAGTTGGTCGAGCGGCAAGGCTTCGTGATCCAGCGTGTCGAACCGGTCGGTCTCCCATTTGATGTGCTCGGTCTGGGTGGGTCGGGTGTGCGGCTGCTCCGATTCGTCGATCGCGTGGCACTCTCAGCGTGGCCCACCCTGTTTGGCTACCAATTCATCGTGCAGGCGACGCCGGGCTCTCCTTCTCGCCCGATTCCCACCGTTCAGCCCGGCCGCCGCCGCTCGAGCTCGTTGCAGATGGGCGTTGGCACCGTCAGTGAGCGGATGCTGCCGGCGAACTGAGGGGTGGTTGGAATCCCCGGTGGGGCCGTTCCAAGCCGGACATCTGTCGGGGAGGCGACAGGGTAGATCAGCGAGAAGACGGGTGAGCCTCCGACCGTGATATAGACCTGCCCGAGGCCGGTGACCAGGTCCACCTGGACTCGGTTCGGACCGGACGGCACGGTGACCGGCGCCTCGGTGTACCACCGGCGCCCGATACCGAAGAAGTTGGAGCCGGCGAAGTAGTACGAGAAGCGGTATCGATCTCCACCCTCCCAGGCGACGGCCACGACGTCCTGCGGGGAGCTGCCACCGGTGACCACGAGGGGTTGGCGGCGTCCCAAGTCGGTCCGGGGGAAGGTCACGTCGAGGAGAAGAGCGCCGCCTCTTCCCCCCAGTTCGACCGGCTGCCAGGTGTTCCCGTCGAATTGGTAGACAGCGGCGCAGTTGCCGACCACCGCCAGGTCCAACGGTGCGGCGTGCAGGGGAAGCTTCGAGACGAACCGGACGCCCGTGACGGGGCCGCCAAACAACCAGTGGTTCACTCGGTTTTGGAGCGACACCATGCCTGCCCGTTTCGGGATCGTGACCACCGGTCCGAGCTCGCGCTGGTAGAAGAGACTGAGGGAAAAGGTGGTCCAGACCTCGAAGAGCGCGAGCCCGGCCAGCAGTGCGCCAGCCAGTCTTCGCACGGTACGTGGAGCCGAGCCCATGTCCGATCCTGGTCTCCACCTCAGAACGGAGTGCCAACCGGCGAGTGCAGCCACTACGAGAAAGGGCATCGCATCGGCCAGATAGCGTTCGGCGATGAACCCGATAATGAGGATGCCACCGGTACCGGCAGCGCTCCCCAGCAGCGGCAACCGGAGCGCGGTGATCCCCGGTGAGGCCGTCTCGGCGGCCAGCGCGGGTTCCGATGGGCCCATGGTCCCTTCCCTCGTGGAACTCTCCAGGGAGCAGGCGGTCGTCGGGCGCGGGCGGTGTGAGCCGGAGCGGTACACCACAACCATTCCCAGGAGGGCCAGAAGGAACAGGACTGGCATGCTTGCCGGGATGCTCGAGGTCCAGTCCCTGGTCGAGTACAGCACGTTCCCGAGCACGAGCGCCTTGCCGGGGAAGAAGATCCAGGGGAATACTCGGGTGACCGTGAGGGCATCGGGGCGGACGAATTGCAGGAGATTCGTCGGGAGGAACTTCAGCCCGAACAGGCTCCCCCCGTTGGCCGCCAGTGCAGCACGCCGATGGGCGTTCTCGAACGTGAGCACCTGGCGGCTCAGGGGAATGCTGAACGGGGTGGCGAATTTGATCTCGTTGATCGTGACGTAAAGGGCCAGCGGGATTCCCATCGCCGCAAGCAGTCCGAGTCCGAACCGTCCGGGAGTGGCGGTCGCCCGGATGCCAGAGACACGGGTCAGCATCCGAGCAGTGGGACGCCACCGGGGTGCGACGTTCGACAGCCAGACCAACAGGTAGATCACTGCGGCCAATCCCATGGCCACCAGGGGACCGATGCCCACCGATCCTCGGGTCAGCATTGCGAGCGTCGCCAGGATGCCGGTGGCAACGAGACCCTTGCCGGTCGGCCGTTCCAAGAAGCCCACCAGAGCGAAGAGCGCTCCTAGGGTGAACGCGGCGCCCCACAGCTCGGCCTCCTCGTAGACCTGGGCGGTGCTCCCGAGGAACAAGAAGACAGTGCCGAGGCCGATGACCATGATGAGTCCTGCTGTGAGTCCCATCTCCACGCCACTGACCTCGACCGGACCTCGGATGATCCGCCGGATTCTCCAGCTGAGAAGGCTGGAGAACACCAGAGCGACGAGGAATGCGATCAGGAGCGAAGGCTCGGTCAGCCGACCGTCGAAGCGGTGTGTGACGAGGAGCACCGGCAGGCGCATGATCGCAGGGACCGGTCCGTAGTACATGTACGTGCGGCCGTTGGTGCGAATCCCTTCGATCGAAAGCACGCTGGCCGGCATGCTCCACGTGCCATGGAGCAGGGAACGTGCCTGGACGTCGTAGAAGTTCGAAAATGGGACGGAACGGAAGAATCTGAAGGTGCCGCCGGTCACCATCCAAGCGAAGGCAGCGCACGAGACGGCGATCCCGGCGACGGATGCCCAAAGGAAGCGCCGCGCTGCCGTCTCAGGCATCGACGCCGGTGGAACGGGCTGACAGGTTCGGGGTGTCGGCACGTCGGCAGCCCCCCGCAGCATGCGAGGACCCTAGCGCTGCTGGACGGCGACGTGGGAGCGCACGGGCAACCGGTCCACGACGTGCGCCGGTTGGTTGCAGCAGACCACCAGCCGACGTAAGGTACGCAATGTCCGCGCCCGTTACCGTCCAGACCGTCGGATACCTCAGTCACTTTCCACGAGGCTCGCCCTGACACGGGCACCGCTACCGGGGAAGAGGGGGAAGCGGATGCACACGCCGGAACTTCGTCGCCGCCCGGTGGTCAACCCACCGGTGTCAGGGCTATCCTCCCCATGGATCTCGAGTGCCAGTCCCAACCGGGACGGACACCCGAGATGCGGGCTGTCGCCTGCACCCAAGGTTTGGGTCGCCTCGGATCACTGCCACAACCGAGTGCTGCACGACGCCGATGTCCTCGGAACGGCTCGCCACCGAAGAAGCGCGAGGGATGCAAGATGACGGACACGCGTGCCGCGTACGCCGACAACGTGGACGTGCTTGGCGGTGGGCAGGCTGTCCTCGCGGAACCCGGTCCTAGCACGATCGACAGCTCCTTTGACAGTCAGCGCAATAGCCTCAATTTCTTGCGGATAGTACTGGCAATTGCTGTGGTGTTTTCCCACGCCATTTCGATCGGTTCGTTTGGAACAGAGAACATGCTCGGAAAGACCACGCTCGGTACCATGGCCGTGTACGGCTTCTTCGGACTGAGCGGCTATTTGATCACTGCAAGCGCTTCGAGGAACCACGTGGGGCGTTTTCTCTGGAAACGATTTCTGCGCATCTATCCTGCGTTCTGGGTGTGTCTTACCGTAAGGGCCCGTGGCGCAATAAAGTGAGCGGTTAGGGTGGCAGGATCGAGTAGTTCCAGTCGGGGTGCCAGTCGTGGCGCTGGATCGGCACTGCTCGGAGCTCTGCGTCGGTGATCTTCACACCGGTCGGGTAGTAGCCGGTATCGAGGTCGGACTGGACCGTCAGGCCGGTGCTGGTGGTGGTTGCTGCGATCAGCTCGACGACGGTGCGGTAGCTCGTGAGGGGCTTGCCACGCCAGTTCATCGAGATGAACGAAAAGAGCCGATGTTCGATCTTGTTCCACTTCGAGGTCCCTGGCGGCATGTGGCACACGGTGATGACCACACCGATCGTCGCCGCCAACTTCGCCAGTTCGACCTTGAAGGCCCGGGAGCGGTAGCTGTTGGAGCCTCCGGCATCAGCGGTGATCATGAGGCGCGTCGCCTTTGGGTAGCGAGCCTTCCCCATGCGTTCCCACCACCGGGCGATCGACGCGACTGCGAAGGCCGGGGTGTCGTGGTCGTCGCCCACGTTCACCCATCCCTCGTTCGCGCCGACATCGAGCACGCCGTAGGGGATCGCCTTGCCCATCTCTGGATCGGGGAAGTCGTGGACGCCGACCCGGGTGGGCTGGCCCTCAGGTTCCCATTCCTTGCCACCGTTGGCGTAGTCGCCGACCAGCTCCTTCTTCTTGCAGTCGACAGAGATCACCGGCTGACCCGCAGCGAGGTGCTCGGCCGCGGTGGCATTGATGTAGCGGAACTGGCCGTCGCGGTCGGGGTGCTGTCTGCCCTCGGTGACCTTCGCGTTGGCCTGGAGGCTGTAGCCCAAGTAGTGCAAGAGGTCGCCGACCAGGTTCGCACCGACCTTGTGGCCAGCCCGGGTGAGCTCGGCTGCGAGCACCCTGGTCGACTTGAGCGTCCAGCGAAGTGGGCTCATCGGATCTCCACGGGACTCGGGCTCCACCAAGGAGTCGAGCGCCACGAGCAGCTCGGGGTCCAAGTCGATCTTGCGCTTGGGACCCGCCCCAGGACGGCGTATCCGCTCTCCGAGCACCGGCCCCTCGGCCAAGTCTTTCGCCCCGGCGATCAAGGTGTTGCGGCTCATCCCGGTTGCCTCGGCGACTCGAGCTTGACCACCACGACCGAGCACCTCAACCATCGACGCTGCCAGCAGTCGACGCTGGCGCTCGTCGAGGAACGGAGACGTCAGCGAGAAGAACCGAGACAGGCCCTCTTCGCCGAGCTCCACAGCGCAAGCCTACATCGCGCGTCCAATAATCGCGCGGACCCTTACCAAGGTCCCTCCCTGGCGGGTCACCAATGACTCAAGTGGAGGAGGAAACCAGTGGAACAGATCCATGACCAAGTGGCCGGACTGGACGTGCACCGTGACAGCGTCACGGCCTGCTTCCGTCAACTTGGCCCAAGAGGCGGCGTTGTCCCCGAGAAGGACCGCTTCGCGACTACGACCGCGGGCTTAGAAGTCCTGCAAACATTCAGGACCCCCACTGACCTGGCCTTCCTCCCGAAGATCAGCGTGATGGTACCCGCCGGTCGACCAGTCGGGCGGATCCGTCGATGACCGGTCTGGCGCGGCTCGT
>JAKAWH010000119.1 GCA_021817065.1 Actinomycetes bacterium
CCATGAACGACGGCCACCAGGCGCGAGACGGCGCCGCCGAGCAATGCGACCACACCACCTCCGCAATCCGACTCCTGCCCGCCGTCTACGTCGAGATGCCCCCAGAGAAAGAGGAACTGGCCGTCGCCGCGGTCGCCGGGCTCCTCGACGTCATCGCCACCCGAGAAGTCGGGATGGCCTTGACATCGGCCGGCACATGGAGGTCTCCTCTGGACGAACCATCCCCACGACCAGGGAAAGGAGGTGACCATGGCATCGAGGAGGACCACGACCCGCCCGGCCCCCGACCGGATGGCCGGTGGGACGACCCGGGTCGCCCTATACCTCCGGATCTCCACTGACGAGGACCACCAGCCGTTCTCCCTGTCCTCCCAGGAGCACCGCCTCGCCGCTTTCGTCGCCAGCCAGCCCGGCTGGGAACACGTCAAGACCTACACGGACCAGTTCTCCGGCGCCTACAGCGAGCGTCCCGGTCTCAGCGATGCGCTGAGAGACGCCCGCTTCGGCCTCTACGACACCCTCCTCGTCTACCGAGTCGACCGCTTCGCCCGGTCCCTCAAGGTCCTCGTCGGGATCCTCGAAGAACTCGAAGCCATGGGCGTGGCGTTCCGTTCGGCCACCGAGCCGATCGACACCTCGACCGCGACGGGCCGGATGCTCATCCAGCTCCTCGGCGTGTTTGCCGAATTCGAACGGGCCACCATCATCGACCGGGTCGTTGCCAGCATGGAACGCAAGGCTGCGCGCGGCGGCTGGCGCGGCGGGTCCGTTCCCTACGGGCTCCAGCTCGACGAGGATCACCACCTCGCGGTGCGAGAATCCGAGTTCCCGATCGTGAAGCGCATCTTTGCCCGCTACGCGATCGACAAGGCCGGAGCGGTCACCATCGCCACCGAGCTCAACGACGACGGCTTGCGCACGCGCACCGGGAAACGCTGGAGCGGCAAAGTGGTCCTCGGCATCCTTCGCAACCGCGGCTATCTCGGCGAGATCTCCTTTCGCGACATCGTCTACCAAGCCGACGAGCCGCTCCTCGATCCGATTCTCTTCGGCAAGGCCCAAGCTCTCCTCGACGAGCGCGGCGAACGTTACGACCGGCGCTTCGCTGACACCCACCCCGAGTACCTTCTGACCGGGCTCATCACCTGCGCCCGCTGCCACCGCCACTACGTCGGCGTGTCCGCCCACGGCAAGCGCCACCGCTACCGCTACTACGCCTGCTGGACAACCCAGCGCTACGGCAAGAGCGCCTGTACCGGCGCGCGCATCCGCGCCGACGCCCTCGAAGACGCCGTCCTCGCCGCACTCGTCGACCTCTACAGCGACCCAGAGCTCATCACCCGCGCCTTCGAAGCAAACCAGCAGACCTCGATGGCGACCGCACGCCAACAACGAGAAGAACTGGCCGCCACCGAAGCCGAGATCGCAAAGACCGAAGCGACCGCCGACCGCTACATGCACGCCTTCGAGGCCGGCACTCTCACCGCCGAAATTTTCGCGGATCGAGTCCGCGACCTCGGCGACAAAGCTAGGGCGCTACGCCTCCGATATGCAGAGCTCGGACGAGCCGCCGTCCACGCGACCGCTCCGCTGCCCACCGAAGCAGAAGTGAACAGCCTGCGTGACCAGCTACAAGAAGTTGCCCTCCGCGGGCCCGGACGCGTTCGCAAAGCCGTCGCCCAAGCTTTCGTCCACAGCCTCACCGTCGAGTCCCGCGATCGCATCCTCCCCAAGTTCGAGATCCGACGCGGCCTTACCGTCGAGGTCGCCGGTGAGCACGGCGAACCCCCTCCAAAGGAGCGCAAGGGAGGGGTGTTCGCGCCATGACACCTACGGTGGGCGCTGAGGGACTCGAACCCCCGACCTGCTGGTTGTAAGAAATGGCGAAGCGGTCGGTAGACGTTGGTCCGAGTTGCTCGCAGTCGGATACTGGCTGGTCAAAGGAGGTGAAGAGTTCGATGCGCCCAACGAGCACCAACCTCTGCCGACAAGCACCGACTCGTTTGTAGGGACAGGAATAGGGACGATCTCAATGCCACTGCCCACCAGATCAACACCATGCCACGGAGGTCACTCGGTTGGGAGAGTGCACACGAGCGCTATCATCGAGCTGTCGTTGCACTGACCGGTTGAACTCGCCCCCCATCTGAGCACCTGCCATCACGTAACCCTCATCATCCGAGGTGGCTGCAATTCCGATTATCGGTTTCGCCAGAACCGCTGGATTTGATCCCCCAGGAAGAATGTTTTCCTTGCTCTTCGCAGGTCGGCCATGGGAGCTCTCCCGAGAGGGAAGTGAGGAGCCGGCCCGGCCATTGTCAGCGGGCTCGTCGCGCAGGAACGGCGAGGCGCTCCTTCATCACATCAAACTGACCCACTGCCGACCAAACTACGGACGCCGCTTACCTTGCGGATTGACCGCTCGAAACTTTCCAGTTTCCTCGCTTGCATTCTTGCCTGCGTGACGCGCGGGAGTGCCAAGACGATGCAGCGGTCGTTGTGGCGGCTTTCGCCATGAGGGTCCATGGCGTTCGAACGGACCCATTGAACCATTGGGAGACCAGAACGCCACCACGGAATTGCCCCGATCCGAACGTCTCACTCTCCGTCGGTTGTCAAGCTTCTGCAATTCCATTGTTGCTAGAGCTCCATGAGGACCTTGTAAGGACGCTACACGAGCATACATGTTCTTCATGCATTGACCAGCCTTGGTGTGCGAGACTGCTGCATAGTTCATCGCGTCATACGGGACAAAGCGCCTAGCTCGGGTAGAAACTGAACGAAGGACGTAGCGCTTGCCGTGAACGTCCCAAACGTATCCCTGCCACCCCCGCATATCGAGGAGACCTCCGTAGAGCATACCAATTCCGGCGATATCGCTTACTGCGATGCGCTGAGTGCCAATCACCGCCGGAATTCGGAGTACTGAATTGGTCAAGCTCACGCTGCGCGTAAGCGGCAATAGAGCAAGACTACATCCCAGGGCCACGACACCGGTAATAATTAAGGCGCCAGACCATGCGAATTGCCCAAGAGCTACACTAGCATACACGAAGCCCAGAATGAGAACTTCGACAGACCATCCTACGATTTTCAAGGTCATCATTGTGTTGTAGCGACTTAATGACCTCATTTGTTGTTCACGTGTCCTGAACACGTTTCATCTGGCGGTATCTAACGGGCATCAAGACATCTTCACTCCTGCCCCGAATATTGACGGTGCAACATCGCGGCACATCCAGTTTGAGCTATTCAATGCCATTCCAAGTTCCGTTGGTGCCTTTGCTCCACGAAATTCCTCCACCAGTCAGCCAGTCGGGAGGGACCTGGCTGCCAGTCCACCACCATCTATTTCCCTGCCATGTTAACGTCCCACATGGAGTTGTTGTGATACCTCCTATCGATCCAGTTTGACCACTCCCGTTTTCGACTGCTTGCGCTTCAGCTTCACCAAGTAACGATGCAGCGGTAGCCCCGGCACCGCCAAGTTTCGTCAGTACTGCTACTAGTTGTGCAAGCTGCGAGCCAGCACCGAGTTCTGCCACGATCTCTCCGGCTCCGGTCAGTCCAACCCCGATGATTCCGAGAGCTACCCCTTTGCATGCGTCCCAGTTCTGCTTTGTTAGACATTCATTCTTATCAATGAGAATGGCGCCAAGGCCAGCTCCAACGGAAATCGCATCGAGACCTAGGCCGAGTCCCTCGGCCCCGGCCGTGGTTGCAATTACCCCAAGAACCGCTGTTGCTACCGACGTAGTACCAAGAACAGTCCCCCAGAACGACAACCCCATCGGATCCACCCCATTGACCGGATTCCCTCCCACATACCCATACGCCGCCCCCGTCATCCCCACCAACGGATCCACACTCACGAACTGCCCGGTCTGCGCGTCGTAGTAGCGGTTGATCAGGTAGATCAATCCGGTCGGATCCGTGTATCCACCCGCATACCCGAATGGCGTAGTCCACGTGCCGGAAGTCGATGCCACCTCTCCGTAGGGTGCATACGCTTGGCTGGCCGTCACAGTGCCCGACTGATCGGCTTCCATGACGACCGACCCCAACTGATCGGTGTAGAGATACGTAGCCGCACCAGTTGCCTCGTTGACCTGCTCGATCGGAGTACCCGAAGGCCCGTAGACGTAGTCATGTGAGGAGTCGGACGAGAAACTCGTATGTAGCGGTGACACGCTGCGGGTTCGCCGCTTGGCGTGCGTTGAGCAGAACAATCGCGCGACGCGCTGTTTTCGGGGTAGGTGCTCATGCCCGGTTCGCAACGAGCGAGGACGAAATGTCGTGGTTCTGGATGTGGTTGGAGTCCGGGTTCCGGACATGGCCCTATTCTTCCAGATTGCTCGCTTATCTGCCCTGATTCCGGGACCCGGAGCGAGGGGCAACTGGGCTATTCCGGCAGTAGGTGGAATGCCTCGGTGTGGGAGGGTCGGACGACGGAGAAGTGACGCCGGTCCAAAGTTGCGATATCGACGGCGCCGAGACGTTCAGCGACGGCGATAACGGATGCATCAACGGAACCCAAGGGAAGGTCCGCATAGGTATCGACAAGTTCCGCCATGCGGAGGATGTCGGGGGTCGTCAGATTCTCGACTCGGTAGTCGTCGCCAGCTAGAGCGGTGAGAAAGCGAGATTCTGCCCTCGGTCCGAGCCACTTCTCGATGAGGTAGCCCGTTTCGATGACGACGGAAGCAGGGACGAGGAGAGGACCCGGGGCCGTCTCGAAGAACGCCACGCAGGCGTCATTGTGGGCGTCGCGCAGGTCGGCTGCCGCATAGAGCGGGCCGGAGTCGACAACGATCACAGGCCGAGCGCGGAGCGAATTTCGGAATCGACGTTTTCGGAGATGTCGGACCGGCCGGAGTCACCGATCCTGGCGAAGCCGACTGAACGACGCGGCGACAAATACGACTCCACCGCTTCCGAGGCGACCTCTTCAGGCGTTGTGTGGTCGCGCTTGGCCCGCTCGGCGAGACGAGCTGCAACGTCTTCGGGAAGTTCAATGACCACCTGGCTCATGGCGTCCATTCTACCTTCCCCCGCCCCGAGGCTACCGCCTCGAACTGGCCCGCCCGGGATTTGCCGATACAAGGTGCGCTCCCGGGTGGGTGGCAGCGTGCACCTGGCGCAACTTCTCGATGGAGACCTGGGTGTATCGCTGGGTAGTCTCTAAACGGCTGTGGCCTAGTAGCTCGGCGATGTATCTGATGTCGGCTCCGCCTTCCAACATGAGTGTCGCGGTCGTGTGGCGGATGAGGTGGCACGATCCTTTCTTGGCCGTTCCCGAGGAGGAAATGTACTCAGTCACCATCTCGGTCAAGAAGTCGAGCGAGATCGCCTTGCCGGTATAGGAGAGGAATACATACCCCTCGTCGCCATCACCGGAAAGTGCATGGATAGGGCGGACTTCGCAGACGTAACGGTTCAGCCAATGCAGCCCACGGGTGCCGATGGGAACGTAGCGGTCCTTGTGGCCCTTGCCCTGGAAAATAAAGAGCGTACTCCGCTCGTAGTCGATGTCACGCAGACGAAGCCCCATCAGTTCACATCTGCGCATGGCTGTCGAATAGAACACCTCCAGGATCGCCCGGTCGCGAAGTCCAAAGGGGGTTGCTACATCGGGGAGGGCCATGACGGCTTCGACTTCTCCCACCGACAAGGTGGCAGGAGGGAGGCGGTGCTCAGCGCGGGGATACTCCAGCGCGTCGGCGGGGTTGGATTCGACGTATCCAACCTTGCGCATCCAGCGGTAGAAGACGCGCACCGCCTGGAGACGATGAGACTGGGTGGCAACCGCCAGGGGCCGCCCGTTGCGCTTGACCGTCCCTGCGAGGTAGTGGCGGTAGGACTCCAGGGTTTCGGGGGTGACGTGAGCGGGGTCGTAGATACCCCGTGTGGCCAGGAACCGGGTCAGCCAGGAGAGCGCATGGCGATACGCGGTGACCGAACCTAGGCTGTAATTGCGGACTTTGAGATGCGAAGCGAACTCGGCAATGGCGTCGGCGAAGAGCTGGCCCGAAGCCGGGGAGGAAACCTCGTCCGAGAGAACCGCGGTCATGACCGTCGACCTCCCATGTCGCCAGCGCTTCGTAGGGCAACTTCGTAGGGATAGTCACCCGCTTCATCTCTATACGTGCATGTCGGCGATGCCGTGGTGCTCGGGGCCGATTTTCTGGGCCTCACCTGCGAGGACGACCCGTTCGAGGTGGGCCGATTCGACCCCGACCTCCCCCCGACCTCCCCCCGACCAGACCCCGACCGGATTGTCTTTTGCCCCGACCGGATCGTCTCACCACGCATCGAATCCGTACTGCTACGGTCACCCGGATCGTTCCCGGTATTGCTATTGCGGGTCAGGCCCGGATCACCCCAGGCGAGCTGGTAGGAAACGCTGCGCCCGGAATGCAGGCAGAGCGCGTATTCCAGTTCCACCAATCGTGCCAGGTGCACCTTCAACTGGGTGTCGCCGAGCCCCAGGGCTTCTCTCGCCGCCCTGCGGGTGAAGGGCTCGGTTCCAGCCCACGAGGCGAGCGAGGAGAGCAGAGCGGCAGTCACAGGTGGCAGATCGGAGCAGTCACGGATAATGACGCCCATCGCCAGGCGATCAGCCAGGGCCACGTCGTCGGAGGTGGCCTCGACGTAGGAGATCACACCGGAATCGGCGTTGACCGTCTTCACCTCGCGCTGGTGCTGGTGGAGAAGGGCAGAGGCAGCGATGAGCGAAAGGTACTTGTCGTGGTCCCGGCGGCTGCGGGTAGTGGCATCGGAGAAGGCCAACTCGTCTGCCATCGCAATGACGACGGGCATCGGCTCGATCAAGCGCTGTGCGTTGTGGTGGCGGGAGGTAATCGCCTCGCGACTCGCCTTTGCCGCAAGTCCTGCCGCAGAGTAGGCGGTTCGCTGGGCGCAATGGATGGCACGGGTCTGCGACACCGATTCGGAGACGGTGATCGCCACCAGACGGCTCGCCAGCTCTTCGTCGACCATTGGAGCCGTCGTCGTCATGAGGAGCGCCACCGGGCCTTGAACCTCGTAGGTCTTGGTGACGAGCTTGCCGGTGTCGGCGTCCTTGCCCGTCGAGACGATGGCGAGATGTCCCGAAGACACCAAGAGCTTGATCGCGTACACCGCCTTGGAGGCCCCTTCCTCCTCGGCCACGCAGAGCACCTTGTGGGTGAGACCGCCGGCACCTAGGTAGTAGAGAGCCTGGCCGGTCAGCGCCGAATAGGACACTTGGTCCTCGGGTGGAACGAGCGAGGCAACCGCGTCGGCGAGGGTGGACTTGCCCGCCGAATGCGAGGACTGGACCATGACCGACAGCGGGCGCTCGGACTTTCTGGAGATGAGTGCCAGGTAGATGAGGAGCGCGTTGTCCTCCTCGCCTGACGATACCGAGGGCTGCAATGTCGGAGATGATCTGGTCGGTGAGATTGCCGGCGGTCAACATTGCCATTGCGTCGTCCCGTTCGGCCTCGCTCATGGCAACGGCGTCGGCCGTGGGTGCCGCCTTCGCCCGGTCGGCTTCCTGTTCGGTGGCCAATAGCGCCTGGCCGATCTCGGTAGCGATGATGGCAACTGGCACCCTCAACTCATCGGCACAGCAAGCCACGAAGCCACCGCGCTGGCGCGACGAGTACAGGTCGATGGTGTCGAGGTGGAAGCGTCCGGTGCGGGTATCGGTCACCATGACATTGGCACGCAAGACCTCGTATCCCTTGGAGCGGGACGCCCCCCGGATGCGCCAAGAACGTGCATCGTTCTCGATCCGGACCTCACCGGGATCGGTGGGGCGATCAGGGCAAATACACGTGGCCGTTTCGGGAGACTCGATCTCGGCCTCGGAAACTGCGAGCGCGTCAAGACCGACCCCGGTCGCACCCGGCTCCTCATCGGCGACCGTGACCTTGGCGTTCTCCATGTGGGAAATGCCACTCGGGCCAGGTTGGGAGGCGCTGATGGCGCTGGACGACGATCTCAGGGCATCGGCTAGTCGTCCGGGAAGGCTCGACAAAGGTCGAGAGCTGACCGTGACTGGCGATGCGACCCGGCCTGAGAACGCGGAGACAAGGGACGAATCGGACTTGGACCTGGTAACGAGGACCAGACGCTTGGTCGCCGAGAGGATCGCCTCGAGGTCGGCCTGACTGAATCCTTGCGCACGCCCTGGGGCCACGACCGACTCGATACCGCCAGATAGCACGGTAAGGGCCACCGGAATGGAGGAGGCGACGACGAGATTGTCAACGGCCACGAGAAAGTCCCTGGATATGGCCACGAGAAATGTGCCGCGCGCGGCAACGATATCTGTAGCGCGCGCGGCCATTTCCATGTAGCGCGCGCGGCC
>JAKAWH010000120.1 GCA_021817065.1 Actinomycetes bacterium
GAGACCAAGTTCCCCTTCGACTACCCCCTGAACGTCAAGCGCTACCTGGCCACCTACTTCCCGGAGGGGAAGGAGTGAGGGATGGGGCCGCGGACGATCCCCACCCCGATGTCGAAGCCTGTGGCTACCCGCGGCGACGACCTCTTCCCATCGATGCTCGTATTTGTTCCCGCCAACACTGCCAATCAAGAGACCGGAGGTTAATGAAGTGAGACTCAGATCACGTGGGCTCGGACGCAAGGAACTGGTGATGGATTTTCGCGAGTACCGTGCGTCCCGCAATGGAGACGAAGTGGTTATCACCGGATCGGTGCACGAGCCGGTCCACTGGGACTTTTCCTTCCGAGTGTGCCAGGACGACGTTCCCGGTCTTATCAAGATGATCGCGGGTCCGGCCATGCTTCGGTTCGTTCTCACTTCGCTGTTTCGCAGGAAGAAGAATCATCATTGGTCCAATGAGCTCAAAGAGCACCGAGCAGAGGTGAAGGAGCACATCCGCGAACTCAAGGAGAAGCTTGCCAAGCAGGACTTGGACCTGGGTGACAAGCTGGGCCGTGGTGCGTCCGCAGCGGGGACCCGCTCCACCGCAGGTACCGGAAGTTCCGCCGCCGGGGAGACTGCAGCCCAGCAGCCGCAGGCTCAGAAGGTAGCCGCGCTGGCCACCGTCGGGGGCGGGTCGACCAACGGCAACCTGTCGAATGACGCGGCCGAACTGGACGGCGAGACCGACGCATGACAACGACGAGGAATGCTGCGCGCGCCTCGGCAGCGCGCGCAGCAGGGACTGGAGAGCGGCTGGAGAAGAAGAGCCGCTATGACTTCGTGGTGGTGGGTGGTGGACCTAACGGTCTGGGTATCGCGGCCTACCTGTCCAAGTGGGGCTTTTCGGTGTGCATGCTGGAGGCCCGTCCGGAGATCGGCGGAGGAGCGGAGAACACCGAACCCGAGCCGGGCTTTTCCATCGACCCCCATGCATCCTTTTTCTACGGTTCCATGGGACCGGGTCCCGAGCAGCTCGAGTTGGGCAAGTACGGCTTCCGCCTGTCGAATTCGACCGGCTCTGCGTCATTCACCTCCGACGGGCGCAAGACGATCATCGACAACACCGGGATGTTCGAGGGGGTCGCCTTCGAGGACCTGCCGAAATTCGTGGAGTCGCTGGGCGGGAGCTCGGATGGCTCCAAGTTCTTCATCGAATTCATGGTTAACCTCCAGGCGCGTGTCCAGGAACTGGTGCGAAGCATCTACTGGACGCCCGCCTATGACCACAAGTGGAGGATCCCGAAGGACGAGCTGCCGGAGTCACGCATCTTCAAGGACATCGTCCCTATCTGGGACGACGCGTATCTCGACATGTCGCTCTACGAGTTCCTGAACAGCTTCGACCTTCCCGATCCGATGATGTGCGGCGCGTTAATCAACGCTTGGGGCAACGGGCCGCATCCTTATTACAAAGGGATGCTGATCCCTGCCTTCGGCGTGGGCTTGCTTCTGGGTACCACCCTGCCTTCTCCGGTTGGCGGGATGCATGCCCTGGCACACGCTCTGGCGCGGTGCACTCTCGCTCATGGGGGCAAGATCTTCGTGAACTCACCAGTCAGCGAGATCATTGTCGAGGACGGTCGGGCGGTGGGCGTGCGGGTTGACGACGAGTCGGTCCTGGAAGAAAAGACAATCTGGGCCAACATGGCAGTGATCGCCGACACCCACGTGAAGCAGCTCCCCAAGCTGGTGAGCCCTGGCGCGCTCACCCCCGACCTCACCGCCAAGATCAACGACGTGAGCCTGAAGGGCGGAAGCCTGTGGGTGATGAACATGCTGGTGAACGAGCTTCCCCAGTTCACCCAGGCGCCCCACCTGAACCAGCCCGGGAACATGGAACCGACCGTTTACGTTCTGAACGCAGAGACTGACAAGCTGCTCGAGTTGATGCGCGACGTGCAAACCTTCCGGACCCACCCGACCGAGCTGGACCACTACGGGGGCCTCTGGTTCATCGTGCAGGGAACCCATGACCGTACTCGGGTTCGTCCCGGCGACGGCCGGCACATTATCTACCACAACCTCCAGGTACCGGCTCCCGAAGAGCACCGGGACGGCCCGGAAGCGGTGAACCGCGCGCGAGACGAGATCGTCGACAACATCAAGACGGTCATCCGCCAGTACGCGCCCAACATGACCGATGATAAGTACGACAAGATCTGGGTGAACACCCCTTACGATTCGTCGATGCGCAACATGGCATTCGTCGGAGGCCAGTGGATGGGCATGCGGGAATCCGAGCAGGAGTGGGGCGGCAACAAGCCGGTTCCCGAGCTCGCCCGGTACCGCACCCCGATAGACGGTCTGTACCTGTGTCACCAGACGTCGCATCCAGGGGGACTCTGCCTCATCGCGGTCCCTTACAACCTGATGCACATCCTCCACGAGGACTATCCGGAGGTGGCGCAGAGTACGCCGGACTGGTGGTACCCCTCGCCGTACCACATCAGCGATGCTGACGGCCGGCGGGGCAAGTCCCCCGGAGAGTTCTTCGCATAGCGAGGGAGCGCGACACAATGTCGCGCGGGGTAATCGAGAACCTGAGGCGCGGGCCTATCCGGTCCGCGCCTCTCGGACGGTAAGACCAGGAGTGGACCCATAATGAGTGACTACGACATCGCAGTGATAGGCGCCGGCTACGGGGGAGTGACCCTGGCGGCCCTGTGTGCCAAGGCCGGCAAGCGCGTTTTGTTGATCGACAAGAATCCCCAAGCCGGTGGCAAGGCGATGACCATCGAGCGACGCGGATATCGCTACGAGATGTGGCCGGTTCTCGGCACTCCCGCAAGCGGGTCGCGTTTCCATGAGCTTGCCGCCGAGCTGGGAGTGGAGGATCAGGCTCCGCTGCTCGGCCCGGAGGTTGCTCCCGGGGGAGTGGGTTCTTACTACAAGAACGCAGCGGGTGAGTGGAGGATCGCAGCGGCCCAGACCCAGGTTGGCTCGGACCCGATGGGAATGGTGGAGTCCTTGAAGGACGTCTACGGGGCTACCGACGACGACATCGCCGCTATGGGCGAGATGTTCGCTGCTCTGATGGGAACCTCCGACGAGGAGCTCGACGCTCTGGACGAGATGGGTTCGCTGCAATGGTTCAGGAGCTTCAACCTGCCCGAGCCACTGATCACCTTTCTCGCTGCATTGTTGAACTACATATTCGTCGCGCCGGTGAACAGGATCCCGGTGTCGGAGACGATCCGCACTCTGCGGGACCTCTTCGTGGGTACCGGGGGTCGTTACGCCGGTGGCGGCTTCGGCCGCCTGGCCGAGCTGGCCGCCGACTACGTGGTGGCCCACGGTGGAACTTTTCTGACAAATGCGCGGGTGGAGAAGGTCGTGATCGAGAACGGTCGGGCGGTGGGAGTGGCGACGAACAAGGGAGAGTTCACCGCTGATGCGGTGGTATCCAACGCGGGAATCCAGCCCACCATCCTCAAGTTGGTCGGTGAGGGAACCCTGCCCGACGATTACGTGAAGTGGGTTATGGACCTGGAGCCGGGCCTGGCATTCGTGGGAGTGCGGTACTTCCTGGACGCTCCGGTGTTCAGTGCCGGTTTGGCCACCGCGTACTCCGACCAGAGCTGGTGGGACGACGAACGCTACGCCGCCGCTCAACGAGGAGAGTGGCCCGATGCGTCGCTGGTCTTCGTCGGGGCTACCACCAACTACGACCCGACCCTGGCGCCGGAGGGTCACCAGATCGCCCTACTGGGAACCCTGGGGTCGCCGGATCCGAAGGCGACCATGAACGACGAGGCGATCCGGCGTCTCGAGGCCACCGTCGCGGAGATCTGGCCCGAGGTGAGCGAGCACATTATCCGCCGCGAGCCCTACTCGGCGTCCCAGGTGGCCAGCCTCACCCGGGACTCCGTCGTACCGGGAGCGGGCGGGGAGTGCATCGGTCTTGCCCAGGTGATCGGTCAATGCGGTCGGTCAAAGCCGGATCCCCGCACGCCGCTCCCGGGCCTGTACCTGGTCGGCTGCGATGCAGGCGGCTATGGATGCGGGACCCATCAGGCGGTCGATTCCGGTTTCAAGGTGACCGCGATGGTGCTGGAGGACCTAGGGGGCTGAACTATCCATCGGGAAGTTCTCAGCTTTCTTTTTCCAGCCTCTCGATCACCTCGTCGATAATTCCATCGGCGTCGTCGACGTTTATGTCTCTGGCACGGAGACAGAGTGTGGATTCGCCCCCCGCGAGACGCACCGCGCCGAAGGCAACTGCCGAGCGGCCGCGGGCGACCGGGTAACCCTCCAGCCGGGTGATGCCCGGCATGGACTGTCGCCCGAGATTGGTGAGGATCACCGTATCGGACAGTCGGGGGGCAAGAGGGGTAAACAGGCGGAGCAACCTGGTGGAGTGCCGGATCTCCCAGGGGTCCTCCGGCACCCGCAATGCAGCTTCGATTGCCTGACCAATCGGCTGGCCCACCCTTCTGTCGACCCGGCGATAGGTATTGCGGTTGGCGGGACCCTGGGTGCGAGAAATGCCGAGCGTGATCCCCACCCGTCGCAATGGGCATCCGCGCGCGGCGCTGAATGACTTCACTGCCTCCAGCAAGGCTTCAGGGAGCCGCGAGGAGACTCCAGCACCTAGTAAGGGGAGCGGCCGTGCCACGAAGGAGTCCACCCGGGGCGGCTCGGCGGAGGGTGCGACCGGGTCTGCCGGGCGGAGAAGCCGGGCGAGGACGCTCCACGGGATCTCCCCCCGGGTGGGAAGCTCCGGCTCGGGGGCGGGGACCGGTGCTTCGCAAAGGAGGGTCTTGATCGTGACCAGCAGGCGGGCACCGTCGAGAGCAGCGTGGTGGACGAAGAAGCTGACCCAGCGTCCTTCCGGGTCAACGAGCAGGCGCAAGGGAGGTTCTGAGGTGAGGTCGAAGCGAGTGAGCATCGAAGGCGGGGTCGGATCGGAATGCGAGGCGATCACCGGGACCGGGCCGGCTCCCAACCGCCATCGCTCACCGTCCAGGCGGGCGGCCGCCATGGGGAGACCCTCGATCAGAATCGGGATCCTTCGGTGGAGCCTGTCCAGGAGAGCACCTGCCGGGTCCGAGGTGGCGGCGGGCTCGACGTGGGCAACCCCGACCACCGTCCAGGTGGTCTCCTGGTCGGGATGGCGGAGAATGGCCAGCTCGCAGTGGTTTGGAAGGCGGTCAAGACTCGCCCCGGGCACGGGCGAGCCGCCGTGTCGCGCCGAGCTGGTTTCACTTCCCGCCAGCGCTTCGGTCACTCCCTGATGCTACCGGACCATCCGCCGTAGTCGAGCGGGAACGGTCTTCTCTCAGTTCGGACTATCCAGATCTTGAATCGGTTGCACGGTCATGCGGGCGCGGGAAGGTCCATTCGAAGTGATCGAGGGGTCCGTGCCCCGATCCGAGCCGCCAGGTGCTGGCGCTGGCAAGGGCACGGTGCACGTAGGTCTTGGCGTCACGGATCGCGGTGGGAAGGTCGGTGCCGTGAGCGAGGCCGGAGACAATGGCGGCCGACAGGGTGCAGCCGGTGCCGTGTACGTTGGGGGTGTCCACCCAGGGGGCGGCGAAATGGATCACCTTATCGCCGTCGAAGAACAGGTCCACGGCTTCTCCCTGCCCGAAGAGATGGCCGCCCTTCAAGAGAACGTTCCGTGCTCCGAGGCGGTTGATCGCCCGTGCAGCCTGTTCCATCTGGTGCAGGTTTGTCACCGGCTCGCCGGTGATCACCGCGGCTTCTCCCATGTTCGGGGTGACCAGGTCGGCCAGAGGGAAGAGGCGATCTATATAGATTGACACCGCCCGGTCGTCGGTCAAGCGGGCACCCGAGGAGGAGATGAGGACAGGGTCGATCACCAGGTGAGGAAGCGGCCTACCGAGGAGGACCCCTGCCACCGCCTCCACCGTCTCGGCGGTGGCGAGCATCCCGGCCTTGGCTGCCACCACCGTAAAGTCGTCGAGCAGGCAATCGATCTGTCCCGCCACGATGTCCGGGGGGACCGAATGCACGGCGCGCACCTCGGCGGTGTTCTGCACGGTCACCGCGGTGATCGCCGATACTCCGAAGATCCGGTGGGCGGCGAAGGTCTTCAGGTCGACCTGGATCCCGGCCCCGGCCCCCGAATCCGAGCCGGCGACGGTGAGGGCGACGGGGGGTGTAGTCACGGTGTGGAGACGGCGCCTAGAACCACCTGCGGAGCGTTTCCCGATGATTCAGAACTCCGCCCGGCCATCATCGGAGGTGGACGCGCGGGCCCAGTATCGGCGCGGGATACGCCCGGCCTGCCGGGCCGCCCGGCCGGCACGCACCGCATCGGCGATCGCGGAGCCCATCAGGGCGGGTTCCCGGGCACGGGTGATGGCCGAAGCCACCAGCACCGCATCGCAGCCGAGCTCCATGGCCTGTGCCGCGTCGGAAGCGGTGCCGATGCCGGCGTCGAGCACCACCGGTATCGAGACCGATTCCACAATGAGGGCGATGTTGTGGGGATTGCGGATGCCAAGCCCTGTGCCGATCGGTGAGCCCAGGGGCATGACCGCAGCACAGCCAGTTTGCTCCAGGCGACGCGCCAGGATCGGGTCGTCGTTGGTGTAGGGGAGCACTGCGAAACCGTCCGCCACCAGGATCTCAGCGGCATCGAGGAGCTCCACCGGATCGGGCAGGAGGGTCCGGTCATCTCCGATCACCTCCAGCTTGACCAGGTCGGTCCCTAGGGCCTCCCGGGCCATCCGGGCGGTGAGCACTGCGTCGGCAGCGGTGTAGCAGCCGGCCGTGTTGGGCAGAACCCGGACGCCGCGCCGCGCCAGCACATCCAGGAGGGAACCTTCCGTACCCGGGTCGACTCGCCTCATGGCCACGGTGACCATCTCGGTCCCCGAACTCTCGACCGCCTGGTCGAGCACCTCCAGGCTGGGAGCACCTCCGGTACCAAGTATCAGCCGGGAAGACAGCTTGAGGCCGGCGATGGCGAGCAGGTCGGTCATCGGTCCATCGGGTAAGGAAGCGTCGTCCTCTGGGTCGCGCAAGTCACATACCCGACCCTATCCCCCTTGCGCGGCGCCCAGGACTTCCACCCTGTCTCCGGGAGAGAGGCGGTATGAGGGCCACTGGGAAGCGGGAATTACTTCGCCGTTGACCGCTGCGGCAAGTCCCCGAGCTCCCCTTCCCAATGAGGCCACCACCTCCTGGAGCGAATCTCCTTCGGCGATCTCGCATGCGGTCCCGTTCAGGGAGACCCTCACCGGAAGCGCATAGGAGAAAAGGGCTCCACCTCGGGGGGGAGGGTGCCAGAGGTCAGCAGTTCCGCCACCGCCAATGCGGTCACCGGGGTCAAAAGTATCCCGTTGCGGTAGTGGCCGGTGGCTGCCACCAGCCCGTCCACCGCGGTGACACCTATCATCGGTGCATTGTCGGGGGAGGCGGGGCGGAAGCCAGCGACGGTCTCCACGATCTCCATCTCGGTCACCGCGGGCACCACCAAGCGTGCTGCGGTGAGCAAGGTGTGCACCGCCTCCACGGTCACTGCCGGGTCGAGGCCCTTTTCCTCGGCGGTGGCGCCCAAGAGGAAGCGCCCGTCCCCGCGGGGTACCAGGTAGACATGGCGTCCTTCCACGATGGAGCGGATCACATGGCCAACGAAGGGGTCGGGCAGCATCGCCGAACGAGGTTGGCGGAGGATGAGCACCTGACCCTTGACCGGGCGGAGCGGTGGCTGGATCCCTGCGAGGAGAGCGCGGGACCAGCATCCGGCGGCCACCACCACGGTCGCGGCGGGTAGGACAGTGCCGTCCTCCAGGGCGAGCCCGGAAACCGAGCCGTTGTCAGTTATCACACTCTTGCCTCGTTGGGAGATAAACACCACTCCGGCGCTCCGGCAGGCTTCTTCCAGCGCGGCGGTCAGTGCCCGTGGGTCGACCGCGTGGTCACCGGGAACGAGAGCGCCGGCAGCCACCCGGGGGGCCAGCACCGGCTCGAGAGTGCGTGCTTGCCTGCCGGTGAGCATTTCGGCGTCCAGTCCCAGCTTGCGCTGGTAAGCAACCAGATCTTCGAGGACCGAGCGGTCTCCCGTGTCGAACGCCACCCGGAGGGTGCCGCAGCGGAGGTAGCCGACTTCCATGCCGGAGGCATCTTCCAGATCGCGAACGAACCCGGGGTAGAGGCGGGAGGAGGCGAGATTGAGCCGGAGAAGCTCCTCCTCGCCGAAGTACGCCTCGGTGACCGGCGCGAGCATCCCGCCTGCCGCACGGGAAGCGCCCGAACCGGGAGCGGGGTCGGCCAGGGTTACCGAGCTTCCACGCTGCTCAAGGCGCC
>JAKAWH010000121.1 GCA_021817065.1 Actinomycetes bacterium
TGTTGGGGCCGCTCCTGTTGGGGCCGCTCCTGTTGGGGCCGCTCCTGTTGGGGTCGCTCCTGTTGGGGCCGCTCCTGTCGGGGCCGCTCCTGTTGTCCATCCGCCCGTTGTCCATCCGCCCGCACCGGTCGGTCATGCGGCGGCACTGGTTGCTCAGAGCGGGAACGACCTGGCAGAGGCGGCCCTCGCCGTTGCCCATGCCGCCAACGCTCTCGCTGCGGCGATCTCCAAGAAGACCCGCCCGCGCGGCAACCCTTCGCTCCACTGAACGGTAGGCACCCGCGCCAACCTCGCTCTCAGGTGGTGATTCCCCCGTCCATGGTCACCACCGCTCCGGTCATATACCGGGCCTCGTCGGACGCTATGTAGGCGACCAAACCGGCGATCTCCTCCGGTTGGGCGAATCCCATCGGGGAGGCCAGGCGTGCCACCAACGGGATTGACGCACCTTCGGGAGGATTGAAGCTGCTTAAGATCGGGGTGAGGACTCCCCCGGGCGCCACCGCGTTGAAGCGCACCCCGCGCTCCAGGTACTCGATGGCCAGAGCCTTGGTGAGCATGACCGCGCCACCCTTCGAGGCGCAGTACGCCGCGCTGTACGCCTGCCCCTTGATCCCCGCTGTCGATGCGACAGTGACCACGTTCCCCTTGTTCTCCAGGAGATATGGTATCGTCTCACGACATATAAGAAAAGGGCCGGTCATATTGACACCGACGATCCTGTCCCATTCAGTCAGCGGCACCTCGGGCGTGTGAGTGAACTTCCCCACCCCGGCGACGTTGCACACCACGTTGGGAGCACCCAGCGCCTCGACCACCTCCGCCACCGCCTCCTTCACCGAGGATTCGCTGGATACGTCACAGTTGACGGACAGTGCCTTCGCCCCTTGGTCACCGAGCTCCTTGGCGGTCATCTCCTGGGCGCCGGTCACATCCAAGCAGGCAACAGCGGCACCCTCCGATCCCAGCCTCAGTGCTGTCGCCTTGCCGATGCCGGATCCCGCTCCGGTCACGATCGCTACTTTGCCATCGAAGCGTGCCATGGGTATCTCCTGAATTGTCGGGGCCCGGTCACCGGACCTCTGCGATTTCCTGCGGTTCGGTCGATGTTTTCCGACCGGACGGTACTATTTGTAACAGGTTCTAGTGGCCCGGGCTAGTCCGGCCGAAATCCCTTCTCCAGGCATGGATGGAACGGCTCGACAGAGCAGCGGACATGGCCGACAGGTACCCTTTTCCCAGATGGAACCTCCCGGGTCGACCGGAGCAAATCCGCAGGCAGCGGCAACATTCACCACTGTGCGTGCCGGCAGCCGGTTCTGCCTGGGGACCTGGCGGGACCAGTACCAGATCCGCGAAGCCGACTCTCGGGCGATCGTCGCCACCTTCCCCGGCAACCCCGAGGGATGGGTCATGGCCTGGGGCCGCTACAGCGATCTCGAGGATCGCGCCGCCGGTTCCCTCCCTCACCAGGCGGGCTATCTGTGGACCGGAGCTTTCACCGAGGCCCACCTGCCGGAAGGGTGGCAACCGGGCCAGGGAGGCCAAGCGGTCACCCGTGGCTACGCTCCCCTTGCTGCCGGAAGCGACTACGTGGTCCCCGGCGACGCACGAGCGATCCTTCCCCATGTGGCTCCCGACCCCGACGAGTTCGAGATCACCGATCCGCGCCGCTACTCCCGGCTACTGCGGGGCGGCGATCGGACGTGGCACCGGCTGGGCACAGCGCTCGCCGGCGTCGCTGTCCTCCAGATGGCATTCGACGTGGCAGTGATCGTCGCGCTCACCATATCCGGCCTCGATATTCGCAAGGACCTGATCATCGTCTGGATGCTCATCTTCGGGGTCGGTTCCTACTGGGTCGCGCTGGCACCCGGTATGGTCATTCGCCAGCATCCGAGGAACCTGCGTGCTCGCAAGATCGTCCGCTCCAGCCTGTTCTTTGTCTCCGCCATGGTTGCCTGCGGGGCTTGGAGCGTGGCCGCGGTGGAATCAGGTGGCGAGATCGGCCAGCTTGCCGGAAGCCTGGGGGGAGCGACCCTCCTCATGTTCATCGCGGTCGTCTACCACTCCCACATCACCAGTGTCGGCCACGGGACGGACTGAGCTTCGGTCACCTACGCAGGCTGGGACCAGATCCCCGCATGGGAGGTGCGATAGCCTCACCCTCCGTGCGCACCCTCACCCGCCTCTCGATCGTTCCGTTCATCTCCATTCTCGCCGCAGGGCTGGCCGGGTGCTCGGGGAGTCCGTCGGCCTCAAGCACGGTGACTATCGTTCGGGACGGCGCCGGCATCCCCCATATCACTGCCACCAACTTCCGGGCACTCGGTTATGGCGAAGCATGGGCCTTCTCCCAGGACAACTTCTGCACCCTGGCACAGGACTTCGTCACCGTCAACGGCGATCGGTCGAAGTACTTCGGACCCAAGGCATTGAGCCTCAACTATTCGGCGGGCGTCTCCACCTCCAATCTCGACTCGGATCTCTACTGGAAATCGGTCGACGATTCGAAGATGCTGCATCAAGAGATACACCAGGCACCCCCCCTCGGCCCGTTGCCCCAGATCATGTCGCTCTACGAGGGGTTCGTGGCTGGCTACAACGCCTACCTTGCCTCAGGAGACCTCAAAGATCCCACATGCAGGTCCAAGCCCTGGGTGCGACCGATCACCTTGACCGACGTACTTCTGCGGGGCTACCAGATCACCACCGAGGCATCCAGCGAACAGTTCATCTCCGCCGAGGTCGATGCATCGCCACCTGCAGCATCAACCCCCGCGGCCTCTTCCACCACCGCCCCCCGCACGGGCGGGGCCGCCTCCTCGGGTCTCCCCAATCCGGCCCCATCACGTCTGGCTGCATTGGCGGGAGAACTGCGGCCCAGCGCCCATGGGACGCTCGGCTCCAATGGCATCGGGATCGGGAGCCAGGACACCGCTGCCGGAGACGGCATGGTGCTGGCGAACCCACACTTCCCCTGGCAGGGAACCGAGCGATTCTGGATGGCACAGCTCACTATCCCTGGGCAATACAACGTGGAAGGCGGAACACTGATGGGGTTCCCGCTTATCGGCATCGGGTTCAACCGAGACCTCGCATGGACGCACACGGTTTCCACCAGCTTCCGATTCACCTTCTACCAGCTGAAGCTGGTGCCCGGCGACCCCACCCGCTACTACGTGGACGGCAAACCTTATCCGATGGGCACGGAGAAGGTCGCCGTGAACACCGGTCGCCGTATCGTCCACCACACCTTCTACACGACGCGGTGGGGACCGGTGGTCGACGTCGGTGAAGCCGGGTACCACTGGACTGCTACGACCGCCTATGCGATGGACGATTCCATGTTCGATGACGCCTTCCGGGCTGCAAACCAGTACCTGCGGATGGGGCAGGCCACCTCGGTCGAGGATCTATTCCGCGTCGAGGCGAAGTACCTGGCGATCCCCACCTTCAATACGATTGCCGCCGACGATACCGGCCATGCCTACTACGCGGACCTGGGGAACACCCCAAACGTTCCGGACTCCCTGATCAAGGCATGCATGCCGCAAGGGGCTCCCCGGCTCGTGTTCTCGGTTGCGGGCGTAGTGACCCTGGACGGCTCCCGGGCGGCCTGTGCCTGGAAGACCGACCCGGGGACACCGGTCCCAGGGATCTTCAACGCCTCTCACATGCCTCACACCATCCGCACCGATTACGTGGAGAACTCCAACGACTCCTACTGGCTGGCCAACCCCTCCGCACCCTTCCCCGCGTATTCTCCGATCGTCGGCGATATCAACGTCACCCAAGGACTGCGCACCCGACTCGGTAACCAGATGATCGCTCAGCGAATCGCAGGAACCGACGGGTTCGGCGCACCCAAGTTCACCCTCCAATCACTCCAGGAGATGTGGGAGTCGAACCAATCGATGCTGGCGCAGCTCACCCTCGCCTCCCTGGTGAGCGCCTGCCGGACCACCCCCACCGCCAAAGCAACCGACGGCAAGCTGGTCACTCTCACTGCCGCGTGCAACGCCCTGGCAGGGTACGACAAGACGGGAAACCTGGATGCGCAAGGTGGGTGGCTCTTTTCCGAGTGGGCCGCCAATGCACCGTCTCCCACCGGAAGCGAGCTGTGGTCGAATCCCTTCGATCCCGCACATCCCCTGACCACCCCGTCGGTTCTCAACACCTCCAACCCGAAGATCCTCACCGCACTGGCCGATGCGGTCGAGAACCTGGAGGCCCACCATGTTCCTCTCGACGCGTCGTACGGCCAGGTACAGCACGTGACCCGCAATGGCCTCACCATACCCATCCCTGGATGCGATACCGGTTGCTTCAACGCTATCTACGCCTCCGACGGGCAAGGCGGACCATTGGAGGCGTTCCCCTACGGGCAGGTTCACGATGGCTCATCTCTGGTGATGACCACCGAACTCACCCCTTCCGGTCCGATCGCCCAAGGAATACTCACCTACTCGCAGGCGACCGACCCGACCTCGCCGTGGTACTCCAACATGACCAAGCTCTACTCGGAAAAGAAGTGGGTTCCTCTCGCTTACACCGCTGCGCAGCTCCATGCCGAGCACGGATTGCGGAAGGTGGTATTGAACGCGGGCTGAAGGGCGGGTTGTCGACCTCGACGTGTGGATGCTCAGCTTGCGTCCGTATTGGCTCACGGCAGACATCTTGCGAACACTCGACCAGTGCGAGCCTCCTGCACCGCAAGTCCCGCAGATACCCATTGAGACTCGGGTCCCACTGCGCACGGAGCACGGACTTCAGCTCTTCGTCGATCGATACCGTCCTCTGGTGCCCGAGCAGAGCGTGACCCAGATAGTCCTTGCGCTCGGCTACTTCGACGACGTCGAGAACGATCCGACCGTTCCCATCGAGGGTCCAGAGGTCGCCGAGTTCTGGACGCGTCGCCAACCCGAGTTGATCACCCACTTGTCCCGCTCAGCCCCGTGGCGCTGATGAGTCTCCGGAGCTGAAGCCAGGAGAGGCGGGGGCGTCCACCACAGGAGGGGCGGGGGCGTCCACCACAGGAGGGGCGGGGGCGTCCACCACAGGAGGGGCGGGGGCGTCCACCGCCCGCAGCGCCTCGATCATGGGCCGCCTGAATGTCGCAATCAGCTCGATCACCAAGAAGAGCAGAGCTGCACCACCGATTGTCACCCACCTCACACCCGCTCGATTCCCGATCGCGCCCTGCACCACAGCACCCACGGGATAGATCGTTCCCAGAGCCATCATGTAGAAGCCGAGGGCGCGGCCCCGCAATTCGTTCGGGACGCTCATCTGCACCACGGTGTTCAGCCCGGAGAGCACGCCGATGTACGCGAATCCGACCAGGAAGATCCCGGCGGCCGACAACCACAGGTTCGGCGCGAGCCCGTACAGAATCAGGGTTACCGGAACCGAAACGAGCGAGATAACCACGATGCGGTAACGCCCGATCCTATGGGCGATCGGGGCGACCAGGACCGCTCCGGCGACCGCCCCCATTCCCTGAGCGGTCACAAGGACGGCAGTCCCTCCGGCCTTGGCGCCGAGCACGGTGAAGGCCATCGCGGGAACCAGGGCGATAAAGGGTGAGGCGAGCAGGGCAACCAGGGAGATGAGAACGACGGCGCTCCGTGCACCGGGTATCCGATAGGTCGACCGTGCCCCTTCCGCGATCCGCTTCCACAGGTCGAGTGCGCCCGAACCTGTGGCAACCGGCAGGCGCACCAGGAGGAGAGCCACGATCACTGCGAGAAAAGAAACTGCGTTGAGGGCGAATGCAAGCTCGTAGGAACCGAGCACCAGCACCACCCCGGCAAGGGCCGGTCCCACGACTCGACCCATGTTGTACTGGGCCGAGGAGAGGGACACCGCCGCCAGCAGCTCCCCCCGATCCACCAGGTCCGGCAGCATCGCCTGATAGGCGGGGAACCCGATCGCCGAGCAGGTTCCCCCAAGAAAAGCGAGGATCACCGCCGCCCACGGCGTGGCATGGCCGGTCCCGGCCAGTATGGCCAGCCCGGAAGCAAAGACCGTCTCACCAGCGGTGGTCGCCAGCAACCAACGGCGCCGGTCGTAGCGATCTGCCATCGCTCCCCCGATCGGGGACATCAGACCCACCGGGACGAACGCTGCCGCCGCGACGAGACCGGTCCAGAGCGGTTGGTGGGTCCGCGCTGTCACCAGCACCCCCAGAGAGACCGTCTGCATCCACGACCCAACATTGGAGACGAGAGCCGCCGTCCAGATCAGCGCGAAGTTGCGATGTCGCAGGGGGCCCAGGGAGGTGGAGAACACCACCCGAGGCTACCGGGAGTATCTCTCCCGCAACTGGTGCTTGAGAATCTTGCCCGCAGGGTTACGGGGAACTGCGTCCACGATCTCGAGCTGTTCGGGAACCTTCTGGATCATGAGACCCTCTGCTTTGAGGAACTCGACCATTTCCTCGAATCCGAGAGGATCGGCCGGTTCATTGCAGGCGACCACCGCGCACGCCCTTTCCCCGGAAGCCGGGTCGGGCAAACCGATCACCGCGACGTCGGCCACCTTGGGATGTGTGTAGAGAACGTCTTCGACCTCCTTGGCCGAGATGTTCTCACCCTTGCGAATAATCACGTCCTTGAGGCGACCGGTGATGGTGACGTAGCCCGCCTCGTCGAGATTGCCCAGGTCGCCGGTACGGAAGAATCCTTCTTCGTCGAATGCCGCGGCATCCAGTGACGAATCCAGGTAGCCCCGGAAAAGCTGCGGCCCCCGAACACGGATCTCTCCTTCTTCGCCCGGACCGGCGATGTCGCCGTTGAGAGCAACCACTTTGATGGTGACCCCTGCCGAAGCTCGCCCCTCGGTCGTAGCGAGCTTGTCGGACGGGTCCTCGACGGACGCCATGGAGAGAATCGGGCATTCGGTGAGTCCATATCCTGACACGATACCCACTCCCCCGACTTCGGCAACCAGGTCGTAGTGGAGCTGGGGAGGCTTCGGCGCTCCGCCCCCGGGAAAAGCGCGCACTGCCTTGAAGAGTCCTGCCGCAGGGTCGGCCCGATGTGCGGCGAGATAGGCGGCATGAAAAGGAGTTCCCGAACCGGCAAGAGTGACCCGGTTGGCGGCGATCAGCGACACGCACTGATCGGGAACGAACGACTCTGCGATCACCTGGGTGAACCCGCAGGCAAGACCCGCCATCAACCAGTTGATCCCACCAATGTGAGTAAAAGGGAACACCAGGATGTTGACGTCCTCGGCAGTCGCCCTCAACGAGGTGACCATCGCCTTGGCGGCTGCCATCACCGAGGCGTCGGTATGCTGGGCGCCTTTTGGATCGGCGGTGGTGCCCGAGGTGTAGAAAAGCCACCGGACCGGCAGAGCATCGGGGTCCACGGGAGGAACCGGTGGGAGGTTCCCTGGATCTCCTTCCGGAAGGTTCTTGTCGGCCACCAGGACCGACAGGCCCTCCTGGGAGGTGGCGATCTCCCTCGCCATAGATTCGAAAGAGAAGCCCTTCCATTCGGAAGGGACCACCAGGAGCTTCGATCCCGCCTGCCCGGTGATGAAACCGACTTCGCGCCCCCGGTATATCGGTATGAGAGGATTCTGTACTGCTCCCAGCCGGGCCAGAGCAGCCACCAGCACCATCGACTCGAGCCAGGTAGGAAGCTCCCAGGAGACCACCGCTCCCTCGCCGATTCCCATGGCGAGGAGTCCTGCGGCGGTGCGGAGCGCCCGGTCCCGGTACTGCCCGAAAGTCATGGTCCGGCCATTCTCATCCCGAGCCATGCAGGCATCGGGGGTCGCCGATGCGCGCTGGACCACCTGTTCCCACAGGGTGGGAGGCCAGATCGGTTCGCTCATCGGAAGGACTCCCCCTGGGGCGCGCGGAGAACGGCATGAACGAAAAGGTGGCTAGAGGCGATCACAGCTCGAACACCGCCTTGGCGAGCTTGCCGTCATGGAGGTCGGCGGCGGCATCGTGAAAAGCCTCCAGCGGGTAGGTCGCCGATACCAGCTCGTCGAGCTTCAGGCGCCCCTCCCGGTACAAGCGCATGTAAAGGGGAATGTCGCGGTGCGGGTGGGCCTGCCCATACCGGCATCCGAGAATCCCCCGGTCGACGTAGGCGAGATGGCGCACATCAACGGACAGCTCGGTCCCTGCCGCCGGGATGCCCACCGCCACGCAATTTCCCCCCCAGTCGAGCACCTCGATCGCAGTTCGCAGAACTGCCGGGTGCCCCACGCATTCGAAGGACCAGGTGACGCCACCGATGGCGAGCGAGATCG
>JAKAWH010000122.1 GCA_021817065.1 Actinomycetes bacterium
TTGGGCCTATGGCGGGCGCCCTTGGCGGTCCGGGCGGCTCTCGGAGCTGTCTTCGCGGTATTTGCCCTTTGGGTCGGTGCGACCGTGTATCTCCACTTCAATCCTTATTACGCGATCTCTCCCGGGGACGCGCTGGCGGTAAGCACGTTGGTGAACGTTCCTGCGGACAGGTCGCACGCCATCCGCGGCTCGATCCTGCTCACCGATGTGTATCTGGGCCCGGTCTCTGCGGCCCAGTTGCCGGGCGATCTCCTGGACCCGTACGTCGACCTCGAGCCCCAGGTCAACGTGCTAGGGCCGGGGGGGACGCCCAGCCAGCTCTCCGCTATCAGCGCGTTCCAGATGCAACAGTCGCAGGACGATGCGAAAATCGCCGCGTTGAGCCATGTGGGCATGCCGGTAACGGTCCGGGGCAAAGGCGCCCTTGTGATCGGCGTCATTCCTCACATGCCAGCGTCGTCGGCGATCAAGCCCGACGACGTCATCACCGCGGTGGACGGCGTGCAGGTGGCCGGACCTGCGCAGTTGAAGAAGATCGTGAACGCTCACCGTCCCGACGAGGCAGTCACCCTTACGGTTCAGGCGGGCATCGACGGTCCGGTACGGACGGTGCATACCCACTTGGGTTCCGGCGGAAACGGTCCTGGTGCCCGTCCGCTAATCGGCGTGGAGGTGTACCCGGATCCCGTGGAGACTTACCGGTTGCCGTTTCCCATCTCGATCAACTCCGACCAGATCGGAGGACCGTCGGCCGGGCTTGCATTCTCGCTGGGAGTGATCGACGCCCTGTCGAACGGGAACCTGGGCGGCGGGACGAAGATTGCCGCGACCGGGGAAATCGATCAGCGGGGCAACGTTGCCCCTATAGGCGGGCTGCCCCAGAAGACGGTCGCGGTCCGGCGGGCGGGAGCGACGGTGTTCTTCGTGCCCTACGGCCAGTCGGCTAGGGACTACGCGCAGGCGCGGCGCAACGCGAATGGCAAGGTCAGGATCGTCAAGGTCCACTCCCTTACCGATGCCCTGACCTACCTTCACCGGATAGGGGGCGACATGCAGGGGGTGTCGATCCAGCCGGTCACGTCCGGGTCCTCGCCCGGTACCGCCCCGGCGTCGTAGTCTTTTCGGGTGGATTCCGGACGCCCCCCTGCTGGTACCGGCGCTTCGGTCGGTACGGTGGGACCCTCGAAGCGCTCTGGGACCGTATCTCCTCGGGGCCCCATGCCGGCAGAAATGGTCGCGCACCGGACGTTCACTCTGGTGCGACGCGGGTATGACCCCGGGGAGGTTCGGACCTTCCTGACCAAGGTTGCCCAGGGACTGGATGCCCTTACGCAGCAGGCCGATCAGCTTATTCGCAGGGAAGCCGAGTTGGCGGACGAGCTCCGCTCCCTCCGCGAGCAGCACGGATCGGTTAACGACGAGAGCTTCCTCACCGAAAGGCTTGGCCAGGAGGCATCCAAGATCCTTCAAGCCGCGCACGCCGCCGCCGCCGAGGCTCGTGCGCGGGCAGAAAGGGATGCCCGGAGGATCGTTGCCGAAGCGACTAAGAAGGCGGAGGCCCTGAACGCCGAGGTGGAATCCTCCATCCGATCGAGATCGGAGGATGTGGAAAAGGCGATCACCGCGTCCATGGACAAGGCCACGGCCGAAGCGTCGGCGCGGATCGAGCGGGGGGTGGCGGATGCAGATCAGATCGTCTCGTCCGCCCAGCAGCAGGGCCGGGAGATGCTCCGCAAAGCCCGCGCCCTCCGGTCGGAAATCCTCGGCGAACTGGTCGCCAAACGCAAGACCCTCCTCGTCCAGGTGGAACAGCTGCAAGCAGGACGGGACACCCTTTCGCGGTCTCTGGCGGAACTCCAGGGGGCGGTGAACGACGTAGCCGAGCAGTATGGTCGAACCGAGGAGGCGGCTCGAGCGGCGGCTCGAGCGGCGGTCAAGCGGGTCGAGGCGGAGGGCCGGGGTGGCGGGATCCCGGCGGTGGATGAGTTGGTCGCCGAGCCCGATTCCGCAGAGCCGGAGCCGGTAAGCCAACCCGATCCAGAGGCCGTGATCGCTTCGATCCAGGAGGAAATGGCGAGCACCGCGGAGCGGGTTCGGCGCGATCACCCATTTCCCCCACCAGCTCGCCCTGCTGGCCCCATCGGCGGTATTACCGGGCCAACCGGCGCGCCATCTCCGGCGGTCACTCCCGGTTCCCAGACCGGCGGTATTACCGGGCCAACCGGCGCGCCATCTCCGGCGGTCACTCCCGGTTCCCAGACCGGCGGTATTACCGGGCCAACCGGCGCGCCATCTCCGGCGAGGCCGCCCGCTCTTAGAGCCACGCGGTCCGTAAGTATTAAATCTCACTCCAACCAGGTCGGCGACGAGGCCCCGGTTCCCGTGCACACGCCGTCCGATGAAGACGGCTCGCCCGGATCCCCGGATAACGAGTCCACAGGCGAGGTCCCCGTCCTCGACCGCAGAGCGGCTTACTTGGAATCGAGGCCGCCACGGGTGGTGCAGCGCCGCCGGGGATTAATGAGCTCCCTCTTCGGGCGGCGGCTCCCCGAGGACGGAGAGGCACCCAGCCTGCCAGCAGGGATGCGCAGTGTGGAGCCGCCAGCGGAGCCTGACTCGGGAACGGTCCGGGTTCTTCCGGTCAGCCAGCCCACTCTGGCTGAGAGCGTCGCACCTCCCCTGGCTGCATTGCCAGGGGAGCCCGAGCCACCCCTGCCGGTGGCTGGAAATGAACCCTCGGATCCCGAGCTGGATGAAGCGCCTGATCAGGACCGAGATACCGGTCTGATCGAACCCAGGTATGAGTCCGGGCCAGAGGATGAGGAAGCGAAAGAGGAGGTCGAGCCTGCCGGAGAGCCTGGATTCGACATCTTTGCCGCATTACGGGGACAGGTGGAAGCGGAGAAGCGGGCTTACTACGGAATGGACCCGAGCGGCGAAGAGCGCGGCGCCGCCGTTCCCGAAGCGGTGGAGGCTCAAGGCGGGGGTGAGGAGCCGGTCGGAGCGGGGGACGGTGACTCTTTGACGCCTCTCGAACGGCGGAACGGGATGCTGAATCCACTGGTCATCGAATTGTCGCGCCGGGTCAAGCGAGTGTTGCAGGACGAGCAGAACGAACTGATGGACCGGGTCCGCCTCGCGGGACCGAAGCCGCCGGTGGAACTTCTCGGCCCAGTGGACGAGCAGGAATACCGGTACCGCCGGGCTGCGGTCGAGTCGATCGTCAAGACTGCGTCGAGCGGTGCATTGTTTGCTACCGGCCGGCGGGACATTTCGGTCAGCCTTCCCGACGATCTGGTCGGCGGTCTTGCCTCGGCGATGATCTCGTGGTTGCGTGCCCATCTGGTCCAGCGGTTTGAAGCATCTGGTGTCGACACGGCCGGTAACAAGAGCGATGCCATCTCCATCGCAACCGGGGTGGTCACGTCCACATACCGTGAGTGCAAGGCGTCATTCCTCAATCAGATCGTGCACGATTATTCGATCGCGGCGTTTTCGAGGGGGATCCTCGAAGGCTCCGGACGGCAGAGGACCCTCCAGTGGGTGATGGACGACGGCGGTGAGTCCTGCCCCGATTGTGACGACAATGTGCTGGCAGGGCCGGTTCGCGCCTGGGAGGAGTTCCCGACCGGCCAGGCCCACCCCCCGGCACATTCCGGCTGTCGATGTCTCGTCATCCCGGCTGACCGGTAGGCTCTCCAACCATGCGTCCATCCGAGCGAATGCCGACTGTTCGACGCGGGATGACCCGCGGTCGTATCTGGGCTCTCGTAATCATCCTTGTGATCCTGGTCGTCCTGTTCCTTTCGCGGGGCATAGCGGTCTTTTACACCGACTACCTCTGGTTCGATTCGGTTCACCTGGGGCAGACATGGCGGGGCGTCGTCGGGGTGAAAGTCGGCCTCGCCGCATTCTTCATTGCGGTATTCGCCTTGATTTGCTGGGTGAGCCTGTTCATCGCCGACCGGAGCCTTCCCGACCTAGCGCTTGCAGCATCAGGACCCGAGGACGAACTGGTTCAGCGCTATCGCTCGACGATCGGGCGTTACTCGCGGGTCATCCATGTCGTGGTATCGGTGTTGCTCGGCCTAGCCGTCGGTGCAGGTGCCTCCGGGGAGTGGAACAACTGGATCCTTTTCCGGAACTCAGGGGAATTCCACTCCGCCACGGGAGGAATACTGCGCGATCCCCAATTCCACAAACCGGATTCCTTCTTCGTATTCCGCCTGCCCTTCATCGAGTTCCTGATCGGTTGGGCGTTTGCGGCGCTGGTTGTGATCACCATCGTGACCATCGTCGCCCACTACCTCAACGGAGGCATTCGGATCCAAGCTCGGGGGAGAAGGGTGGGAGCCCGCGTCAAGGTGCACCTTTCGGTGTTGCTCGCGTTGCTCGCGCTCGTCAAAGCGATCGGCTACTACTTCCAGAGGTTCCAGCTCGACACCTCGACACGAGGCTTCGTGGAAGGTGCATCGTACACCGACGTTCACGCACAGCTACCGGCTATCAATCTTCTCATGTGGGTATCCGTAGCGGCCTGCATCCTCTTCGTGGTCAACATCCAGCGCCAGGGGTGGGCTCTCCCGGCGGTGGGACTGGGCCTGTGGCTCCTCCTAGCCATAGTCGTCGGCGGGATCTACCCTGCCCTCGTCCAGAACTTCACGGTCAAGCCGGCGGAGAACCAGAAGGAGCTTCCGTACATCGCTCGCGACATAACCGCCACGCGCTTTGCGATGGGTATCGAAAACGTCAAGATCAAACCGTTCCCGTACAAGCCGACTCTGAGCACTAACGCCATGACCACCTACTCGCAGAGTCTCACCGATGCCCAGCTATGGGATCCCACCTATGCCATCCAGACGTTCGACAAGCTTCAGGACATCCGTTCCTATTACCAGTTCAATGCCCTAACCGTCGATCGCTACCCGATGGGGCCAGGCCAGCAGATGACTCCTGTCGTGCTTGGAGTGCGATCGATCAACGACAGCCAATTGCCCGCCAGCGGTTGGGTAAACCAACACCTGCAGTACACCCACGGGTACGGCGTCGCGCTGGCTCCCGGGAACCAGGTGACTGGAGATCAGACTCCGAACTTCTCTCTCTTCGATCTTCCGCCGACGGGATCTCCCCCCCTTGACCAGCCGTCAGTCTATTTCGGAATTAATCTACCGGGCTGGGTCATCGCCCATACGCGGCAGCCCGAACTCGACTACCAGTACGCTTCCACGGGTGCCACCCAATCGTCGACTTACACAGGGAGCGGCGGTGTTCAGCTCAGCTCGTTCCTCCGTAAGTTGGCTTTCGCCATACGCTTTGGGGACAAGAACATTATCTTCTCCTCTCTCGTCACCAGCGATTCGCGCCTGATCTTCGTCCGCGATATCCAGCAGGCTGTCGAGAAGGCAGCACCCTTCCTCCAATACGACGCAGATCCCTATGCCGTCGTCATGGATGGCGGAATCTACTGGGTGCAGGACGCGTATACGACCACAAACAACTTCCCGTATGCACAGCCCCCTGATACTACCGCGCTAAACCCGTCCAGCGGACTCGCGAATACTCCATTCAACTACGTCCGCAATTCGGTCAAGATCTTGATCAACGCCTACACCGGGAAGATGACCTTCTATGTGATGGATCAAAGCGATCCGATCATTCGAGCCTACGAGAAGGCGTTTCCCGGGATGTTCGTCCCTGCGTCCAAGATGGACTCGCAGCACCCGTCGCTACGGTCGCACCTTCGCTACCCCGAGGACTTGATGACCGTACAGAGCGCGGCATATGGCAGCTACCACATCACCAACGCCTCCGGCTTCTACAGCCAGGGCGACGCGTGGGAGATCTCCCAGGATCCCGGAACCGGTAACCCCGCAAGCCTTCTGACACCCCAGACAGTGGTGAACTCGCAAGGGCAGGCTACATTCACCGGAGCTGCGGTTCGGATGCCTCCGGTCTACCAGGTGATCCAGCTTCCCGGAAGCTCTACGCCTTCGTTCACCATCATGGAACCGATGGTTCCCTATTCGTCGAGCGACCAAGTTCAGAACCTGACCTCGTTCATGGTCGGGCTCTCCGATCCGGGTCAGTACGGGCAGCTGATCGACTACGTGCTTCCCCGGGGGGAGACCGTGGACGGCCCTGCGCTGGTGGATGCCACCATGGCGGCGACTCAGACCATCTCCAAACAGATCAGTCTCCTCAATACCCAGGGGTCGGAGGTGAGGCTGGGGGATGTCCTTCCAATACCGGTAGGTGACACCATCGTATACGTGAGGCCCCTCTACGTTCAGTCCTCCCGAAACCCATTGCCCCAATTGGAAGACGTAATCGTGGTGGATGGCAAGACCGCCGTTATGGACACGTCGCTGGCGGCAGCGTTGGGTGATCTCACCAATGCGTCGTTGCCGAGTGTTGCTGCAACGACCGGCACGCCTGCCCAACCTTCCACGGGTGCGGGAATCTCGCCAGCTGCGGTCGACAATCTGGCTAGAGCACAATCAGCATACTCGAACGCCCAGGCAGCTCTTTCCGCTGGGAATCTGGGGGAGTATCAGGCGGACATCAACCAGATGGAGCAGTACATCTCCCAGGCACAGCAGGCGTTCGGTCCGTCTGGCACGTCGAGCAACTCGAGCGGCTCCTCGTCCGGTTCGCCTGCGAGGTCGAGTACGTCGACGACCAGCTCGTCGGTGCCTCCTACCTCGGCTGCCAGGACTGGTTCCGCACTCGCAGGCAAGGCCGGAGTGCCACAGCGGAAGCGGTGATCGCAGTCCGCGACCTCCGAGCGCGGTTGTGGATCAGCCGGCTCTGCGTGGTATGAGCTCTTATCCGGGGAAACCGATGGTCCTGGCCCATCGGGGACGGCTTCCAGGATTCGCTGACAATACTGTTCCGGCGTTCATCGAGTGCGGCCGGCTCGGGGCCGACGGCGTAGAGCTCGACGTGCGCCGTAGCGGCGACGGGGCTCTCGTGGTGGTGCATGATCCGGTTGTCCCTGACGTCGGCGCGGTATCGGATCTCACGGTCGCAGCTATGCCTGAGTGGGTTCCGCTTCTCGATGAGGCCCTGGCTGCATGCGGGGCAATGACCGTCAACGTCGAGATCAAGAACGATCCTTCCGAGCCCGGCTTCGATGGTTCGGGATCACTGGCAGTGGCGGTGGCGCAGGCGATCAGCGGCCGGGAGGAGCAGGTGATGGTTTCGAGCTTCCACCGACCCACCCTGGATGTCGTTCACTCCGAGAGCCCCCGGATGCCCACGGCTTGGCTGGCGGTCCACCTCGACGAGGCAGACCTCGGAGATCTGGCAGGTGCAGGGCACAGCGGCGTCAACCTGCTCCACTTTTCGATCACTCCCGACCTGGTGGCGTCGGCCCATCGAAGGGGGCTCCAAGTCGGCGCTTGGACGGTGGACGAGCCGGAGACGATGGTTCAGCTTGCCAAGTGGGGAGTGGACCTTCTCATCACAAATCGGCTGGAATTGGCTCGTGAAGCTATGGGGGCGTGGGTGACGGGAATTGGCTCGTGAAGCTATGGGGGCGTGAGCGGCTGGAATTGGCTCGTGAAGCTATGGGGGCGTGGGTGAGAGCCTGCGCCGATAGGCGCTGGTCCCACCGGTAACTCGCGCTCCTGGCTGTTGCGCACCAATGGCTTGGTGCCGGGTGTGTCCGGTCTCATTCGCCGGGGTCGAGACGGCCTCGCCATTCGGCAATTAGCTCGCGGCGTGAGTGAATGCCGAGCTTGGCATAGGCCCGTCCGAGGTGATGCTCAACCGTCTTGGGGGAGATAAACAACTTCGTGGCGATCTCATTGTTGGCAAGACCCTCAGCAGCGAGGCTGGCAGCGCGGCGTTCCTGGTTGGTAAGGACCGCACGTGCCTGTCGGCGTCGGCGTCCCTGAGCCACCCGGAGCTCTTCGGTGATCCGGTTCTGGAGTCGCGCCGCGCCGGTGCCCTCCAAGATGTCGAGAGCCCGGTTGAGGTGCTGGTGAGCAGGGCGTACTTGGCCGGTGGCACGGAGGAAACGACCGAATGTGAGCAACACCTCTGCCTGGGTCAGCGGCATCGGCACCGACATGGCCAGCCCCTCGGCTTCAGTGAAGAGAACACCCCGCCTCATCGTTCT
>JAKAWH010000012.1 GCA_021817065.1 Actinomycetes bacterium
CCAAGAGGCTGGCCTGCCCGGAATGTGCCTTCACCACCAGAGCCCGCTACGACGTCCGGCCGGTGGCCTCGACGTGGCGGCACCTGGACCTCGGTGCCTGGCGCCTCGAGGTGTGCGCTGATCTGCGCAGGATTGACTGCCCCGAACACGGTGTGCGTACCGAGGGCGTTCCGTTCGCCCGCTCGGGCTCTCGTTTCACCCGGGATTTCGAGGACCTGGTGGGCTGGCTGGCCACCACCATGGACAAGACCGCACTGCGGCGCCTGGTGCGTGTTGACTGGGACACAGTCGGGCGCATCATCGAACGCGTCATGGAGAGCGGACTCGACCCCAAGCGCCTAGACAACCTCTTCACCGTCGGCGTCGACGAGGTCTCGTGGCGCAAGGGTCACTCTTACATCACGCTCGTCTCGAACCACGCGACGGGAAAGTTCGTCTGGGGGAAAGAAGGCAAAGATGCCGCCACGCTGGACTGTTTCTTCGATGAACTCGGACCGAAGCGCTCCAAGGCGGTCAAAGCGATGTCAATGGACATGTCACCAGCCTTTCTCAAGTCTGCGACGGCACCGAAACATGCCACCAAGGCGATCATCTGCTACGACCCGTTCCACGTAGCGCAACTCGCCACTACTGCATTGGAGAAGGTACGCCGGCAGGTGTGGCAGGAGATGCGAAAGCTTCCCGACCAGGACGCAGCGCGAACGTTCAAAGGAGCGCGCTGGTCACTGCTCAAGAATCCCGAAGACCTCAGTGACGATCAGGCTGCCACACTGCGCAAGCTGAAGCGCAGGGGAGGTGAACTCTGGCGTGCATACGCACTGAAGGAGGCACTGCGTGCAATCTTCGCCGGTGACTTGAGTCCCGATGAGGTCGGTATGCTCCTCGACAGGTTCTGCTCCAAGGCATCACGTAGCGGGTTGAAGCCATTCGTCACAGTGGCGCAGACCATCCGCAAGCGTCGTACGGGTATCTTGGCCGCGGATCACCTTGGGATCAATAACGCGCGGCACGAAGGCCTAAATCGACGCGTACGTCTCATTGTCAACCGCGCGTATGGCCTCCATTCCGCCAATGCAGCGCTCGCGCTCGTCATGCTCACGCTCGGACCAATTGAACACGTACTCCCGCATGAGCGGACGAAGGCCGCGGATCCCTAAATCGACCCACACTTATGCCGGGAGGCCCGATTTTTGTCTGAGCCTGGCTCTCACTGAAGGGGATACCGGGGAGTACGAGCGCATCGAAGCCGCGCTGAAGAAAGCGGGATATGAGGAGACCGACACGACATTCTTTTGGAAACGAACTACCGGGCTGCGATTGAAGGTCGAGTTCTTCTGTCCCGCAGCTCCCGGTCGGCCCGCCGGGCGGCTCTTTCGGCCGAAGGCGGCCGAACAACCCCTGCAGAAGCACAACATGGCCTCGACGCCGATTGAGGCGAAGACGGTGTCGAAGGCGGACGTGAACTTGGCGTCCCGGTCACGGATCAAGAACCGGAACTGCTTACCCTTCTCCTCGAGATCACTACAGAAGTTCCGGGCGACCTGGGTGACCCACGGTCCGCTCGGGTTCGTCGTCACGCCGAGCAGGTGCACGACGCGAGTCTTCACCTCGATCACGAACAGCACGTAGTAGCGGCGGAGCAGCACCGAATCGACAGGGAAGAAGTCGGTCGCCACGATGCCCTTGGCCTGGGCTCGGAGGAACTCGGTCCACGTTGGTCCTGCCCGACGAGGGGCTGGTGGTAGTCCGTGGTTGCGCAGCACGTTGGCGACGCTGCCCTTGGACACGGTGACACCGAGCTTCTTGCACTCGCCAACAATCCTCAAGTAGCCCCAGCGGGAATTCTCGCGGGCGAGGCGTACGATCAGCTCGATGGTCTCCTGGGGCAGAGGTGGCCGGCCGGGCCCACGGTGGGGATGGGTCCAGCGGCGGCGCACGAGGGCTCGGTGCCAGCGCAGGATCGTTCGGGGGTGACGAGGAACGCTGCCCGCCGCTCCCGTGGCACCAGCCGCGCCAGGGTGGCGATGAGCGCCCGGTCGGACCAGGAGAAGCGGGGACGGGTGCCCAGGCGGCGCAGGACGGCGAGTTGGTGACGGAGCACGAGGATCCCGGCGTCCTTGGCCGCTGCGTCCATCCGATGGATCCGAAGCAGTTCGGCGACACGGCGGACCATGCTGTAGATGAAGCTGAGCGCCATAGTTGGCGAGCTTCGCTGTCCCCAAATCCGCTGGTCAAGCCGGCGATCGGGTATTTGGACCCCTCAGGATCAACTGAAGGACGCGGCAGAACGCTCGGTAAAGGAACGAGAGGGTCATGTCTGGATGCTCGCCGCGCCTGGCGCCAGCCGTCAAAGTGCAGCTCACAGGGCATGGATGACATTTTCGGCACCGACACCATGCTACGCTCGGGTCGCCGTCCGTTCGCTCCTTGGTCACTAGCCAGTCGCTCGAAGAGGCCCGTGAAAATCTTCGCTGCCGCCCAGACACCAACTCCGCCAAGCCCGCCAGCCGCCCTCACCGGCGTGCGGGTGCTGCCACCCAAGGGCCTCAACAACTCGCTCTACCTCGACCTCAACCACTTTTCCCGACACACCGCGTGGGCGCACGGGTTCATGCACGACTACGCGCTCTGGCTCGGACCAGTGCTGCTGGCCGCCGTCTTTGTCGCTACCTACGGCGTGGCCTGGTGGCGACGGGCGCTACGAGCGACCGCGCTGCTCATCCTGGGCGGCATCGGCACGATCATCGCCCTCGGTCTCAACCAACTCGTCGGCCACGCCGCCAAAGAGCTGCGACCCTACGTTGATCATCCCAAGGCCCTGGTCCTGGTGGCAAGGGCCAACGACTACTCGTTCCCCTCCGATCACTCGGTCGTCGCCGGCGGCCTCACCATCTCGATCCTCCTGATGCTCGGTAGCGGCGCGTGGCGGTCTCGACGCCACGCGCGGCGCGGCCTGCTCGACGCAGATACGGGAGGCACGAGCGTACCGGTGCTCGTTCGGATCCTCGCTGCCGCCAGCGTCCTGCTCGGCCTGTTCCTGTGCTTCGCGCGGGTCTACGTTGGCGCCCACTACCCCGGCGACGTCGTTGCCGGCTACCTACTGGCCGCAGTCGCCGTGCTCGCCGTCTCCCTACTACGACCCTTCGCCTACTTGGCGGTCGACCTTGTGGATATGACGGCCGTGGGGAACCTCCTGCGGCGTTCGAGAGCTGCATCGGCCGGCGAACCGGCGAGCGAGTGACCGCTTCGTTCGGCCTTGGACCCCGAGTCGCAGCGGCGGAGCATCCCGTAGGCAACAAGCGGCGCCAGCGGTCAATGCGGCAACCACCGTGTCGGCTCGCCGCACTCGGGTGAGCCCAGCTTCCTCCGGCAAGGGGCCGAGTCTCACGAATGTGTCGTGCGCTGTCGAGTTCAGGGTGACTGGGCTTCCTCTGCGAAGTTCTCCACCTCCTTCGACGCCGTATTCGCCCTCGGACGGTGTCACCTCGAAGCAGTCTTTGCCGAATACGTCGAGCATTGCACCTCGCACCGGCCCCACCGATCCCTGAGCCAGCGACCGCTCGCTCATTTCGATGCAGCCTCACCCACCATCGGCCACGCTGACGCCGCCGGGCTACGAAGAGCCGATCGTCTGGGCGGCCTCATCCACGAGTACCGCATAGCTGCCTGAGCTGGGCGGATAGCGTTCTCGGTACCCACAGGTAGGCTGCGAGGTCTCAGTCCACCGGGAACTTCGGTTCGGAGTGGTCCCAATCGGCCAGTAGCGAGCGGATCGCGGTGAGGAGAACCAGGGGTTGGTCGAGCATCGAATGGTGCCCCGCCTCGGGAAGCTCGATGACCGGGGTTACTTTTCCCATCGCCTCGTACATCGAGCGGCCGATGTTCTCGGTGAGAAGGCCGCACTCGGATCGGAGCAACGCCAGGCGGCACTTGACCGACGAAAGGTAGGGATAGGCGACGCTCCGCAGTCCGCTGGCGAACTGCTCGAAGATGCGATAGTCGAATTTCCATTGGAAGCCGCCTTCGGTGGCGGCGAGCGACCTGCGTCCCACATGGTCCATGACGTAGTCCAGGTAGTGTTCCTGGCGGGGCACCGTACGAAAGCGTTCCAGGGCCTCGTCGACCGTCGGATAGATTCGCGGCCGGCCGAATGCCTCCTTGAGATGGAACGAGTTGATCTCGGGAGACGGCTTGGATACCGGTGAATCGCAGACGATCACGCCTGAGAGTCCCTCGCCGTGGCGCGACGCGGTGGCGATGGTCACGAAACCACCCATGCTGTGGCCGATCACCACCGGCCCGTCGGCGATGCGGCCCGCAGCCGCGACAGCCGTCACCTCGTCGGTCCACTGCTCGAGGCTGTACGCCTCCCGGCGATCGCTGTCTCCGTGTCCGGAGAGATCGATTGCCACCACCCGAAACGAATCGGAGAACCGGGCGGCCACATGGGTCCACCAGTGGGCGTGGGCGCCGCCGCCGTGCACGAACACCAGCCCCCGCTTCCCTGCTTCCCCCCACGCAAGAAAATGGATGGCGGCCCCGTCGACCTCGACGGTGCCGTCCTCGAAAGGGACCTCCAGAGCCCGGCGGAACCAACCGGGTGCGTCGGGGTGGATGGGAATACCTGCAGGAACGGCCATGGTCAGCAGCGAGGCTACTCGTCCTCCGCTCCGGGTCGCATCCCGCCAGCGCGTCGGCACCACCGACGGCGAGAAGAGCGGCGAGGGGCGAGGGGGAGCACGGTGATGAGGTAGGGATAGGGAAGGTACCCGGGGCGCACCATGATGGCCAGAGCGATGAGGTAACCGAGCGCGATGGGTCGCAGCGATCCCAGGAGGAACCCGAAGGGGACCATGAGGACTCCGATCCCGAACAATCAGGGATCCAGGTGGAGCCATCCATGCAGGGTGTCGTAATATCCGCACGCGGCTTTTTCCGTGGGATGGCGGCGTGCAGGTGAACGCATCCTCCACCCATACGGTGGCGTCCTCGACCGGATGGGTGGGGGTAACGACACCGAGGTGGAGAGTCACTGTCAGCCGAGGGTCTCGAGAGTCGCGGCGTGGGCAGGGACACGCTCTTCACACGACATAGGTGGAGCCGGGAGTTCGTTGCGGTGGGCTCCGAGGTGTGCGGTCTTTTCCCAGGAGCGGTCCCCGGTTGCTTCGCGTACCACCGCGCGCAATGCCGCGTATCCGAGGATGATCTGGTAGGGGATCGTCCCCACGATCAACCGGACGAAATCGCGTATACGGGCCCGGTACCCGTACGACGAGCAGAACTCGCTCAAATCGACGGCCTGTGCCATCACGTTGGCGATGGTCGGCAGGAGGGGGAGGTAGCTTGCCAGCGCGATGACGACAGGGAGGTGGAGTGCAACCACCGCGACGACGGAAAAGGGAATGAGAACGCCGACGAATGCTTGCAGCATCGGCATCGCCAGTGTGTAGCGCGCGAAGAGCCGCTGCTGGAAGGTCGGCAACCGTCTCCACTCGCCTTTTCGGAGCACCTGGATGAATCCCTGATCCCACCGGGTGCGCTGGCGAACGAGCGCGCCAAGGGTCGGCGGAGTTTCTTCGCGTGTCACCAACTCCGGGTCGTAGGCCACCGAGACGCCTGCACCCATCGATGAGAGCCGTACCCCGATCTCGCAGTCTTCGGCGAGGTAGTTGTCGTCCCACCCTCCGGCTTCCCGGATCAGGTCGGTGCGAGCGAAGACGGTGTTGCCGCCCAAGGGGATGAAACGACGGTTCGCATGGTAATGAAGCCGGCTCTTGAACCAGAAGAAGTATTCCAGGACGTTGTGAAGGACCCACCAGCTCGTCCGGAAGTTCATGAGCTGCACTCCACCTTGAACGACGTCGACGCCCTCGGCTTCGAAACACGCATTGATGCGGCTGAGGATGTCCAGATGCACCTCGTCCTCGGCGTCGAACACGCCGGTGATCTCACCGGAACAGTCGGTCAGGGCGACGTTCAGTGCCTTGGGTTTGTTCTTGGGCCAGTTGGTGTCGGTGAGGACCCGGACGCGATCAGGCAGGCAGCGGTGCGGTTCGGCGCACGGGCACGCGCCGGGTCGCGGTGGCACGCCCGGCCGAACGGGGGCCGGAGGCCTTCTCCGCGGCCTTGCGCAGCTCGACCAGGGAGTCGTTGAGGTAACCGGCGATCTTCTCGACTTCGGGCACCGTCTCCCAGCAGGAGATCAGGCCGAAATACATCCGTCCCATGTAGCTCATTACGGTCGCGTTCAGCCCGATACCGTCCATCAAGGGCCCCATCGGGTACATCGCCACCATGCGGGCACCCGCCGAAAAGAGCGGGAAATTGGGACCCGGAATGTTGGAGACCGTCACATTGAAGAGCGGACGCACCTTGTCGAACACCCGCATGTTGGACATGATCCGTGCCGCACGGCCTGCGATGGCAGGCGAGGCATATTCTGCCCATTCGGTGAGGGTGGCAGCACCGATGGCCTGCTCCTGTTCCTTGGCAGCGCGGGTGCCGTCGCAGATCACCTGGTATCGCTTGACCGGATCGTCGATGGTGGTGGCCAAAGAGGCCAGCATCGAGGAGATCTTGTTGCCCAGGGTGCCTCGCTGGTCCTCGGTCCGGACCGAGATCGGCACCGCAGCGATCAGTGACTCGTCCAGGTACTCGCCCTTTTCCTCGAAATGGGTGCGCAGTGCGCCGGCCACCAGCGCCAGGACCACGTCGTTGACCGTTCCACCGAACACGTTCTTGATCAGCTTGACGTCGTCGAGGGAGACATCGGTAAAAGCAGCCTTGCGGTGGGGGCTGATGGTGGCGTTCAACGAGCACCGGGGCGCCGAGAAGGGACCCGGTGGCGGGACGACTCCGGGTTGCCGGTTGCGCTCGCGCATGTTGAGCGTCATCTCCACGGTCCGGCGGAGGGACTTGACCGCGGACAACGGCTGGCGCGAGAGCGAAGACATCGCGTGGCTCAACATCTCGAAATCGGAGGGCACCCGATCGGGGGTCCAGGCCTGCTCGGGGGGAGGAACCTGGACGACCTCGGGGCACAGGTCGAGGAGGTTGACCGCAAGCTCTGCGCCGGAAACCCCGTCGATGGCCGCGTGGTGGGTCTTGGTAATGAAGGCGAACATTCCGTCCCGCAGTCCCTCCACCACGTAGGACTCCCAGAGCGGCCGTGCCCGGTCGAGCTGGCGGCCCATCACTTCACCGGCGAACAGTGCCAGCTCGTGCTCTCCGCCCGGGGCCGGCAATGCCGCGCGGCGCAGATGGTAGGAGAGCTGGAAGTCGGGATCCTCGATCCACAGCGGGTGGTGGATGCCGAAGGGGACCCCCACCAGACGCCGCCGGAAGGGGGGGATCAGGTGCAGGCGGCTCTCGATCAGCTCCCGCATCGCATCGTAGGGCGACCTGTCCAGGTCGTTCCCGTCGAAGACGAAAGCGCCGCCCACGTGCATGTGGACGGAGGGCGTCTCCAGGTACAGCATGGTTGCATCGAGTCCACTCAGCCTCTGCACGGTCTCTGCATCCTTCCTGGTCGTGTTCCGGTGGTCATGGCATGTGCCCAGCCGCCGTTGCTCCCTGCGGCTGTCACCGTCCCCTCCTGGATGGCTCAACCCGAAATCACCGGCTGCCGGTCGTGTCGCCCTCCATTCTGAGCGATCGCATTCCAGAATACCAGGGTCATAGGACAAACTTTTTGTGAAATTCATGTGTCGAAACGCGCTCGCGATAGTGCGCATCCTGAGTGCAACTGGCTCACCACATTGAGTGGTGAGACTCATAAAATACCTGGTAGAGGGACTACTTCCGTGATATCACAGGCCCAAAAGTTGTATATCGTAAGGCGATTAGAGCGTACAATCAGAGAGAAAAGAAACCATTTCGTTTTGCTCAAATTCCTGTATGGCCGAAACCACCACCGCCCCGCTCGCTGGGGGGCAGGCTGGGGACCTGCTCGTATGAGCACCGCTCCACCCGCTGTACGACCAACTGGGCGATCCGATCCCCCGGGCGGACCTCGTACGGCGTGACCGGATCCAGGTTGACCAGAAGCACACAGATCTCACCCCGGTAGCCCGAATCGATCAGGCCGGGCGTGTTGAGGCAGGTGACTCCATGGCGGGCGGCGAGACCGCTTCGAGGCTGGATGAATCCCGCGTAGCCGGGCGGAAGTGCCAGAGCGACTCCGGTGGGAACAAGTGCCCGACCGCCCCCCGGTGCGAGGGTCGCTTCTTCGCGGGCGACCAGGTCGGCTCCCGCGTCGCCGTCCCGCGCATAGGAGGGGAGGGATATTTTCGGATCGAGGAGGGTGACGGGGACGCTGAGCGGTGCCGATTCCACGGCGCAAGGCTAACGGCCAGAGACTCTTCGTACCTGCGGCGCCCACTTTGCTTGCCGGCACCGCTATGGCTCTAGCTGTGCTCTGCTTACCGGAAACGCTCCGGCGGCGCCTAGGATGCCGGAATGCTCGTTTGGATGGATCTTGAGATGACCGGGCTCGACCCGCAGGTCGACGTCATCGTCGAGATCGCGACCCTGGTGACCGACGACGACCTCACCATCGTGGCGGAAGGTCCCGACCTGGTAGTCAGGGCCCCGGAGGAGAAACTGGCTGCCATGGATCCCTACGTTGTGAAGATGCACACCAAGAGCGGATTGCTCGACGAGATTCGGACTTCGAAGGTCTCTCTGGTCGATGCAGGCGACATGACCCTCGAATTCATCAAGAATCACGTGCCGGAACCTCGATCCGTTCCGCTCGCGGGCAACTCGATCGGACAAGACCGCCGGTTCCTGCTCCGGTATCTGCCAGAGATCGAGGAGCATCTCCACTACCGATCGGTCGACGTCTCGACGGTGAAGGAGCTGTGCCGCCGGTGGTACCCGGATGTCCTGGCGGCAGCGCCAGCCAAAGCGGAAACTCACCGAGCGATGGACGATATCAAGGAGAGTGTTGCCGAGCTGGTCTATTTCCGGCAGCAGATGTTCAGAGCCTGAACCGGCGCCGACCCCGGCACCAGGCGCGTACCGGGGTCGGCGGTTCGGATTAGTTGCTACTTGTTGGGCTGGGGAGTCAGTCGTAGATAGGGCTTCAGGGTGTTGAAGCCCTTGGGGAACTTGACCTTGGCCTCCTCGTCGGGGATGGAGGGTGCGATCACCACGTCCCCGCCGTAGACCCAGTTGACCGGGGTGGACACCTGGTAGTTGGCGGTGAGTTGGAGGGAGTCGATCACCCGGAGGATCTCGTCGAAGTTGCGGCCTGTCGAAGCCGGGTAGGTGATGGTCAATTTGATCTTCTTGTCCGGGCCGATGATGAAGACCGAGCGCACCGTTAGCGAGTCGAGCGACTTGGGGTGGATCATCCCGTACAGCTCGGCAACCTTCTTATCCGGATCGCCGATCATCGGAAAGTTGACTTCCTGTCCCTGGGTCTCTTCGATGTCCTTGGCCCATTCGTTGTGGTCGGCCACCGTGTCGACCGACAGGCCGATCACCTTGACGTTGCGCCGGTCGAAATCTGGTTTGAGCTTGGCGGTGTAGCCCAGCTCGGTGGTGCATACTGGGGTGAAGTCCTTGGGGTGGGAGAAGAGGACCCCCCAGGAGTCCCCCAGCCACTCGTGGAAGCGGATGGTGCCGTCGGTGGTCTCGGCCTCGAAATCCGGGGCCTCGTCGCCAAGCTGCAGAGCCATTGTCAATTACCTCTTTCGTGCTGGAATCAGCGGTCGCCTGACATCCTAGCTAGTTCGCCGGCAAAAGTCGACCTGGCAGGTCGGGTTTTGGGAAAAGGGCGCCATCCAGGATTTTCAGTCGGCCGGGGCGCTCAGGCCCGATGGATCTCAGCCCGGAGCAACCACGGGCAACCCCTCGGCCAGCGCCGCTTCGGCGAGTCGTTGGTCATATGCGACGAACGCACTGAGATACCCGCGCAGGGTCATCGCACTGGCCAGGTGGATGGCGTCGAGGGTGCGGAGCGACGGCTGCCCGACGTCGATCGCCCGCTCGACCACCCGAGGAGCGATCGTGATCGTCTCGAACTCCGCGAGCATCTGCTGGGCGATCGCGAGACACTGAGGATCGGCCCGCTGGCAAGCCCGGAACATATCGACCCGGCCCAGATCACTGGTGACCTTTAGCCGCTGCGAATCTGCCGTGAGCCACTCACGCAGAATCATTGACTCTCGTTCGCGAATGACGAGCTTCATCAATGCCGACGTGTCCAGATAGATCATGGGAACCTCTCCTCCCTCGCCTTGTCCAGGATTTCCTGGGTGGAGGGCGAACCAGGGGGCAACGGCATCGGTTCGGGCAGCCGCATCGGCGCGAACGGATCCTTTTTGCTGGGGATGAGTAGCCCCTCCCGGATGAGCTGCTCGCGGAGGGACTGCTGTTCCGATGGTGGTAGAAGCGGCCGCTACCATCGACCTCCATGGAACCCGCTCCTTGCCCCCCGACCCGCGCTCTGGCGGTTCTCGCTCACCCCGACGACGTGGATTTCGGCTGCGGAGGCACCATCGCCTCGTGGACCGAAGCAGGAGCGCAGGTGACCTACTGCATCGTCACCGACGGCGCGGCCGGCGGATCCGACCGATCGATTCCCCGGGACGAAATGGCCCGATTGCGCGAATCAGAGCAAAGGGCCGCGGCCAAGCTGGTCGGGGTCGACGAAGTGCGTTTTCTCGGTTATCCAGACGGCGCTCTCCAGGTGACTATGGACCTGCGCCGCGACATCTCCCGAGTGATCCGACAGGTGCGGCCGGACCGGGTGGTCTGCCAGTCGCCGGAGAGGTGGTGGGAGCGGATCCAGGCGAGCCACCCCGACCACCTGGCGGCGGGGGAGGCGTGCCTCGCGGCGGTCTATCCAGACGCGCGGAATCCTTTTGCCTTTCCGGACCTGCTGGAAAAGGAGGGGCTGGAGCCATGGACGGTCCCCGAGGTCTGGATGATGGCCTCCCCCCGGATGTCCCACTACGTGGACGTCACCGCCACCGTCGACCGGAAGATCAATGCGCTGCAATGCCACGCAACCCAGATCACCGACCCGCCCGCTCTGGAGCAGACCGTGAAAGGGTGGCTATCCCGCATGGCAGCCCAGCAGGGCCTGCCCGACGGCACCTACGTCGAAGGTTTTCAGATAGTCACAATTCCTTAGAAACCGGGGGAGCGGGCCACCGGCGAGGTGGCCAAAGGGGCACTGGAAACCGGGGTGAGCCGCAGGAGTGCTAGCCGCAGTCAAGCATGTCGTGCGGGATCTGTGTCGCGGCGCGCTGGTATGAGTAGTGCTGGCCCCGGTTGCATGCCACCAGGGCACCACGAGCCCCATCGAGGTTGGATATCGCGGTGGGGTCCCAGTGGACGATCTGGAAAGTGGATGCCGGATCTGCTAAATCGTTCCCGAAGGTCCACTGACCGAACATCCCATTGGGCTTGGAATCCATCAGCGAGTGGAATCCTCGATCGAAGGTCTGTGGGGTGAGATCGGGCCCCGCTTGCTGAAGGGCCGAGAAGAAGAGAACGACCGGAGCGTACGTCCACCCGAGGGTGTAGCTGGGCAGTGGCTTCTGACCGGTCGCCGCCATCTGCACCACCTTGTAGTCCTCCTGACTGGTCGCAGGCTCCGAAACCAGGCCCACCGCGAGCATGTGGGTCATCTCGGCGGGTGCCTCCCTGTCGAATGCCCGGAGCGACAACTCGGCATTCTCGAAGCCGCCGACGTCGGTGGATACAAGGATCCATTCCGGGTGGTAGCCAATCGAGCTCGCTATCGACATCAAGAGGCCGGGGGTTATCGGGTCGGCGGTGTCGTCGATGATCGTTGTGACTCCCAACTCCTTCATCCTTTCCACAATGGTGGTGAACTGCTCGATCGCAGACGATGCCGAGTAGTTGTACTGGGAGCGGTTGGCGAGGTGGATACCGTACGTTGCCAAGTCAGAAATGAGCCCGTCGGCACAGCTCACTTCTACGGGATCGATGTTGTTCACCAGCCCGAACGAGCGCACCTTCGATTGCAGCGAGGTGTCTCCCGCGAAGGTCGCCTTAAACCCGACCATGGTCCGGCCGGCGAGTGCCGCAATAGCGGTATTCAACTTGGTGCAGTCGGGACCTTGCGTGTACGCGTAAGGCTGCTCCTGCCGGGTGGCCTCCGAGGTCTGCACGAAGGACAGGGGGAAGGTGATGATGTGCTTGCTCATCAGGGAGCGGTCGTAATACTCGCTTCCCGCGGACATCGACATGTCGGCAAAAGCACCGAGATCTTGTGCAGTGGCGGCGTCAGCTTCCGCCTGGGCCATGCCACCTCCGGTCATCTCCTGCAGAAAGTCCCCCTGTCCCTGGAACGGTTTCAACACCACCTGGCGTCCATAGAGTTCGAAATTCTTGTTGAAGACCTTGATTTCTGAACGGAGGGCGTTGATCTGCTCGGTGGTGGTCCCGATCATCGACGAAGGGATCATCGAATAGATGACCTGAAGCTGGCGGGAGGAGAAGAGCCGGTAGGTGATGGTGATCGTGGACCGGCTGACACCCGGCGAGGTGGCTCCCCCGTTCTGCCCGTGCCATGCGGGCACGCACTCTGGAGCGTAAGCCGACCAGGGGACCTGGCGGATTCCGGGCCCGCACTTCACTCCGCCCACGGTGAGCCCCGGGGTTCCGGGAGCCGCCGGTGGAGTGATCCCTGCCGGCAATGACCAGCTTCCTCCCTGCCCGGATGTGGCCGGACCGGTGGAGGACGACACCGATGGGACGAAGAGGAGGGCGAGGGCCAGCGCGCCGAGAACAGCAGCGGATGCTGCGTATCGGCGCACCATCGTGAACCCACGAAGACTTTGCACGCTACTTACCGGTGACGTGTGACATGCGACCCCAGATCCTCGGACCAACGACTTCGCAACCCGACCGCGAAGTGTAACCGGTTCTAGTCCTCCCTGCCCATCCCGGCGGGCCGGGCTAAACGACTTTGACCAGCTCGGCCGACAGGTGGTGGTGGGCGGGGAGACCACCGGCCGCCATGCGCAACCGGTATCGAAGGACTTCCCCGTCGACCAGGATGCTCCGCCCGACAGCCGTGACGTTCTTGGCAGTCGAGGTTCCGTTCACCGTGGTCGAGACAAGCTCGATCTTGCCTGCCTCGAGGATGCCCTCCGAGATCTCGACCAAACCGGTTGCGTGGGCGATCACCGCCTCGACCCGACGGGGGGCAGGGCCACACAGGCGCAGGTAGCCGGTCTCCGAGTGCATCGGCGACCCGTCCTCCAGGCTCCAAGTCTGCTGGGAGTACACCAGGTAGGGCTTGGCATTGTGAGTGAGGACGATCTCTTCCCCATAGGCAAAAGGGGAAATGGTGGGGTATTCGCCTGTGCCCTCGCCCTGCCAGGTTCCCAGCAGGAAGGCCAGCGGCTCGACGTCTGGATGGACTCCGATCTCCCCGTCGCCCACCGGCCGGAGATGGTGGGGTCGTTCCGGGTTAGCTGCGTGGGAGCTGATGGACACGGATGCACCATACCTGAAAGTCGGACCCGATACCACTGAGAGTGCCGGTGCAGGTGGGAGCCTCATACCGCAAGGAGTGTTCTGCCAAACGCTCGTAGCATCCGGACTCCTGACGACGCATTCTTACTGGTGCCGCGAAACGGGGCGGACGGGGATTCGAGGGCAAGGGAAGAGGAAGGGCTCTGCACCATGCTGGTTAGATCACCACGTTGATTCCGCAGCGAAGACCCTCTTCGAAGGCGCGATTCCACTCGTCGCGCCCCAATGATGAGCGCGCCTTGTCGACGAGGGCGGAGATGATCTCGCCGTACGCCTTCAGCGTGGTTATCCCGGTCGCCTTCCTTATTGCCGACGTGGCGCCGAAGTAGCGGGCGGCGGTGGCCGCATCTCCCGCATTGACCAGCGCACAGGCCAGCGCAGACAGGCAACCGTGGGCCTGGTTGACATCGCCGAAACGGCGAAGGTCGACGAATGCCCGCTGGTACATGCCGATCGCCGTGGCAAGGTCGCCCGCTTCGCTGGACGCGATGCCGGCAGTGACGAGGGCCATCGCAGCGCTTCTCCCGTCGCCCAAACGGGTGAAGGTTTCGTTTGCGTGATCGGCGAGCTCGCGAGCCATTGCGAAATCTCGTGCAAGGATATAGAGGTGGGCGAGGTCGGCCCGGGTACGTGCCGCGAGCCAGGCCTCGCCGAGGCGCTCGAAACCGGCAATGGCCTTCTGCTGCACGGCGACGGCATCGCGCCAGGCGGGTGAATGGTCCCCGAAAGAACGGGCATCGCTCTCGCTCTGGACGAAAAGCCGCCCCCGTAGGTATGCGCAGATCACCCGGCGGCACTCGTCACCGCCGTCGGCGAACTCCCGGTCCAGCTTGCATAGGATCTCGCCGATCCCCTCCACGTCGCGGTGACGAATGCGGACGTCGACGAGGGCGAGCTGTGTGCGCGCCGCATTGAGAGGCGTCGGCGGTCTCTGGAGGGCACACTCGAGCAAACCTCGGGCCTCATAGAGCCCACCGGTCAGGACGAAGAACCAATGCAGGGCGACTGCCAAGCGGGCAAGCCCTTCGCCATCGCCAGATTCATCGAAGAACGCCAATGCCGCACGCAGATTGGAGAGCTCTGCACGCAGGACCTCGAGGGCGTCGAGCTGGCCGGAGCCCTTGAGGAGCGGGTCGGTCTCTTCGGCCAGCGCCAGGAAATGCGCTGCATGGCGGCTGCACAACGCGAGGCGCCCGCCTTCGCCGGCGAGTTGACAGGCGAATGCGCGGGTCGTTTCGAGTATGGATAGTCGCGTGCCGCTGGGACCGTCCTCTACCTCGACCAGGCCCGACTCGACCAGCGCGTGAAGTGATGAGTGGAAATCACCCACCCTCGCAACATTGTTAGATTCCGTCACGGCCTGGAGCGCCCCCACCGGAACCCCACCGCGAAAGACCCCGCTTGCGATAAACAGCTCTTGTGCCTGCTGCGGGAGCAGGTCGTAGCTCCAGGCCAGGCAGGCTTGGAGGGAGCTGTGGCGGCCGGTTCGATCTTGTATGCCCGAAGGCGGCAGCACGCCCGCTAGATCCTGCGGTTCCGAGGGCGGCACCATGCTCACCCGACCGGCGGACAGTTCGGTCGCCAGCGGCTGCACGCCCACCCGCGCCGCGGACAGCTCGATCGCCAGCGGTATCCCGTCGCAGGAGGCGCAGATCCGGGCGATCGGCTCGAGATCGTCGAGTCCGTGCCGCACCCCTCGCCGGGTCACATGTTCGACGAAGAGGGCGACCGCGGGATCCGATCGCAACGCATCGATGCCGCTTCCCGGAGGCAGAACGGGAAAAGGGCGCAACACGACGACTCGCTCGGATGGGAGATGCAGCGGAGAACGGCTGGTGGCCAGGACAGTGAGGCGCGGGCAGGAATCAAGCAGGGTGGCGATGAGGCTGGCCCCGCCGGCAAGGAGGTGCTCCATGTTGTCGGCCACGAGGAGAAGGGGGTGCTCGCCGACCAAGGCGGCCACCTCGCGGGCAGCGGGCTTCATCCCGGAAAGAGTGACCCCCAGGGCGGCCACGATCGACGAGGCGATGTAATCGGCGGACTCGATGCTCGCCAATTGAACGAAGGCAACCTCGCGCCCTCCCTCCGGGGGCTCGCTGGTGCCTCGAGCAGCGAAATGCGACAGCGCAGCCGACTGCAACGGTGCAACGGTCCCGGTGCCTGCAGCGTACCGAGTCGATGCGCGCCGGGCGATCTCCTGGGCCAGACGTGTCTTTCCAACCCCTCCTATGCCTGTCAGGGTGACGAGGCGCTGGCAAGGATCCGAGAGCAGCCTCTCGATCAGGTGGAGCTCGCCATCACGACCGAACAGCGGCGTGCTCGGGGCCACAACAGATGAACTTCGGGCGGAAGGTACCCTGCCGGCGGCAAGAGTCGAGGCGATCGACGCGGCGAGATTCGCGGTGGCCGCTTCCGGATCTCCTGTGCCTTCGGAACCAAGGAACCAGAGCAGGCGGCGGTATTCGGCGAGAGCCGCGTGGGGTGTCCCGGCTTGCGCAAGAGTATCCATGAGGAGGCGGCGGTGGCTTTCGTCGTAAGGTTGGCGGCGAACCAGGCGGGCCAGCATGCCGGCGGCCTCTTTCCAGGCCCCGCGATAGCGGCAGCGCCGGGCGATCTGCTCCAGGACGGCCGACTCGAGCAGGACGAGCCGGTCCCGGGTGGCATCCACCCACTCGTCGAAGACCGGAGCCGACGAGACGTGAAAGCCTTCGAGGAAGGGTCCTGAACACGTCGCGATCGCTGCGTCGAGGTCCCCGCGGGCCACTTTCGCCTCGAACGTCGCTACGTCGCTGGTCACCGCGCCGGGCGACAAGCCCACGCAGGCTCGGTCGGCGACCAGGTGGTCTCCCAGCAAGGCTCGCAGCTCGGTGAGCACGACCCGCAGGTTCGTTCTCGCCCGGTCCTCGGCTACCTCGCTCCACAGGAGGGTGGCTAGAGTCGATCGCGACGGAGGAGCCGGGGCGAGGGCGAGATAGGCGAGAAGCGCGGCCGACCTGGACAGGCGGAATCGGATGGCTCGCCCGTTGCTAGTCGCAGTGAGTCCTCCCAAAAGAGCGAGATCGACCGTCGCGCCGTTTGCGATAGAGGTTCGCGATCCCACTGGGCCAGGGTACACTTCCCGCCCAATTTCGACCATGTTGACCTGCAGTTAAACGATTCTTTAACGGTAGCCCTGGTTCAATGGCGCCACCGTCCCCGCCGGCGGGCAGCCCTCGAGGGTCGCCCTCGTCCGGCGACAAAGGAGCCGGCGCATTCGCTGCAGGCGGTGCCCGTCACGGGGGGGCGGGGTTTACCGGGCAACCGGCATTGTGGTCAGGATGGGATTAGGGAAAAGGAAGGGATCTGGACGATGGCTCTGCGTACATTTTCGCCTGGCGCGACGAGAAGAGGGGCGGTGCTTGCCACAGTCGGCACCATCACCGCCGGCCTGCTCGCCTCGTTGGGCGCCGTACTGGTGACCGCCGGTCCTGCGGCGGGGGCGACAACTTATTTCGCGTCTCCCACCGGTTCGGGCAGTTCATGTACCTCGGGATCGCCGTGTACTCTCGACGAGGCGCTGTCGCTCGCTGGCAACGGCGACACGATCGATCTCGAAGCTGGTGACTACACTAGCTTGGCGGTGGGAGCCTCGGGCATGCCCATCACCATCAATCCCGGCTCCGCACAGACTCTCACCATTCAGGCGGTGTCCGGCGCGACCGTGGACCTCGACGGCGGCACCACAGCCCAGGTGATGAACCTCGGGCCCAACCTCACCCTCACCCTGTCGGGGGTGACCGTGGAGAACGGTAATTGCAATACGTCGTGTACGGGTCCGCGCGGTTACGTCGGGGGCGGCGGTATCGCCGACTACGGAACACTTACGGTCTCGGATTCCACCTTCTCCAATAACACCGAGACCAGTGGGACACCCCATCCCAATTGGGGGGGAGGCGCCATATTCCTCGACGGGACCGCCCTCACCGTTTCCGATTCGACCTTTTCGGGCAACTCCACCGGTGGCCTCAGCTACGTGGGGGGCGCCCTGCGCGGCATCGCCGGAACGATGGTAGTGGTAGGGTCCAGTTTTTCGGGGAATGTCGCTGGTGGCTCCGACGACGATATAGCGGTAACTGGTGGAAGTGCGTTCGTAGCAGGCTCGATGTTCGCCAGCAGTGCCTCATCGGGTTGCGAAGGCGTCACCGACGACGGTTATAACGCGGTCCCTGGCTCCAACGGCTGCACGTCGGGTTCTACCGGGGACGTCACCTCCTCGACGGTATCGTCCGATCTCGGCTCCCTCGCCAACAATGGAGGGACCACCGATACCCTGAAGCCCACCTCCGGCAGTGCTGCCGTCGGTGCCATTTCCAATCCGACTTCGGTCACCGTCAACGGGACCCTTACCGCGCTGTGCCCCCAGACCGACCAGACCGGTGCGACGAGCGGCTCGAATGCCTGCACGATCGGTTCGGTGTTCGTCACCCCAATGGTTGCCCCTCCTTCCTCCCCCCCGCCGATTTCCCCCACGCCGACCTCCACCACCCTTACGGCGTCACCGGAGACAATCAGCCCCGGTGGCAGTGTGACCCTCGTCACTACTGTGACCTCGGGATCGGGTAGTCCGTCGGGCACGGTCACTATTTCTTCCAACGGAACTGCCATCCCCTCCTGCACCGATATTCCCCTGAACGGTGGTACCGTTTCGTGCACCACCAGCTTTGCCACCGCCGGGTCGTATCAGCTCACCGCCGCCTTCAACGGCACCAGCTTCTTTTCCCCCTCGACCTCGTCGCCAGTCACCGTCACCGTCGGCTCAGCTCCACCCACCACCACGCCGACCACACCTCCCACCTTGACCCCCCCCACCACGCCGACCACAACCCCTCCACCCACCACCACGCCAACAACCCCTCCACCCACTACAACGCCAACAACAACCCCGCCGACCTGTCCGGCTGGACAGTCCGGCACACCCCCCAACTGCTCGGCCAATCCCGGATACATCGTGGCAACTCAGGCAGGAAGTGTGTCCACCTTCGGTACGGTCGCCAATGACGGTTCGGTCACGTCCACTGGGGCGACTACCGATGGTTCGGTCGTCGGGGCCGCCTTGACAACCAACGGGGATGGCTATTGGCTCACCTCGTCGACAGGAGGTGTGTACACCTTCGGCAATGCCCCCTTCTTGGGATCGCTGGATCCAGGACCCGGCTGGATCGGGGTCACTCCCGCCCAGCCGGTGGTGGGCATCCAGGGAACCCCCGATGCAAAGGGCTACTGGCTGGTGGCCCGAGACGGAGGAGTGTTCTCATTCGGCGATGCCACCTTCTACGGCAATCCCAGCCAGCTCAACCCTTCCCTTCCTCCCGGCGGCTCCAATGCGGTGCAGTTGGCTGCGCCGGTGACTGCAATGGCTCCCACTCCCGACGCAAAGGGCTACTGGCTGGTGGGTTCCGATGGAGGTGTGTTCGCCTTCGGGGACGCAACCTATGCGGGCTCGGCCAATGCCGACCATCCGGGAACACCCGTTGTGGGAATCGCTGCCGGAGGAGGAGGGGGTTACTGGGAGGTGTCGGCTGACGGCACCGTCTACTCCTTCGGGGGGGCTTCCGTCCTCGGAGGATGCGAGTCCCCCGATTCGGGCTGCAACACCTTGTCGGCTCCCATCGTGTCCATCCAACCCAGTCCCGATGGCAAAGGATACTGGCTCATCGGTTCCGACGGAGGAGTCTTCTCCTTCGGCGACGCTGCCTTTCAAGGCTCGGCGGTCGGTGAGACCGCTGGATCGGCGGCGGTTTGAGCCTTTCGGAGTGTCTGCGGTGTAGGAGGGAAGCCGACCGGAATCTTCCGCGGAAGACTGTGTCTTCACTCCCGCCGGGAGTTTTCGGGTGGCTCATATAGGGCTGGGGGGTGAACGAGTCAGCCGGATGCACTCAGGCGACTTGGATCGATCGCACCCGCGTGGAATGGACCGGGGTGGGCTCTCCGTGCTCTCGCAGGGACTGTAGGTGGAGCTCGATGGCTTCTTGGATGTTGGCGATCAGCTCCTCCTCGGTCGCCCCGACCGAGCCGCACACCGGCAGGTCCGGCACGTAGCCCGACAGGTTCCCGTCGGCTTCTTCGATGATCACCGTGTACTCGCTCATCTTGGCCTCCGCAGTCCTGCCTTCTCCAAAACGCTAGCGGTCATGCCAGCGCCGAGATCGGTCCCCTGGCGGATCGGGATCACACGATGAGGCCGAACGGCCCGCCAACCGCCGGTGATTTGCAAGCTCGGCCATTCGGGGCCGAGAAGTTGACTGTCGTCAGCTAGCCAAGTTGGCCGGGGGAAGTGTCGCGGGGGAGGAGGGCGAGCCCTCGTGACACAAGGTCGCTTACGTCGCAGCTCACGAGGTGGCCGTCTGAGGCACGAGCCGCTGCCACGTAGGCGGCGTCGTAGACCGAGATGCCTTGCTCCTCGGCAATGGTCACCGCGTCCGTGAGGAGCGAAGGCTCGACGCGGACGATCCCGCCGTCGCTGCCGACGGCGGCCACGCGCTCGCGCAACCGATGGGCCGCTGAGTGGTCGCGCCACGCGCGCACTGCCACGTTGGCCACCTCGTAGAATGCGAGGTCCAGAGTCGCCAGTGAATCGCCGCCTCCGAGCAATCGACGGGCATCTCGATGATTCTCGTCGTCTGCATCCTCACTTGCCAGCAGGACGCTGGCATCCACGAACCAGAGGCTCAACGCTCAGGCCGGGTCGTCTTGATCAGTTCAGCCACCCCACCTCCGTGGCCAGCCACAGGTCTGTCCATGGCATCGACCTCAGCCATTCGCTCAGCACGGCGAATGCTCCGACGTCGCAACATCTCTTCGGCAAGCTCACGCAAGAGCCCGCTCCGAGTGGTTCCTCGGCGATCCGCCTCGACATCGACCGCTTCGAGTAGGTCGTCGGGAAGTGACACCATCACCTTGGCCATTTTCACTAGTATACCCGGTATTGCTACCCGGTGACGGGTAGACGCCGCCACTTCCAGCGCCTCCGGATACATCGCGGCAACTCAGTCAGGAGGGGTCTTCTCCTTTGGGGACGCCACCTTTGGTGGACCGGCAGTAGGTCAGACCGGAGGGGCGCCGGCGGTGTAAGAGGAAGACCTCACCCCGGAGGTGATCAACTTCTCGATGACCTGCGCTACCCCGTCCTCCTCGACCGAGGCGGTGGTTTCGGACGCAGCGTCAATCGCCTCGGCATGCGCGTTGGCGACCGCCACCGAGCGGCCCGCCCAGGCAAGCATGGCCGCATCATTGGCCTGGTCGCCGAAGGCGAGGACGTCCGGGGCGTCGATACCCCAACCAGCGGCCAGGGTGGCGAGGGTGGTGGCCTTGTCGATCCCTCGCCGACACACTTCCACCAGGCTGATCCCGATGGACCGGGTCACCGTTGCCCGATCACCGATGATCTGGCGGGCGAGGAAGAGCAGCTCGTCTGGGTCGGACTCCGGGCACCGCGCCATCAGCTTGACCACCGGCCCCGCCAGGAGCTGGTCGACGGTACCCACCAGGGACCCTGCCGGTGGGTCCCACCCTGGAGCGAAATCTGGCTCGTGACCGAATCCGGTCCCGATCTCGACTGCAAAAGCAGCATCGGGAAATCGGTGCCGGAGGTCGGCCGCAATGCCCTTGCCTGCGGATTCCTCCAGCACGTGCTCCACAAGGATCTGGTCGGAAGCCGTGTCGTAGACCTGGGCTCCGTTGGAGCAGATCACCGGGCCGGTGATCCCAGTTGCTTCCACCACCGGGTAGATCCAGCGGGGGGGTCTTCCGGTTGCGAATACCACCCGGACTCCCAGATCCACCAGGGAGACCAATGCGGCAACCGTTCGCTCTGAGATCGTCCCGTCCTGGCCGACGATGGTACCGTCGAGGTCGGTAGCCAATAGCCGGGGAAGCACCAGGGCAGGTTGCCACCACCTGGACGGTTGCGCAAACAAGGGCTGGTTGCCATGTTGGCTGTGGGCGCCCGGTTGCCACTGCTCGGGCAACTGCGCAAACGTGGTCGGGTGACCCTGCCCGGAACCCCGATCAACCCAGACCCCGAGCGCCCGCGCCCCAGGGTGCTCCGTCGGGATGAACGGGAGGCGATTCTGGAGCGGGTGATGTACGAGCCCACCATCCTCTGTCTGTGCACCGGAAATGCCGCCCGGTCCCCGATGGCGCAGGTCTTGCTCGCCGACGCACTCTCAGGCGCCAATGTCCGCTCGGCAGGTACCCACGTGGTGGAGGGCCAGCCGGTTTCCTGGCGAACCCGCCTGGGCCTGCAAGTGATCCGGCCCGATCTCACAACCCGTCTCAACTTTCACCGAAGCCACCAGGTGAATAGGCACGATGTCGAGGCGTCCGACCTGGTCCTCTGTATGGCAGGAGAGCACGTTGGCTACGTCCGTCGTGAGTTCCCCCAGGTGGCGGCCAAGACAGCTACCATTCGCCGGCTAGCCCGTGATCTGGAGGCGGGACATTTGGTTTCCCTGCCTGACAGGCTGGCCGAGCTTCGCCTCGGTCAGATCGGAATCGAAGGGTGGGAGGACGTGGACGACCCGGCTGGTGGAGATGTGGAGGACTTCGCCAGGTGCGCACAGACTCTCGACGGATTAGTCGGGCAGTTGGCGGCGAGGCTGGCCATGGGGAGGCTGCAACTGTGAAGGACCGGCGGCGAGGCTGGCCATGGGGAGGCTGCAACTGTGACGAGGATATAGGGGGTTGGCTGCCGCACGCCTTCCTCTGTAACCTGTTCTCGTTATGAGAGTTGTGGTCGACTTCGACGTGTGCGAGTCAAATGCGCTCTGCATGGCTGCTGCACCCGAGGTGTTCGAGGTACGCGACGACGATTTTCTCTACCTGCTCATGGAGAACCCGCCAGAAGAGCTACGGGAGAAGGTGGAGAAGGCGGTGCGCAGTTGCCCCAAGCAGGCGATCACCTTGGAAGGCGACTGACCGTTCCCGGGGAGGAGCCCACACGCCGCGGTGTTCCGGCGGGCAGTATGCGCCGCCTCGCCGACTCCACCCGCCTCCTCATCGAGTTCCTTCCTCGCTCTGTCGCTCCGGCCGAGACCGTTGACCGGGTGGCCGATCTGCTCGAAGAAGCTGCCCGCCTCCTTGGGGAAGGGATGCCCGAATGGAAGCCGGTATTCCCGACATCACAAGGAGAATTTGCCTCCGAGGGATTCTTTCCCTTCAGCCCCATGGTCGGGGTGTTCAACCCGATGGCTCCTCCGGTGGCGTTCGAATTCCACCCGGAGGGCATTTCCGGCACCGCGCGCTTCGGCGTTGCCTACCAGGGTCCTCCCGGGTGCGTCCACGGGGGGGTGATCGCCGAATTCTTCGACGAGTTGCTTGGTGCGGTCAATATGGCGGCAGGCAACGGCGGGCTCACCGCGAAGCTCACCGTCCGATACCGGTCGACCACTCCTCTCTACACCGACCTGCGTTTCGAGGCACGATCCCTCCCCCCCAGCGGGCGTACCGTGCACGCGAAGGCCAGCCTGTGGGCCGGGGAGCGCCTGTGCGCCGAGGCGGAGGGGATATTCGTGATGGTGGACCGCGAGAAGTTCGAAGAGATCACCACCGGTTCCCACCCGGCAGCAGAGGGCGGCAGCTAGATCGCCCGCTCCCGGCCCTCCCAATATGGGTCGCGCAGCTTCCGCTTGTAGAGCTTCCCGTTGGGGTCCCGGGGCATTTCTTCGATGAAGTCGATGGTCTTGGGAGTCTTGAACTTGGCCAGCTTGTCGGCGCAGAAGGAGATGATATCGGCAGCAAGCGCGTCCGAGGGGTCGGCGCCTTCGGTCGGTTCGATCACCGCTTTGACCTCCTCACCCCAGTCCTCGTGGGGAATCCCGAAGACCGCCGCGTCGCCCACCTTTGGGTGGGCCAGCAGGACGGCTTCAATCTCAGCAGGATATATATTCGCGCCTCCCGAGATGATCATGTCGGTCTTACGGTCGCAGAGGAATAGGAACCCGTCCTCGTCCAGGTATCCGATGTCGCCGACCGTGAAGAATTTGCCGATCCGGTTGGACTTCGTCTTCTCCTTGTCCTTGTGGTACTCGAAGTCGCCGGTCGACATGGACATGTACACCGTGCCGATCGTCCCCGGCTCTTCCAGGCGATTGCCTGCGTCGTCGAAGATGGCGATCTCCGAAATCGGCCAGGCTTTGCCTACGGTTCCCGGCTTGGTGAGCCATTCGTCGGTTCCGACCACCGTTCCGCCCCCCTCGCTCGCCGCGTAGTACTCGTCGATGGAGCGTCCCCACCAATCGATCATCTTCCGCTTAGTGTCGACCGGGCAGGGCGCCGCAGCGTGGATCATGTGTCGGGTGGAGGAGACGTCGTACTTGGCGCGGATGTCGTCGGGGAGTCCCAGGAGCCGGTGGAACTGGGTCGGAACCATGTGGGATGTGGTGACCCGGTAACGCTCGATGAGCTGGAGCATCCCCTCGGGGGTCCACTTGTCCATCATCACCACCGTGTGGCCGAAGTGGATGGATGCACCCGAGAAGCGCAGAACCGCGGTGTGGTAGAGCGGCGATCCAACGATGTGGACGTTGGAATCGCGAGGCTGGATGCCGAAGAGGAAGAGGATGCCCGACAGCCCGAGTGCGGCGTCCTCTGGCGACTGGCCGGTGAGGGGGCGCCGGACTCCCTTCGGTTTGCCGGTTGTGCCCGAGGTGTAGTTCATCACGTCACCGATCGTGCGATCTGCCGGGGAGTCGGAGGAGGACCGGTCGCGCAAGGCGGTGAAGGAGGCGAACCCGCCGATCTCCCCGATCGCCAGGCGTCCAGAAGCGGGGAGGCCGGATTCTTCGGCCGCCGCTGCACAGAGGTCTGCGAAACGCTCGTGGCCGACCAAGACCTTTGCCTCGGAATCCGAGATGATATAGGAGATCTCGGTGGCGACCAGGTGGTGGTTGATCGGTACCAGGTACACCCCGATCTGGAGGGCACCCAGGTAGAGCTCGAATACCTCTGCACAGTTGGGCAATACGGTGGCGACGGCGTCGCCGGCGCTGAGCCCGAGCTCCCGGAGGGCGTGGGCTACCTGATTGGCGCGCCCGAGCAGCTCGCCGGCCTTGAGCTCGGTGCCGTCGGGGGCCACCAGAGCGAGCTGGCCGGGCTCCTCGCGCGCCATGGCCCAGAATCCGAGATCCATTTCCCTACTCCTTCGCGAATCTGACGACACGTCAGTATAGAACGCGTTCTTGCGTCTTGCCAGGGGAGGAGAGGTGAGGCCCGGGAGAGGAGAGGTGAGGCCCGGGAGAGGAGAGGTGAGGCCCGGGAGAGGAGAGGTGAGGCCCAGGGGAGGAGAGGTGAGGCCCGGGGGAGGAGAGGCCCGGGAGAGCCTCGGGCTATTCTTCTTCGGCGTCGATGGGTCGCTTGTCCCTGAGGTGCAGGTCGTAGACGATGCCGCGGATGAAGTCCTGCTGTGCGGGAGTCAGGTTCTCGAAGAAGATGACCACTTCCTTGCGCCCCGCCTTGCCCTCCCCGAGCTCCCGGGTGCGGTAGACGTGGCCGTCGATTGCCACCGGGATCGCTTCCTGGCCCTTGAAGCGCAACGGGGTGGGGAACATCATGTGCACCTTGTCGCCGCTGTGAACCGGCTCGGCGACGTCCATCACCATCCGCAGCGCCGCCTCGCTCATGTCCATGGTGGTTGCCTCCACCCGTGTCCGGCCCTTGTGGATGGCGATCGGCCGCACCTGCTTGGCGCGGACGAACCGGCGCCGTTCGTGGTGGATCGGATCGGCGGCGACCCGAAGCCAGATGTAGCGTGATCCGGGCTTGATCTTCCCGGCTACCGCCGTCTTGGTCTCGTGCCAGACGTCGTGGTCGGGCCATCCGATCACCGCCTGGTCTCCCGACGAAGCATGGTGGCGACCTACGTGCTCATCGGGTAGTGCGACGAGGATCTGCTTGGACTTCTCGTCTATGCGTACCACGCTGCACTGGATGGCATCACGCCAGCCCTTCACGAAAACGGTTAAGGGGACGCGCGCATTGGGTGGGAAGCAGCCGGGGGCCGGTTCGATCTTGGGCTTCTGGCCGTGATGGATAGCGAGGCGGTGATGGCTCTGGACGGCGAGCCGACCTCCTGCTCGTGACGGCGCCGGCTTGCGCTTCCCCAAAAAAGAGAAACCGGTGCGCCGCGGGCCGGTCTCTTTGCCACCGGCCGGACTCATCGTGAGGTCGCCCTCGACGTCCACGGCAAAGCCTCCCCTGGGTTCGGTTGCGGTTGCACTCTCCATATTCTCCACCCATCGGCCCGAAAAGTCATGGACTTTACCAATCCCTTCGGGTCGGGACACTCCGTGGTACGAACATCTCGCTCAGTGAAATAAGTTCCGGCGAATATAGATCTTTCACGCGCCGCTCTAAGCCTACATGCTGCCGAAACCCGGGAATTCTCAAGATTTCGTGAGGTTCTTCCGACACTTTCCGATGGGGGCGAGTGGTGCCAAAGGCGACGGATGCTCATGCCGCCGCCACTCTGGAGCGGGATGACGATGCGGGTCACGAGCTGGCGAGGTGCGCCTGGGCGGGCAGACCCGGCGGATGTGGACCGGCGATGATCGGGCTACTTGATCGCCACCGGATTGACCGGTGATCCAAGTCCTCGCACGAACGGCTCAGGGGTTCCTTCGAAAAGAAACTCGAATACCCGGTCCGACGCACAGTCCTCCGATAGGGCTTCCAGATCGAAGTTCTGGCCTTGAATAAGTCCCATCTCGACCAGATGGAGCGCATGAACCGGGAAGAAAAGGTCGTCCCGTTCGCAGGGGTACACCTCCAAGGCGATGGTGTCGGTGGCAACCGCGGCGATGTCGTGATCGTGGAACCATTCCACCGTCTTCATCGAAAGACCTGGAGAGGTGTACATGTAGCGATCCCGGTCACCGGCGTGGAAGTGACGGATGTGGCCGGTGCGCACTAATACGATGTCGCCGGGGTGGACCTTTACGCTTCCCCAGGATGCCGCCGCATCGAGGTCCTCGGCGGTCAGGGCGTGGCCACCTGCGAGGAACTCCACCCCCGCGGCCCGCGCCACGTCGAGGAGGATACCTCGTCCAACGATAGGCCCAGTGGTATGGATGCCGAGCTTCGTCGCGCCAGCGGTTGTGATGGTCGACGCGTCGAACCCGTTGTAGAGCTTGCCACCGCAGGAGACGTGAGCCAACGCATCCCAGTGGGTGGCTCCCTGCGGGCTCATAACCACCATGTCGTCGCTCATGGCGGCTCCGTCGGGGTCGGGGGAGAGCGCCTCGTTGATGGCGACCATGGTTCGGATCGGATTGATCCTGCCGCGCAGCGCGCCGGTCTGGGGTCCCCGCTCCGAGAGCCGGAGTCCGAGGGGCATCGCCCGGCCCTGCTTCACGCAGGCGGCGCCCCGGATGATCGCTTCCGGAGTGAGGAGGTTCAGGGTGCCGCGCTGATCATCTGGGCCCCAGCGGCCCCAGTTGTTGACCTTCTTGGCCAATTCGAGGTACTCGTCGGGGAGCATCGGAACATCCTTGCAGGAAGCGGGAACCGCTGGAAAGCGGTGGTCAGCCTGCCAAGGATGCGTTGCGGGAGTCCGCCAGCTCCTTGGCCCAGGGATAGTCGGCTTTGCCAGACGGGGAGCGTTGCATGGTCTCGACCAGATGAATCTCGCGAGGAACCTTGTACCCGGCGATGAGGGAGCGGCAGTGTTCCTGGATGCTGTCGAGAAGGGGAGTGCATCCGGGGCGGGGCTCGACCACCGCCGCGACACGTTGGCCCCAGCGCTCGTCGGGCACCCCCACCACCACCACGTCGTAGACGTCGGGATGGGACTTGACTGCGGATTCGACCTCTTCGGGGAAGATCTTCTCGCCTCCCGAGTTGATCGACACCGAACCCCGCCCCAACAGGGTGACGGTGCCGTCTTCTTCCACACGTGCGTAGTCGCCGGGAACGACATAGCGCACCCCATCCACCTCGAAGAAGGTCTGGGCGGTCTTGACCGGATCCTTCAGATAGCCGAGGGGGATGTACCCGGTCCGGGCGATCTTGCCGATCACTCCGGAGCCCGGCTTCACCTCGTTGAAGTCGTCATCGATGACGATGCTTCCTTCGATGGGCCGGACGGTCGGTCCGCCCGCCATGGAGGTGTTGCCCGGGCTGAGAATCACGATGCCGTTGTTGCCACCTTCCGAAGAACCGATCGCATCGGAGATGATCAGGTTGGGGAAGTGCGAGAAGAACTGTTCCTTGAGGGAGGAAGAGAAGATCGCAGCGGACGAGGAGACCGCCAGCATCGAGGAAAGATCGTAGGAAACCCCGGGTTCCTCCAGCGCTTCCACCAACGGTCGGGCCATGGCATCGCCGGTGATGAGAATGGTGTTGACCTTCTCCTCCTCGCAGGTCCTCCAGACCCGGTGAGCGTCGAACTTGGCGCACAGGATCACCTTGTCGCCGAGGAAAGAAGAGCTCATCACTCCCCACTGGGAGGCACCGTGCATCAGGGGGGCGATGGGGAAGATGGTTATCGCGCCGTTGCGGCCGCGCTCGGCCATGTCTTCGGGCACCTGGGCCTTGGCTCCGCTGATCGGGTCGATGCCTCGCCCGAGGGCGAAGAAGACGTCTTCGTGGCGCCAGATCACACCCTTGGGCATTCCTGTGGTGCCACCGGTGTAGAGCACGTAGCGATCGTCGGCTGAGCGTGGGGGGAAATCCCTCTCCGGCGATCCGGCGGCAAGCACTTCCTCGTAGGGTGCCGAGCCAAGATCGGCGATCTGCTTGTCGTCTACCTCCGAGCCATCGTCGATGACGATGGTATGGCGGAGCAGGGGGAGAGCGTTGCGCACCGCGTTGATGCGCGGGGTGAACTCCCGGCCGTGAATGAGTGCCACCAGGTCGGCGTTCTCGAACAGGTAGGCCAGCTCGTTCTCGACGTATCGGTAGTTGATGTTAATCCAGATGGCACGGATCTTGAACACCGCCCAGAGAGTCTCCACCCATTCGGCGCAGTTGTAGGCGTATATGCCTACGTGGTCTCCCGGCTTGACGCCTTGGTCGAGAAGGTGGTGGGCGAGGCGGTTGGCCCGGACCTCCATCTCGGCATAGGTACGGCGCTTGCCGTCGGCAACCAGGTACTCCCGATCGGGATAGGTGTCGGCCGTGTGCTCGAAAAGATCGGCGAGGTTGAATTCCATGACTGCGAGCAGCCTCCTTGGGACGTTGCCGGGGAGCGGTATCTCGTTGCTTGTGCAGCCGGCGAGCCGGGGCGACCGCACAAATCTGACGTGGTGTCAGAGTACCAGGGCTCTGGCGGGTGAGGCCATCCCGGGGCTGCGCCTTGGTCGCGAAGTGAGCGAACTTTTCCCTTGACATCGTAGAACCGGTTCCGGTAGAGTTCGTATGGGATTTCAACCATCTGTTTGATATAGCAAACACTTAGCGAAAAGGGTGATCGATGAAGCTGGACCTTCTCTACGAGATCGACGTACCCAAGCCGTGGCCAGGCGAGTTCCCGGAGAACCAGAGGGCGGCTGAGCAACAGGCGTACGGGGAGGCGGTCGAGCAGATCAAGCTGGCCGACAAGCTCGGTTTCAATACCGTGTGGCTGGTGGAGCACCACTTCCGTGAGGGGCGCTCCCACTCCTCGGCCCCCGAGGTCACCCTCGGTCATCTCTCCGGGGTCACCGAGAACCTGCGGCTGGGTTTCGGGGTCACCCTTCTTCCGAATTCGTTCCGGCACCCGGCGATGAACGCCGAGCGGGTGGCGACCCTCGACGTCCTTTCGGGCGGGCGGGTCGAGTGGGGGACCGGGCGGTCGACCCCGATGGAGCAGACTGCTTTTCACGTCCCGGTCGAGGAGAGCCGCGAGCAGTGGCAGGAGGCGATCGAGACCGTCGTCGAGATGTGGGAGAACGAGTACTACGAGTGCAACAAGAAGTACACTCAGTTCCCCCGGCGCATGGTCACTCCCAAGCCAGTCCAATGGCCCCACCCGCCGGCATGGATGGCGGCAACCTCGGACGGATCGGCAGCGGTTGCGGGCAAACTCGGTCTCGGCTTGCTCACCTTCGCCATCATGCAGCCGATCGACAAGCTCGCTTCCCACATCCGCCAGTACCGCGACGCTGCCGCCCATCCCACCCCGATAACCCGGGTAACCACCAACAAGGTCGCCGCGTACACACTGGTGCACTGTGCAGATTCGATGGAACAGTGCGAGGCGAATGGCGTGTGGGACTCGGTGTGGTGGTGGTACCAGAACCTCGCCGAGTTCACCATCAAGTGGGAGCTGCCCCACCTGCCCAAGGAAGAGCAGGAGAAGGCTTTTCCGCTGTTGCGCAAGCATGCCGAGGGCAACTTCAACGTTCAGGCGTTCAACGACTTCGACATGATCATCGTGGGCGATCCAGATTCGTGCATGAAGAAGTTCCTCCGCTACGAGTCGATCGGGTGTGACCAGGTCCTCTGTTATGTGCAGTTCGGTCACCTGCCCCACGAGTCGGTGATGGCCACCATCGAACTGCTCGGCAAGACCATCATTCCTGAGCTGGAGAAGCGGGGCATCGAGACCTCGATGACGGTTACCGGCAAGTAGCTCCGTGACCCGAACCGACGACTCTGCGATTCCCGACTACACCGGCCAGCTCTCGCTGGCCGGGCGGGGATTCGTGTTGATCGGGGCCGGGCAGGGAATCGGCCGCCAGAGCGCCCACGCGCTCAGCCAGGCGGGTGCGAAGGTCTTCTGCGTCGACCTCGATCCCGAGCTGGCCAAGGAGGTTGCCGACGAGGTCGGGGGAGTCCCCTGGAGCGGCGACGCGTGTGTGCGCGAGGAGGCTGCTCGCCTTTTTGCCGACGCCCGCGATGCCCTGGGACAGGTTAACGGATTGGTGGACATCGTCGGCATGGCCAAGTACGCCAAATTGACCGACATCGACGACGAGCTGTGGGGCTGGCACTTCGATATCGTTCTACGACATGCCTGGCTGGCCATGCAGTACGGGGCGAAGGCGATGATCGAGCAGGGGACCGGCGGTGCTGCTGCGGCCGGCGGGGGGAACTCAGGCGGTGCTGCGGCCGGCGGGGGGAACTCAGGCGGTGCTGCTGCGGCCGGCGGGGGGAACTCAGGCGGCACGATGGTGTTCGTTGCGTCGGTGTCCGGGCTCTCGTCGGCCCCCCTCCACGGTGCTTACGGAGCCGCCAAGGCCGGGTTGGTTTCTCTGGTGAAGACCGGAGCGGTGGAGCTGGGTCCCTCCGGGATCCGGGTCAACGCGGTGGCGCCGGGAATGGTGTGGACCCCCCGGGTCTCCGCATACCTGGGCGCCGAGGGCCGCCAGAAGAATGCCGACAATGCGCCGTTGCGCCGTGTGGCAGAGACCAATGACATCGCATCGGCCATTCTTTTCCTGGCCTCTCCTCTCTCCTCGTACGTCACCGGCCAGACTCTGGTTGTGGACGGGGGAGTCACCTCGAAGTTTCCTTACCCGATGGATTTCTGACCTCGACGATGGCCCGGTACGCCCTCGACCACCGGAGCCTTCCGTGGATACGGCAAGAGCCGCCCACGGGTACGAGATCCATCACGGCCGTCGTGCTCTGCAAAGCTGGGGCCTGCTATGGGTGAAATTGGCGTCATGGCAGGCTCCACCGGCTCGGCTGCCTTGCCTGGCCCGGCCGTCCGGCCGGACGAAGTGGAGCCTTTTCTCGCCGGGGCGGCGTTCCCGGCCGGTGGCGGGGCGAGCTATCCGAGGGCAGATCCCCGGGGGCGGGACCGCCTGCCCGCCGACACCTGGGGGACCGCCACCATCCCCGTGGGTGTGCGGCTGGAATTCGTCGGGGACGCCCCGGAAGTGGAGATCGGCTACGTGACCCTCACCGGCGACCTCGGGTACCGGGGTGCGGGGGCCGGCACCGCCTTTTCGTTGTGGCGGGGGGGAGTTCCGGTGTCGGAGGAGCCTGCTGCGGTGGGCGAGGGCTCGCTGCGGCTCGCTACCGGTCTTGGCTCTCCGTTCCGCGTCTCGGGTGTTTCCCCCTCCGCTGTGCCCGATGGCCGGTTTACACCTGCCGCCGCCTTCTCGCCGACCGACCGGTGCATTGTCTATCTTCCCGAGGGAATGAAGCCCACCGTTCTGTCGATCACCGCGATCGGGGGGGATATCGAGCCGGCTCCCGCGAGGCCGCGGTGGATTGCCTACGGCGATTCCATCGCCGAGGGATGGACCGCATCGTCGCCTGCCAATGCATGGCCGGCAGTCGCCGGTCGCCGCTTCGATTTCGACGTAGTCAACATGGGCTACGCGGGTGCAGCACGTGGGGAGATCGTCTCTGCCGAGCAGATCGCCTCTCTGGGCGGGCCGGTAGCTCCCGCTTCGTCCCCGGCACCGGGTGTGGCGGTGATTTCGATCACCCACGGGACCAACTGCTGGACCCGCGTCCCCCACTCGGAAGGAATGGTCTTCGAGGGCACCCGGGCCTTTTTGTCCATCCTTCGCGAAGGCCACCCGGGAGTCCCGATCGTGGTTGCCAGCCCGGTCATCCGCCCGGACGCCGAGTCCACCCGTAACCGGCTGGGTGCCTCCCTCGCCGATCTTCGCAGGGCGATCGAAGCAGCGGCCTCCGAGGAGATTTCTGCCGGGGATCGGCTAATCAGCCTGCTTCCCGGTGCATCCATGATCGGTCCGGAGCACCTGGCCGACGGGATCCATCCCAACGACGCTGGCCACCAGATCATCGCCGAGACCATCGGCGCGGTGGCGGTCGCCCTCACCCGGGCGGCCTGAAGGGCAGCAAGCCTTGTCGTCCGCTCCCCCCGGTGCTCCCCGCGTGAATGGGGTGTTCTGATGGCCCGATCCTCTCCTGGGGTCGATCGGGTGGTCACCTTGCTCAATTTCCTTTCCAGTCGGCCGGGAGAGTCTTTCGGTGTGTCCGAGCTGGCGCGTCGTCTCGATCTCAACAAGGCGACTGCCCATTCGATGCTCGCCTCGTTGACCGACGCGGGGTACCTCCTGCGCCACCCGGCCGACAAGACCTATTCGCTGGGTCCGGCAGTGATCGCTTTGGGATCCTCGGCGGTTCGCCAGTTCCTACCGGTCGACTACGCCACCGACGAGATGCGCGGCCTCGCCGACGAGTTGGGTGTGCAATGCGTCGCCGGCGCTGTGGTCGGCGGTGAGATCGTTTTCCTCGCCAAGGCCGGCCATCCCAAGCCCCTCGGTACCAATATCGCTCCGGGCCAGCGCCTTCCGCTAGCTCCACCCCTCGGAACCGTCTACATGGCGTGGGCGTTGCCGGAGGAGATCGATGCCTGGCTGGCCAAGCTCGGTCCGGATGTCACCGCCGAGCAGAAGGGCCATTTCGTCGAGGCACTGGACCTGGTGCGCCGGCGCGGGTACGCGACCGGATTGGAGGCGATCGCCAAGCTTCGCCTCTCCAGGGCTCTCGCCGGAGCCCAGGCCGGAGGCGACGACCTCCAGCGCCAACGCTTGCGGGACATCGTGGAGGGACTTGTCGACGAGCTGGCGCATGAAGAGAGCGTGCTGTCCGGACTTACCTCGTCCGAGTTCGATGCTGCTCGCTCGTTCCAGGTGAGCCACATCTCCGCTCCCGTCTTCGACGCGGAGGCACGGGTGGCGATGGCTCTCAACCTCATCGACCTTCCCCGCCGACTCACCGGCGAACAGATAGAGACCCACGCCGGGAGGTTAGTCGAGTCCACCAGGAGGGTGACCAAGGCGATAGGGGGCCGCGAGCCCGAGCTCAAGGAGAGTACGTGACCAGTTCCGACCTATTCGACCTCTCCGGCCGGATTGCGGTGGTGACCGGTGCCGGGAGCGGGATCGGCCGTGCCACGGCGACCCTCTTGGCGTCGGCCGGGGCTGCAGTGCTCTGTGCCGATATCGACGAGGAGCCGGTGAAGGAGACCGCGAAGATCGTCGAGTCCGGCGGGGGTACTGCCCTGGCGCGCCGGGTGGATGTAGCCGAGCGCGCCGAAGTCACCGAGATGATCGAAGCGGCAAGCCGGGAGTGGGGGCGCATCGACATCGCATGCAACATCGCCGGGATCATGCACCAGTCGATGGTGGTGGACACCGAGGAGGTGGACCTCGACCGGGTTATGGCGGTCAATCTCAAGGGCGTGTTCTTCGGGTGCCAGGAGGCGGCGCGCCGGATGATCGAGCAACGTTCCGGGAGCATCGTCAACATGGTTTCCTCCGCCATCGACGCGCCCGCTCCGGGCATCGTCTGCTACGCGATGGCCAAGGCCGCGGTCACCCAGCTCACCAAGACGCTCGCGGTGGAGACCGGCAAGTTCGGAGTCCGGGTCAACGCGGTGGCGCCCGGGTTCGTGATCACCGGGATGACCAGTCGCCATTTCCGTCTGGACGACGGATCCATGGACGCCGATCGCCGGGAGGCGGTGGTGAGCGCGATGGCGAAGATGGCTCCGCTGAGGCGGGTGGGCGAGCCCGATGACATCGCGGGTGCGGTGCTTTACCTGGTTTCCGACGCCGCGGGCTTCGTGACCGGTCAAACCATCCGGGTGAACGGAGGAGTGTCGATGCCGTGAACTGCGCCGGGGTGGTTGCATTGAGCGGCGACGGCAGCGGAGGGCTCGCTGCCGTCGCCCCATCGGTTGCCGCCGCCCGTCAGCCTCTTCCGCCGGAGACCGATCGAGCCCGTGCTGGCGGTAATAGAAATATCGGCGGATGGCTACGGAAGTTGAGGCCCGGTATCGAGAATTGGGCGTCTGTTGATTCAGATGCCCAGAGACCGGCCTCGTCCACTTGGCTGGGCGGCGAAGCAGGGCAGGCGCGGACCACGATGAGGAGGTGTACTCAATGTTCGTCAAAGTCGATCTGAATAATTCACCGGCCTTGGTTCACCTGATGGAGCCCGACGATTTCGGGAGGTTCCATGTCGAGGTGGCGTCCGGCGGAAGGGACAGCGACGGCTGTCTTTCCGCGGGGGCGCGGGATCACCTGCAGGCGGTGCTGGACGAATCCGGGATCGGGCGCTTCGCCGGCGAAGGTGGGGGCAGCGGAGAAGCCGGCGAAGGTGGGGGCAGCGGAGAAGCCGGCGAAGGTGGGGAGGATGGGGGCAGCGGCGACGGTGGAAGCGAGGACCTTTTCGTCGAGATGGTCGCGCTGAAGCGGCTGGCGGGTGTCCGGAGCGCGGAATGGGAGGCGGGATTCGAGAAGATGATCGCCTACGCCACCTCCAAGGGGTGGACCGATCCTTCGGGAACCGCCATTCGTGCGCACGTGGAGTGGAGCGGCTGAGGGGCGGGTCAGCCGTACCGGTGAATCGGGACAGTGCCGTGGCCCACTTCACCCGGCTGGCAGGAATGCCTCAGCCGTACCGGCGAAGGAGCCCTTCGATGTGGGCCTTCACCTCTGGCCATTCCGCGGCGAGAATCGAATAGACCACCGAGTCTCGAACCTGGCCATCCGTGCTGGGACGGTCCGCCCGGATCATCCCGTCCTCCTTCGCCCCGATACGCTCGATGGCGGCACGAGAGCGCTTGTTGCGCGCGTCGGTTCTCAGGGCGACTCGGTGGACCTGCCAGACCTCGAAGGCATAGCAGAGCATGAGGTACTTGGCCTCGGTGTTCACCGCGGTTCGCTGGGCGGAATGGGCCAACCAGGTATTGCCGATCTCGGCGACGTCGGGCACGCCGGGCGGCTTCTGGAACGGGTGCCCGGATTCCCATTCCCAGTGCTCTATGCGCAAGAAGCGGGTGGAGCCCACTACCTTGCCGTCACTCTGCCTCACGACGGCGAAGGGTAACGCGGTACCGCCCTGTGCTTCGGCGAGCCCATCCTCGATGTAGCGCTCGACGGCACGCAAGGTCGAGTCGGGTGCAGCGGAATAGGCGTAGGTCTCCCGCCATTCGGACACCGCCGCCAGGAGGGCGGGAGCGTGGTCGGGCGTGAGCGGCTCCAGGCGCACCGACGTGCCGGTGAGGATGATAGGAACCACCACGGCAGCGGCGGGGTCGAATTCCGAGAGGGTTGTGGGGGCGAGTGGCGCGCTCACCCCCGCGCCCGGTGGAGGAGGAGGTGCCGGAGCGGGAGGCGAGCTCATTCCCGAATCCATCGTGGGAGAGTGAATTCGTCGCTCAGCGGTTGAAAGGCCACCCGTACGGCCTGCCCGATTTCGATGCTGGCTGGGTCCACTGAGTTGATCGGTGCCTCGCTATCGGCGACCAGATTTCCCACTAGCCGAATGGACGGGTCGTCTTCCAGGGCGACTACCACCACGTTGTATGGAGCCAGCTCCCCATATGCAGGCAAAAGGGGCGGGTGGGGAATAACGAAGGACCACACCGTCCCACGCCCCGACATGATCTTCCAGGAAGAGACTGTCGAGCGGCACCACGGGCACATCGGGCGGGGCGGGAAGCGGAGGCGGCCGCAGGACCCGCACCCCTGGATTCGAAGCTCCCCGGCGCGGGTACCCTCCCAAAAAGGCTCCGACTCCTCGTCGCGGACCGGGAGGAGGAAGCCTTCATCGGTGGTGAGAGCGTCGCCCATCATCCCTTCCTCAGCAGGACCGCGCTGGTCGGTACCCCTTCGCCCGAAGTAACCAGGCATGTCTCCGCTCCGTCCACCTGGGCGGTGGAGGTTCCACGCATCTGCCGAACCCCCTCGGTGATCAGGTTGAATCCGTGGACGTAGGCTTCCGAGAGCCCTCCGCCCGAGGTGTTCACCGGGAGGCGGCCTCCCAGCTCGATCGCTCCGCCCTCGGTGAAGGACGCCCCTTCCCCCTTGCCGCAGAAGCCGTAGCCTTCCAGGGAGAGGGGAATGAGGGTTGTGAACGCGTCGTAGATCTGGGCGACGTCGACGTCGGCCGGCGTGAAATCGGAGTGACGCCAGAGTTGCTCGGAGCAGCCCCAGGACGGGCCCCGGAGCGGGTCTTCGCACCAGTAGTTGACCATGGTGTGGTGCTGGGAGGGAAGTCCCTGCCCGAAGGAGTGGATGTAGACGGGTGGTTGGCGGCAGTCGCGTGCACGTTCAGCGGAGACGATCACCGCGGCAAGAGCGCCGTCGGTCTCCAGGCAGTTGTCGAAGAGGCACAGCGGCTCGGATATCCACCGTGCCGCCATGTAGTCCTCCCGGGTGAGCTTCTTCTCATGCATCATCGCATTAGGATTCATGTTGGCATGCCGTCGACAGGCGAGGGCGACGTTGGCAAGATGGTCGCGCGTCGCTCCGTACTCGTGCATGTAGCGGCGGGTGAGCACCCCGATCTCGTCTGCCGGGCGCAGCAGACCGAAAGGCCGGCTCCACTGCAACGGGGTAGGCAGACCCACGTTCGCCGATGCCCAGGGGCGGCCTCCCGAGCCGCGTTTGCGAGAGCGCCAGGCGACAGCCACCCGGGCCTGGCCTGTCGCCACTGCCATCGCAGCCTGCCCGAGGGTGGCGCAACCCCCCCCTCCCCCGTACGCGATCTGGGAGAAGTAGGTGATGTTGTCGGCCCCGATGTTCTTGGCAATATCGACTTCCGCGGTGTTCTCCATGGTGTAGGAGCACAGCCCGTCCACCTCGGAAGGATCGATGCCGGCATCTTCGCAGGCGGCGACGATTACCTCGCAGGCAAGGCGCTTCTCCGAACCCTCCAAGGATTTTGCGAATCGGGTCTGGGCGATGCCGGCGACGGCAGTCCTGTCTTTGATGCTGGTGTCCATTCGCCCGACACGCTATCGCGAGGGCTGACGGTATGTCAGAATCGCGTGATGTCCGTTCCGGAAACCATTCCCGTCCTGCTCCGGGATACCGCCACACGCTTCGGGGCAGCGGAGGCGATCGTCGATGCGGAGCGGGTCAGCTTCGCCGAGCTGGCCGAGCGAGCGATCGCCGCGGCGAAGGGGTGTATAGCAGCCGGTCTCCGTCCCGGGGACCGGGCAGCGATCTGGGCGCCAAACCTTCTCGAGTGGGCGGTCACCGCGTTGGGGATCGTCTCGGCGGGGGGAGTGGTGGTGCCGGTAAACACCCGGTTCAAGGGGTCGGAGGCTCGATATATCCTGGAAAAGGCAGGATGCCGGTTGCTGTTCACCGTCCGGGGTTTCCTCGGCCTCGATTACCCGGGCATGCTTGGCCAAGCCTGTGGCACCTCCCCTCTCACCGCTCTCGAATCGATAATCGTTCTCCGAGAGATAGGTGAGGTGGCGGGGGGAGGCGAGCTGCCCTGGGCCGTTGCGGAGTGGGACGCTTTTCTCGGAGCGGGTGCAGAGGTGGACGAATTGCGGGTCGACGGCGCGATCGCCGCTCTCGGGCCCGGCAGCCTCTCCGACGTGATCTTCACTTCCGGAACCACCGGCAACCCCAAGGGGGTGATGGCTAGCCACTCCCAGACCCTCCGGGTCTTCTCGACCTGGGCGGAAACAGTGGGGCTCCGCTCGGGGGATCGCTACCTGGTGGTGAACCCTTTCTTCCATACATTCGGGTACAAGGCCGGACTGATCGCCGCTCTCATCACCGGGGCGGCGGTGGTGCCGATGGCAACCCTCGACCCGGTGGCGCTGATGAAGACGGTCGAGGAAGAGCGGATCACCGTCCTTCCGGGTCCACCGACCCTCTACACCACCATCCTCGACCACCCGGAAAGGTCGAAATACGACCTCACATCCCTCCGGCTGGCGGTCACTGGAGCGGCGAACGTGCCGGTGGAGCTGATCCGGCGGATGAGCAGCGAACTGGCATTCGAGACGGTGTTGACCGCCTACGGGCTCACCGAGGCAACCGGCACGGTTACCATGTGCCGCCAGGGGGACTCCGCCGAGACCATCGCCAACACCTCAGGCCGAGCGATACCGGGCACCGAGGTGCAGGTGGTGGACGGCACCGGTTCGGTGTTGGCGCCCGGGCAGCCGGGTGAGGTGGTGGTGCGGGGCTACAACGTGATGGCCGGTTACCTCGACGACCCCGACCAGACTGCTGAAGCGATCGATCTCGAGGGCTGGTTACATACCGGCGACATCGGGGTGATGGACGCCGAGGGCAATCTGAAGATCACCGACAGGAAGAAGGACATGTTCATCGTCGGAGGCTTCAATGCTTATCCGGCCGAGATAGAGAATGTTCTTTGCGGGCACCCGGCGGTGAGCCAAGCCGCGGTGATCGGTGTCCCGGACGATCGGATGGGAGAAGTGGGGATGGCGTTCGTGGTGTGCCGCTCCGGTACGACTGTGAGTCCGGATGAGCTGATCTCCTGGAGTCGAGAGCGGATAGCCAATTACAAGGTGCCGCGCTCGGTGAAGGTGGTGGACGCCCTGCCGGTCAATGCCAGCGGCAAGGTGGTGAAGGGCGAGTTACGCAAGCTGGTCGGATAGGAGGCCTCACGCCCCTCAGGACTGCGATTCAGTGCTGGCAGCCGGAGCCCGCCCCGGCGCTTCCTGAGGCCGGCACGGTGGCGAAGGGCATACCAGTCTTGGGGTTGGTCAGCTCCACATAGCTACAAGTGCTGTTTCTGGGCCATAGGTTCGCTGCCAGGTGCCCCCAGAAGATCGCGTTGCCCACGACTCCCAGAGCGAAGGCACCTACGGCAATCCGAACTGCCCAGCGGAGCTGGCGTACCTGGCGAGGGGTGTCACGGGTCGGTTTGATGCCGGATTCCTTCTCGGTGGCGCGGGTGTCCCACAGGCGTGAAAAGACGCGCCAGAGGAATAACCCCATCAGCCCGGGGAGAGCCAGGAAGACCCACTCGAAGTTGGACATCTGGTAAATGACCAGAGCAGCGAAGCCCGCGTAGTACGCGAGCAGGACTAGAGCCCCGATGAGGTAGGTGCTCGCCTGCCTCTCGGTGCGGAGTCCCTTGAGTGCCGCCTTGCCCCAGGCGAACTCCCACCCTTTCGGGAGGGGAGAGAGCCCCGGTTCGTCGAATACCGATCGGTGCTCGTCGGGCAGGACCTGCAGGTAGTGGGGGACCAGCTCGGACACCTGGTTCGCCTGGTCTTGAAGCGTTCTCCAGGAATTCGGGTCCACCGATGAGGGTGTTCGTGGGGCGAGCAACGGGTCGCTGGGCAAGGTAGGGGAAGGCACCGGTGGCTGCCAAGTCTCGCCGGTCGTCTCGCTTGACGAGCCGATAGTGTCCGGGTAACGGATCTCGCCTCCACCCGAGCCGGTAGCGTCCGGCGGGTACCACTTGCCGTCCGAGGCGATCCACCATCGGGCGTCCACCTGGTAGTCACTCATCCGATGCGTCCTGCCATCCGAGGACCTCTAACGCGCACCACGGGGCCATTATCCTCCCCCGCCGAGAAGGCTGTCGATGGTGTTCTGCTGTTGCCGGGATTGCTGTTCGTATTGATCGATCTGGTTCTGTCCGGGATTAGCACCCGGAATACTCGTGGTGGTGGAGGGATGGAGAAGCTGGGTGATCGGCGCGAGAGGGCTCTTGCTGCCGCCCGATCCTCCGCCCATCATGCCGGTGATTTGGGAGTCCCAGAAGATCGCGTTGCCGATCATGCCGCAGATGAAGCCGGCCAGCGCCAGGACAGCCGAGGCGCGTAGGAGAGCTACCCCGCTCCGGCTCTCCCGCGCCCACCCGATGACGATCCCTGCACCGCCCACCCGCCTGCGAACCTCGGCGAGCAGGCCGGGACCGCGCTTGGAAGGGAAGATATATCGGAATCCGATTAGGATTGGTGCTCCGATGAGGAGCCACCACTGGTGCGGATCGACGAGAACTTCTGCGAGGAAACCGCAGTAGATCGCCGCCATGATCAGGCTACGCACGAAGTAGTTGCCGGCCGAGCGCTCGGTGCGCAGGCCCTTTCGCTCGCCGGACCCGATGGTGTGCTCCCAGCCGGGGCGCGCGTTGCCGGGAACGAGGGTGTCGTCCTCCTCGGGGGTGATCCGCCAGAACGGCTTGGAGGCGGTTGCCGGGGCGGCGTAGAAGTCTTCCGGGGGCGGCTGGGCTGGGAGTGCCGGGATATTCTGCGGCGGGGTCGGTGAGGTGCCGCCAGCCGCGTTCCCCTGGGCAGCCTCCGGTGGGTACCACCGGCCGTCCGAAGCGAGCCACCAGCCTGCGGGCGGGGTCGGCGAGGTGCCGCCAGCCGCGTTCCCCTGGGCAGCCTCCGGTGGGTACCACCGGCCGTCCGAAGCGAGCCACCAGCCTGGTGTCGGCGCAATCTCCGTCACTTCCCGTCCAGTATCTCACCACTGTCACTTCGCGCCGGCAGCTTTGCAGGCGCTTCCAGGACTAGTGGGCCCGTCCTGGGCTCTCCCCTTGCCGCTGGCCAGCCGCCCTTCGGCCTGCTATTTTCTGACGAAGGGTCACAAATCGTGACCCCCGCTTTGCGAGGAAAGGGAGCACGTCGATGCGTGGCGTCATCTTCAATGGCGAGAAGGCGGAAGTGGTGTCCGATCTGGAAGTTCGCGATCCGCGACCGACCGAGGTGAAGGTGGCAATTCGTGCAGCCGGACTGTGCCACAGCGACCTGTCGGTGATGAATGGGACCATCCAGACGCCGGTACCGGTCGTCATGGGGCACGAAGGCGCGGGGGAAGTGGTCGAGGTGGGTTCGGCGGTGAAGAACGTCAAGGTCGGCGATCACGCCGTCATTTCGACCATCGCCAATTGTGGCGTCTGTCCCGCCTGTTCTTCGGGGTATCCGACCCGGTGCTACAAGAGCCTGGGGGCGATGTCCAAGCCCTTCACCCGCGGCGGCGAGGCGGCGTTCAACTTCGCCGCTGCCTCGACTTTTGCCGAGTACACCGTGGTGGCAGAGAACCAGGCCATCGTGATCGACAGCGCGGTGCCCTTCTCCAGCGCGTGCATCGCAGGGTGCGCGGTGATGACCGGCATGGGTGCGGTGCTCAACCGGGCGCGATTGCAAGCAGGGGAGACCGCTGCGGTATTCGGAGTCGGCGGTGTGGGGCTGAACGTCATCCAGGGTTGTCGCATTGCCGGAGCCGAGAAGATCATCGCGGTCGATACCGTTGCCGCCAAGGAGCCGATCGCACGGGAGATGGGTGCCACCGACTTCGTGGACGCCTCGTCGGAAGACGCAGTGGAGGCGATCCGGACCATCACCGGCGGGGTGAAGCTGGGGCCGCTCGCCATCGGTGGCGTCACCTGGTCCTTCGAATGCGTGGGGCACCCGGCAGTTCTGCGAACTGCGATCGAGGTGCTCGACTGGGGGGGAAATTGCGTGGCGGTGGGCATCCCGGCGGCAGGGA
>JAKAWH010000123.1 GCA_021817065.1 Actinomycetes bacterium
GCCGGGGCGGCCCTCAAGGGACCCGCCGACCGGATGATGACCGAGTTGGGCCACGAGGCGACGGTGGTGGGAGTGGCCCGCCTCTACACTGCGGTCGCATCCTCACTGGTGATAGACCACGCCGATGCAGCGCTCGCCGGTGCGGTCGAGGAGATCGGGATGAAATGTATCGTTACCAGAACTATCATGGACTCCCCGGCGGTTGCTGCAGAGCTGGCCAGGGTGGTGCTCGCCAGTGCCGGATGAACCGACCGGCCCGTCCCGAACGGCCGTCCCGGTCCCGCCGGCCGAGCTGGTCGAATCCGACCACGCCCGCCGGATCGAGATCCTCCCGATCGTCGGCATCGGGGAGGTGGTTCCCGGAGACGAGATCGCCGAGCTGGTCCTGGAGGTGGCGGGCCCGGACCGGGCACGAGCCGGCAACCCGACCCTGACCGATGGGGACGTGGTGGTGGTCACCCAGAAGAACGTCTCCAAGGCGGAGAACCGGGTGGTGCCGGTCGACCCTGACGACCCCCGGTCCCACCTTCCCCTGGTCCTCGACGAATCCACCCGGGTGCTCCGCCGGCGGGGGGACCTGATAATCGCCGAGACGCGCCATGGCTTCGTTTGTGCCAACGCGGGGGTAGACCGTTCCAACCTCAGAGCAGGCACCGCAGCACTGCTCCCCGTCGACCCGGATCGATCCGCCCACCGCATCCGCGAGGCGCTGAGGCGGCTGGCCGGGCTGGAGGTGGCGGTGATCGTGTCGGACACTTTTGGCAGGGCGTGGCGGCGGGGACTGTGCGATGTCGCCCTCGGCTGCTCCGGGATCGGGGCGATCGCCGACCTGCGCGGCACCGCCGACGCCTACGGCCAGGAGCTCCACGTCACCGAGGTGTGCGTAGCCGATGAGATCGCCAGCGCCGCCGAGCTGGTGATGGGCAAGTCGTCGGGGATCCCGGTGGCCGTGGTTCGGGGTGTGGACCCCTCCTGGTTCCGGGAGTCCTCGGTGAAGGCGGAGGTGGTGCGCCCCGCCGGGGAGGATCTGTTCCGATGAAACCGCCCCGGCCCGGCCCGCCCCGCCCCGGGGCCTGTACGGGTGAGCCGGCCTACGCCGTTTCGATCGCGGGGTCTTCGAGCCCGCCGTACCGGCGATCGCGGGCCTGGTACTCCTTGATCGCCTGGTAGAGGTGGGCGGGAGTGAAATCCGGCCAGAGCACGTCCAGAAAGACGAGCTCGCTGTAGGCCAGCTCCCAGAGGAGGAAGTTCGAGATGCGGTACTCCCCCGACGTCCTCACGAAAAGGTCCACGTCGGGCATCTCCGGGTAATAGAGACGCGAGTGGATGGACCGCTCGTCCACCTTCTTCACACCGTCGTCGACCAGCTTCTGCACAGCGTCCACGATCTCGGTCCGGCCCCCGTAGTTGAAGGCGACGGTGAAATTGGCCCGCTTGTTGTGCCGGGTGAGCTCTTCGGACTCCTCGATCCTCTTCAAGAGCCGCCGGGGCACCCGCCAATCACGCCGGCCGGCGAAGCGGATCCGCACCCCCATGGCGTTGATCCTGTCCCTCTGACGGAGGAGCACCTCCTCGTTGAACCGCATGAGGAATGCCACCTCGGTGGGTGGCCGCTTCCAGTTCTCGGTCGAGAAGGCATAGACGGTGTACCAGTTGACCCCCACTTCGACAGCCGCCTCCAGCGAGTCGACTATGGCCTCCTCGCCGGCCGAATGCCCGTCGGTGCGCTGGAGTCCCCGCTGCTTTGCCCAGCGCCCGTTTCCGTCCATGACCACCCCAACGTGGTTGGGAATACGTCCGAGATCCAGGCCATACGCCTCGGAAATGCTGATCGCGTTGGGGAAAAGCTCGCGATCCTTGGCGCGGCGCTCCGCCCGCCCCACAGCGTGCTGTGCCGCACGCTCGCGCTTGTCGGCTCGGCGCAGTGCCACGTGCGACACCATACCAGTACGCTTCTCCCGTGGCTTCGGGCGTAGAACAGGCGGCCGCCGACGCCCTGTCGAAGGTCGCAACCGAGTTGCCGGGCGGCGGGGAGGATCGCCCCGGCCAGGTGTCGATGGCACGGGCCGTCGCCGCCGCAATCGACACCGGACGTCACCTTGCCGTCCAGGCAGGGACCGGTACCGGCAAGTCGCTCGCCTACCTGGTCCCCGCCATCCTCTCCGGCAATTCGGTGGTAGTGGCCACCGCCACCAAGGCGCTCCAGGACCAGCTCGCCGGCAAGGACCTCCCCTTCCTCGCCGGGTGCCTCCCGGAGCACTTCACTTTTTCCGTGCTGAAAGGACGATCCAACTACGTGTGCCTCCAGAAGGTCCGCGAAGTCTCCGGCCGGGATCTTTCGGGGCGGGACCCGGATAGCGACCAGCTTGCTCTCGATGGAGTGGCTGACGTGGAGGACGCGGCCACCACTGTACGCGGCCATCGATTGGTCGACGATCTCAAGCGCCTGATCGCCTGGGCAGACCGGACTCGGATCGGTGACCTCGCCGAGCTGGAATTCGAGCCCGATCCACGGGCCTGGTCGGCGCTCTCCACCACCTCCCGGGAGTGCCCCGGGGCATCCAATTGCCCCTCCGGTTCGCGCTGCCTGGCCGAGGCTGCCCGGCGTCGGGCTCAGGATTCCGACGTGGTGGTGACCAACACCCACCTCTACGGCGCCCACCTGGCATCGGGGGGTGGCGTCCTCCCTCCTCACGACGTGGTCGTATTCGACGAGGCCCACCAGCTCGAAGACGTGGCCGCCGCCGCGCTGGGAATGGAGATCGGGGGAGGGGCTTTTCGATCGCTGGCCCGCCAGATGCGCCCGCTCCTCCAGGGAGAAGGGAAGGACCTCGCAGATCGGCTCACCGAAGCGGGCGACCTTTTCGAGGCTGCCGCGGCTCGGGTCGCCGGACAGCGGTTGGCTGGCGGTCTCGACTCTGACCTCGCACGGGCTGTGTCCGTCGCCCAGGAACGGCTTGCAGCATCCTCGTCGACCCTGCGGTCCACTGACGTGGGCAGCGGCGACCAGCAGTCCCTCGGTCTAGGCGGTCCTCCGGTTTCCGGCCCGCGTGAGGCAGCAAAGTCCCGCGCCGTCCAGGCTGCTGCCGCCCTGGCGGGGGACCTCGTCCGGCTTGCTGCTCCGGGAGCCGACGACGTGGTGTGGGTCGAGGAGTCCGAGCGCTCTCCGGTGGTGAAGATGGCCCCGGTCGACGTCCGCTCGGCTCTCGCCGCAACCCTGTGGCCCGGCGTGACCGCCATCCTCACCAGCGCCACCTTGCCGATCGGGCTGGTCTCCCGGCTGGGCTTGCAGCCGGAGGCTCCGGTTGACGCTCCAGCTTCGCCCGGCTCTGCTTCGCCCGGCTCTGCTTCGCCCGCTCCTGCCCCGCCCGCTCCTGCCCCGCCCGGCTCTGCTTCGCCCGGCTCTGCTTCGCCCGGGGAGGTCGATCCCGCAGTGGCCACCTTCCTCGACGTAGGAAGCCCCTTCCCCTACCGGACCAACTCGCTTCTCTACTGTCCGGCTCACCTGCCCAGCCCGAAAGCCGCAGGGGCCGAGACCGCGATGCACCGGGAGCTGATCGCTCTGATCACTGCCTCCCGGGGGAGGGCGTTGGCACTGTTCACCTCCTGGCGGGCCATGCGGGCTGCCCGGGAAGCAGTGCGGGACCGGATTCCCTTCGCGGTATACGCGCAGGGCGATCTTCCCAAGCACCAGTTGCTCCGGCGGTTCTCCGACGAGGAATCTTCGTGCCTCTTCGCCACAATGAGCTTCTGGCAGGGTGTGGACGTACCGGGGGAGGCGCTTTCGCTGGTGGTGATCGACCGGATTCCTTTTCCCCGGCCCGACGAGCCGCTGATGGAAGCCCGCCGCGAGAGGGCCGGGGGGCGGGCCTTCCAGGTGGTGGACATTCCCCGCGCGGCCACCCTGCTCGCGCAGGGTTCCGGGCGGCTCATCCGCTCAGCCACCGACCGGGGGGTGGTTGCGGTTCTCGACTCCCGCCTGGCCACCGCCAATTACCGCAAGGCGTTGCTGGCGGCCCTTCCGCCCATGAAGCGCACCGTCACCATGGCCGAGGTGGAGGCGTTCTTCGCCGAACCGGAACCCACCCCAGAGAGCGATCCCGAATGACGTTCCGGCGGACGGGACAAACTCCTGTTACAACCACCCGGCGAGGCCGAACACCAATGCCAGGGCAGCATCCACCGCTGCGATGCTCCCGACCACGCAGAGCTGCCTGCGATGTTTGGATCCCATGCCGAACACCCAGGCGGTAATGGCATAGGAAGGCGCGTAGCCAACCACAGCAACGAGGACCACGTTCCACCACCAATATCCCCAATGCAGAACACCAACCGCCTGGAGAACAACCTCGGCGGCGGCAGAGACACACGAGAATGCCGCCACATAGGCCACCCGGCTGGGAATGCCGGCGATGCGGGCCTCACGAGAGCTCGGGAGCACCTTCGCGAACACCACTCCCGAAAGCAGGAAGTAAAGCGATATCTCGATGGAGACCCCTATCATGATTAGGTAACTTGTATCCCCGGTTACCGTCCAGAGCGCCGCCCGGTGGGAGATGTGCAGGACCGCCGAATTGACGAGCTCGTTGAACCAGTCCATCATCCAATACACCACCCCTGCGATGACGATGTCCCACCGTTTCCGCTCCACCTCGACGGCATAGACGTAGGCGACCAGCCCGACGAGCGCAAGCACCGCCCACTCGAAATGGGAGGGTTGGCGCAGCATCGCTTCTGCATGCTGTGTGTAGGAGTTCACAGATGGATCTGTTTCGCTCGCGCGTTCTCCGAGCAGCCGGTCACCGGTGCCTCACTGGTCTATCCCCAGGATCTCCATGGCAACCTTGGCGCCCAGGTAGCCGGGACCGCCCAGGATCATCCCCCCCGGGTACACCGAAGCCCCTGCTACCAGCAGTCCGGGGATCGGAGTCTCGATGCGCGAACAGAGATCGTTGGGCCTGAGATAGCCGAGTTGGAGCGGGGTGTAGGCGCCGTGCTTGATCGACCCGTACTTCATGGTGGTCAACCGCTGCTCAATATCGGTCGGTGGGCAGGCCCGCTGCACCACGATCTCCCCGAAATCCGCATAGGTGCGGATCAGCTCGAGGCACGACGCTGCATAGGACCCGGTGATCTCGTCCCAAGGCATGTGATACGAGGAGATCGACTCGATGCGAACGGTCTGGTAGCCGGAGGATGCCTGGGTGGGATCGAAACGGGTGGGGACCGTCACGTGGATCCACTCGGCGGCACTGCTCTCGCCGGCGTCCACCCTGGCCAGATGAGCGTGCAGATCGTCCTCGGTCTCCAACCCCATGAACGCGACCAGCGCGTCCTGGGTTCGGGAGTCACCGGACGTGTAGGAAAACCCGCCCCGCACACCCAGATGCACGCCGAAAAGACTGCGCTCTTCCCATTCCCAGGTGCTCACCGCCGAGCGAAGGGAATCGCCCAAATGGTCGCCCCCCACCATCTCGACGAAGGTCTGCTCCGGGTTCAGGGTGGATATCACCAGCGGTGCGTAGCAGCACTCCCCGGCGGTCGTTTGCACGCCCCTGGCTTCGCCGCCCTCCACGATGATCCTCTCCACCGGACACGCGTCGCGTACCACACCCCCCGCTCGCACGAACGAGCGGTAGATCGCCGAAGACATCCGGTGCGATCCTCCCTTGACCAGCGAAGCCCTTAGCATCCTGCACAGATAGAGTGGGAAGAGAAAGCCGAGAGGCTCATGAAGGTCGAGTCCCCACATGGCCGGGAAGCTGAGTAACGCCATCCTCACCGTCGGGTCCTGGAACCCGTAATCGTCGAGAACATCGACAAACGACAACTCGGAAATGCGTGCCAGGGTGCGGCCCACTTCATCCTGCTCCATGATCTCGAGCTGCTCCAGCGGGGGCATCGGAAGCTCATAGGTCCAGGGCACCAGGTACTGATCCAGCATGGGCTGGAAGTCGTCCCACATGGCACGGTAGGCAGTGGCATCAGCGGGGGAGAACTTCGCTATGTCCGCAGAGGTGGCCACCGGGTCGTCACCGAACAGCATAGAGTTCCCATCCGGGAACAGGAATGCTGCACCCAGCGGCGGCTGGACGTAGCGAAGGCCGAAGTTTGCCAGATCGAGATCGTTCAACGCTGGCATGACGTCGGCCATCATGTGGTAAACCGCATGGAAATTGAACCGGAACCCGAAGTATTCCTCGGTATTCAGCCCTCCTCCGGTCTCTATCCTCCTCTCGAAGAGAACCACCCGAGCGCCCGCGCGTGCGAGATAGGAGGCTGCCAGCAGTCCATTGGGACCGCCACCGATCACTATCGCATCGTATGACGAAGCACCGTTGGTGTGTACTGCAGCCATCACTGCCTCCCCCGACTGTTCTCCAACCACCGGGGAGCCACTCCTCGGTTGAGCGGGATCGACTTCATGTTCGACAAGTACCAGTCGAAGGCTTGGGACTTCCAGACCGAGTCGGTGAAGGTGCCCATGTCCTGGGCCACCTCCAGTGCCGCCAGGTAGCCGGAGGCGAGCCAGGTCATGCCCCCGGGATGTATCGAGTTGGAGAGATACAGATTCGGGATGAAGGTGCGCGAGGCAGAGCCGTGCTGGATGAGGCCGGGCACCGGGCGGCAGGAGAAGCTCTGGTCGGAGAGCATCGATCCCCCGAACCAGTTGCCCCGGACCGCCGACGGGTTGTTGCGTTCCTGATCGGCAGGGGTCATGACGAACCGTTCGAGTACCAGGTCCTTGAAGCCCGGTGCGTAACGCTCGAGAGCATCGGTCATCTCATCGGCAAGGCGCCCGGCGATCCTGGGCCAATCCTGCCAACCGTCCAGCCGCTTCCCCTGCCACCTCCTCGGCGCCGGAGGAACGTCCATCCACAGAGTGAAGGTGTGCACCCCCGGAGGAGCCTGGGTCGGATCGGCCCTGGTGGGAACATACCAATTGGCGAATGTCGCGTCGCTGATCACCCCGGTGGTGAGGTCCACGCCGAAACGTCGCATCTCGTCCAGGGTCTCGCCACCGAAGCATCCCGCGAAGCACCGCTGCACCCCGGGAGCCCTCGAAGCGGAGGCGAACTCCGGGTCGCCGGACAGAGCGAAGTTGAGGGCAATGACAACCTGCTCCTCATAGCTGTAACCCCGGACCTTGCTGGCCCATTCTGCGCCAATCACCTCTTCGCCGAGGAGCCTGAGGAAAGTCGGCACTGCCGTCAGGTTCGACAGGACCGTCCTCGCCCGCACTTCGACATCACCGAGTATCCCGTCCGGGTCGAGGTGGATGCCGGTGGCCTTGCCGTCCTCCACGATAATCCTGTCGACGGCAGAGGTAGTCCAGACCTCCCCGCCGTTGTCCACGATCGCCCGCACCAGCGCATGGGTGAGGCTGTGCGAACCGCCAGTCGCCTGGTTCACTGGGAAGAGCGTGCCGGTGAACCCGCCAGCGATGAGGGTGCCCAGCGCCCCGATCCTCCTGTGGATGGGTGGGTACCCTGCGAACCAGGACACCGAAGCCAGGGTGGTCTTCAATTCCTCTGAATCGAACAACAGGTCGAGCGCCTCGAATCCGGTCATTCCCTCCAATTCGTGCGGCTCCAGGTCGAGGTCGGTGGCTGTGAGGAAGGCGTCGATCGGTAGTACCGAACTGCCGAGGCCAGGTCCTGCAGAGCTGGTGAAAAAAGTCCTCAACCCGCCGATCACCTCGTCCCAATGTTGAAGGAAGAACTCGGCGATGCGCCGCATGGTCGCGCCGTCGCGAGCGGAGAGGGCGTCGATGCTCTCCAGGGTGGCATCCGGGTCGGTCGACAGCAGGCAGTTGGTACCGCCCAGGAACTCCTTCGCATAGGCGACATCGGTGGCGACCAATTCCAATCCGTGCCCCGGAAGATCCAGATCTTCCATCGCCGGGTTCATGCCGCTGAGGAGCCAGGTGGCGTGGAGGTTATGCCAGATGCCGGGCTTCCCCACCTCGATGGTGTCGAAATGGGCCCCGCA
>JAKAWH010000124.1 GCA_021817065.1 Actinomycetes bacterium
GGCGCGGTGGAGCGGCCGGACGGGTACTTCGGGGGAGCGGATGACGTGCCCGGGGCCGGCGGTTAGCCGATGGCCCACTACTCCGGCATCCTCGAACTGATCGGGGAGACCCCTCTCCTGGAGGTCTCCGAATTGAGCCCGAGCCCGCGGGTGCGCATTCTCGCCAAGCTGGAGGGCCAGAACCCGGGTGGATCGGTCAAGGACCGCATCGCCCTCGCCATGGTGACCGATGCGGAGAAGAACGGCAGGTTGGCACCGGGCCAGTCGATCCTAGAGCCCTCGTCGGGCAATACAGGGATCGGGCTCGCCATGGTGTGCCGAGTCAAGGGTTATCCCCTGACCATCGTGATGCCGGCAAACGTATCGACCGAGAGGCGCCAGGCGTTGGAGGCGTGGGGAGCCACCATCATCGAATCGCCGGCTTCCGAGGGCTCCAACGGGGCCGTGCGGATGGCACAGAGAATTGTCGCCGAGCACCCGGAGCACGCTTTTCTCTACCAGTACGCGAATCCCGCCAATCCCCGGGCGCATTACGAGGGAACAGGTCCGGAGATCTGGCGCGACTGCCCGGAGGTGACCCACTTCATAGCGGGGCTGGGAACCACCGGCACCCTCATGGGGGTGGGTCGTTTTCTCAAGGAAAAGAACCCGGCTATCCGTGTCTGGGCGATCGAGCCTCCCACCGGCGAGCTGGTCGATGGGCTGCGGAATCTCGACGAGGGATACATACCACCGGTATTCACCGACAATGGCGGCGACGACCTTCTCGATCGCCGGACGATCGTCGGGACGCGTGATTCGATCGAGTGGGTGCGGAAACTCGCGGGGATCGGCGTGTTCGCCGGTATCTCCTCTGGCGCGGTGATGGCGGGCGCGGTCAAGTGCGCGTCGACCATCGACAATGGGGTGATCGTGGTGGTTTTCGCCGACGGGGGATGGAAGTACCTCTCCACTGGCGCCTGGACCGGCGACATCGACGAGGTCGTCGAGCGCGCCCGTACCATGATCTACTTCTGATCTACTTCTGAGCCCGGACACACAGGGGGCTGATCGCCCTCCGGCTTGTTCCCCGGACGGAATCCCTCCGGTGCTGGGAATTCGACCTGACAGAGCGTCAGAACCGGCCTAAGCTCGGTGCCCATGCGCTTCACCTATGCGGAGTCGATGGTCGACCCTGCCTACTACCTGCCCCTGGCTCAGGCGGCCGAGGCAGCCGGGTTCGACTCGATGGTGGTGCCCGACTCGCTCTGCTACCCCGAGGTCTCCGATTCGAAGTACCCGTTCACCCCGGACGGCAACCGGGAGTTCCTGGAGGGCAAGCCGTTCATCGATCCGTTCGTGCTCATCGGAGCGATGGGGGCGGTCACCTCCCGTCTCCGCTTCGTGACATTCGTATTGAAGCTCCCCATCCGCCACCCGGTGCTGGTGGCCAAGCAGGCGACCTCGGTGGCGGTGATGACCGGAGGGCGGCTGGCTCTCGGAATCGGAACGAGTCCCTGGCCGGACGACTACGCAGTGTGCGGCGTGCCGTGGGAGGGAAGAGGGCGCAGGATGGACCAGCAGATCGAGGTGATCCGGGGCCTGTCCACCGGAGAGTATTTCGCCCTGCAGGGCCCGGACTTCGACATCCCCTCCATCAAGATCTCCCCGGTTCCCGACCAGCCGATCCCCCTTCTGATCGGTGGCCATGGCGAGGCGGCCCTCCGGCGGGCGGCGCGTTCGGGCGACGGTTGGTTGCATGGCGGTGGAGACCTCAGCGAGCTCCCTTCGCTGCTGGCGCGCCTCGCAGAGCTGCGCGCCGAATGCGGGCGAGCGGAGGAACCTTTCGAGATACACGTGATCTCGCCGGACGCCTACACCGCGGATGGCGTCGCCGCATTGGAGGAGATCGGTGTGACGGACGTGATCGTCGGTTTCCGGTGGCCCTACACGGTCGGGCCGGATACCGAACCTCTGGATTCGAAGATCAAGAACCTCAATTCGTATGCCTCAGATGTGATCGGAAAGGTGCGTTGAACCATGCCGGGTGCTCGTGAAATGTCCCACAAGTCGATGGCGGCGATGGAACGCCGTGACAGGCAAGGGTGGTTGTCGCTATTCGCCGACGATGGGGTGGTGGAGGACCCGGTGGGACCTTCGATGTTCGATCCGGAGGGCAAGGGCCACCACGGACATGAGGGCATCGGTGCGTTCTTCGATACGGTAACCTCGCTATACGATAAGATGAGCATAGAGATAGGCGCCTCCTACGAGTGCGCCAACGAGGTCGCCAATGTGGGGACCATCACCCTCACCCTCGCAGACGGGACGGTGGGCCGGGTAAGCGGGGTTTTCGTCTACCGGGTGAACGAGGAAGGGCAGATCGCGTCGCTGCGGGCTTTCTGGGAGCCCGCCAACATAGAGTTCGAATTCGCCTCCTGATCGCCTGGGACGGCCGCTTCCTCGCTGCGGCCATGTGCCGGTCCGTCGCCGGGGACCGCCGCCACTGGGCGCGCATAGTCTCTTGAGGTGACATCTGCGACGTCTGTGGGCCCTGATCCCGCAACCGCGCGCTGATGGACGCGCGGCCGATCGGGGTCTTCGATTCGGGCTTCGGGGGGCTGACGGTGGTGCGCGCGCTGATGGACCTGGTGCCACAGGAACGCCTCGTCTACCTGGGGGACACCGGTCGCTATCCCTACGGGCCGCGCCCTCTCGAAGAAGTCCGTGCCTTCGCACTCCAGATCGCCAAGTACCTGGTGGGCGAGCACGGTGTGAAGCTACTGGTGGTGGCGTGCAACACCGCTGCCGCTGCTGCACTGGACGAACTGGTGGCCGCGGTGGACGTTCCGGTGGTCGGGGTGATCGAGCCGGGCGTCCGGGCCATGCTCCGGGTCACCGAGACGGGACGGGTCGGCGTGATCGGGACGGTCGGTACCATCGGTTCGGGGGCCTACCAACGATCGGTGGGCCAGGCGTGCGAGAGGGGTGGAACCACCGCCGAGCTGGTCTGTGCCGCCTGCCCCGGTTTCGTGGAATTTGTCGAGAGGGGCGATCTCGGCTCCGACCAGGTACACGTCCTGGCCGAGAGGCTGCTGGCGCCCTTACGGGAGAGCGAGGTGGATACCCTCCTCCTGGGTTGCACTCATTACCCGTTCTTGGCCCGCACCATCGCCGACGTGATGGGACCAGAAGTGGTGCTGGTCTCGTCTGCCGAAGAGACCGCTTTCGAAGTGCGTTCGGTGCTCGGCCGCCTCGACATGAGCTCGCCGGGTCCTGGCGGGCAGCAGTTCTCCTCGTCGGGCGACGTCGAGTGGTTCCGGGCTCTGGGGGCTCGTCTCCTGGGCATGGAAATCGCCCGTGTCGAGCCGGTCGACTGGGACTGAGTCTGCCCAATGGGACTGCCCGCCTACGGCTAGTCTGACACTTCGTGATAACCGGGACGGCTGGCAATATTCGATCCCTGGGGGAGTACTGATGGGTTCGCGCTCGGACGGGCGGGATTTCGACCAGCTTCGCCCGGTCGGCCTCCAGCGCGACTACACCGAGCTGGCTGCCGGATCGGTGCTGGTCTCAATGGGTCGCACCAAGGTCCTCTGCACCGCATCGGTCGACGAGGAGGTGCCCCGCTGGATGCGGGGGACCGGGCGCGGATGGGTCACCGCCGAATACTCGATGCTTCCCGGCTCTTCCGCCGAGCGGGTGAGCCGCGAGGCAGTCAAGGGCAAGCAGTCCGGCAGGACCCAGGAGATCCAGCGTCTCATCGGGCGGTCACTGCGGGGCGTGTGCGATCTGGTAACCCTCGGAGAGCGGCAGATCATGCTCGACTGCGACGTGCTCCAGGCCGACGGGGGCACCCGCACGGCCTCGATATGCGGAGCGTACGTGGCATTGCACGACGCCTGCACCCGCCTGGTAGCCGCCGGCACCATCTCCGCCCATCCGCTCCAGGCTCGTTGCGCGGCTGTGTCGGTGGGTATCGTCGACGCAGTCGCCATGGTGGATCTCGCCTACGAGGAGGATTCGCGTGCCGAGGTCGACATGAACCTGGTGATGACCTCCGAGGGGCGCTACATCGAAGTGCAGGGAACTGCCGAGGGAATGGCTTTTTCCCGCGGCGAGCTGGACGATCTTCTGTCCCTGGGGGAGCGTGGGATCGCGCAGTTGCTCGACGCGCAGGCGTCGGTGCTGGCGACCCCGCCTGCGACGCGGTGAGGATATTCGTTCTCGCCACCGGGAACCTCGACAAGGTGATGGAGATCGCCTCGATCATCCGGAGTGTGGATCTGTTGCGCCGTCCCGACGATTTCGAGGATCCAGAGGAAAGCGGCGAAAATTTGCTTGAGAATGCCCGGATCAAGGCGAAGGCGGTGGTCGACGACATGGGTGCTGCCGCCATTGCCGACGACACCGGCCTGGAGATCGATGCCCTGGGCGGAGCACCGGGGGTGAATTCCTCCCGTTTCGCAGGCGAGTCTGCCACCTACTTCGACAATGTGCAGAAGGTTCTCGACGATCTCGCCGGAGTGCCGGTCGAACGGCGCACAGCCCGGTTCCGGACGGTGGCGATCGCCCTTTTCCCTGACGGGCGGGAGATCGTGGCCGAAGGAGTCGTCGAGGGGAGGATCACCGTCGAGCCGCGCGGTGAAGGCGGCTTCGGTTACGACCCGATTTTCGAGCCGCTGAAGCCCGGCAACCTCACTTTCGCCGAAATGGGATTCGAGGAGAAGAACGAGATCTCTCACCGCGGGATCGCATTCCGGAAGCTGGAGGATCTTCTGGCAAGGGATTGAGGGTCATCATCGGGCGGTCTGTGTCTCGCAAGCCCGCCGCTTGGCATGAGGCAAGCCTTACCATCCCCGCAAATCGACCGGCCAGGTTTCCAGCACCGTGTCTCCTGATACCAGGTGCATCTTCTCGTGGTAGGCGACGGTGGGGTCGATGTGGGCGGGAAGGATCGAGATGCGATCGCCGACTCGTGGGAGGGGCTCCTCGGAACCAGCCGGCGGGGCGAAACAAACGTGCTCGTCGGAGCAGTACCACACCTCCATACCCTCGATGGAGGGATTCCCGTGGTCCATTCCCAGTGCCTTGAGCCCGGCGTCGGCGACTGCCCATCCGCCAGCCGATACCGAGACGACCGTCGCCAGGATCGACAGCGCATTGCGGAACGGGAGCGCGAGCTTCGCATAGGCGGTGTCCATGAGGACGTAGGAACCCGCTTGGATCTCGGTGGCCACCGTGTTGATGTCGTAGCTGCCGGTTCCTCCTGCCGACACCACTTCCCCTCCGACCTCGCGGTGGGCGGCGGAAAGCAGCTCCATCGACGCCTCGACCGTTTCGGTTCGGGTCCCCCTGTCCTCGAGGCCCACGGCATGTCCTTCGTATCCCATTACCCCGCGCACCGCCAGGCCACGCCGGCGGGCGGTCTCGGCGAGCCGGCCGGCTGCTTCGGGAGCGCACCCGCAGCGGGGCAGTCCCACGTTCACGTCGATGAGCACTTCGGGGATCCGGGCCTCTGCGGCTGCGGCAATGGTCTCCTCCGAGTCGACCGCCACGGTGATGCGGGCCCCGCTTCGGGCCAGAGTCCCCAGGTGGGAGAGAAGCTCTAGGTCGACCACTTCGTTGGCCAGGAGCAGATCGTCGCCCAGTCCGGCTTCGACCATCCCCCGCACCTCACGGGGAGTCGCGCAGGTGAACCCGGGATGGCCCGCCTCCGCCTGGCGGCGGGCTAGTGCGGTGGACTTGTGGGCCTTGACGTGGGGCCGGAGCCTCGAGCCGGGGAGGGCTGCTGCCATGGTGGCCAGGTTGTGGTCGAGCGCGCCGACGTCCACCAGGAGGGCGGGAGTGACGAGTTGGAAAACTTCCACTGTCGGGAGAATAGGGGGCCGGGCGGGGATCGTGCATGTGGGGTCCGGGGCTTTTCGGGCCACCGGGGGGCGGGCACCCTATTGTGGCCCCATGGACATCGACCAGTTCTATGACGCCGACCCTCGCCGGCGGGAATCCGACGAGCTGACCTACGGGTTGAACTGGGCGTCCGGCGAGGACCCCGACCAGCTCTGGGACCTTTTCTGGGTGCGGGACACCGGTGAGCTCTACCTGATGGCCAAGCCGGCGCCGCCGCGCTGGCTGCCCCTGATCGCCGGCAGCCGCCATCCCCGCCACCACCGGTCCAAGACGGGCGAGGCGCTCACCGAAACCGGGCCGGCCGGTACGGCGGGCGACGAGGACCAGGACCTCGGAGTCGAGATCATCGCGCACGTCTCCTCACAAGAAGAGCTCGAAGGGCTTCTCACCGGCTGGGAGGAAGCGGTCAAGACCCGTGGTGGGATCGAGTGGCTGCGGGCTCGGGTGAAGGGCGCGACGTCAGGCCAGGCCACTCCAGCCGGGTGACGCCGGGGGCGACAGCCCCTCCGGGAGGAATTGTCCGTACATTCGTATAGGCGTACAATGAGTCAATGCCGACACATCCGGGCGCGCCGGCCGGTTCGGATAGGCCCGGGAGGCCCTGATGTCCCCCCTGGAGTTCGTGGCCATCCTCTTGGTGTTATCGGTAGGGGCTGGATTCTTGGGCTCGCTGGTGGGACTGGGAGGAGGGGTGGTCATCGTGCCGGTCCTCACCCTGGTGTTCCACCTGGACATCCGGGTGGCCATCGGGGCGTCGATCATCGCGGTGATCGCCACCTCCTCGGGGGCTGCGGCCGCGTACGTGAAGGAGCGGATGACCAACCTGCGGGCTGGGATGTTCCTGGAGATCGCCACCACGACGGGAGCGGTGGTGGGCGCGCTGGTCACCGGAATGCTGCCGGCGCGGGCGCTTTTCGTCCTGTTTGCCGTGCTGCTCGGTTATTCGGCGTTCGCCATGTACGGCAATCGGCACCAGGCGCGCCTTTCCCCCAGACCGGACCGGATCGCCGACTACTTCCGCCTTCATGGCTCTTACTACGACGAGCAGGAGGGCCGCGAGGTGACCTATCGGGTCTCTCGCACCTGGCTGGGTCTTGCGATGATGTACGTGGCAGGCATGGTCAGTGCTTTGCTCGGCATCGGGTCGGGGGCTCTCAAGGTACCGGCCATGGACCTGGCGATGGGCTTGCCGATGAAGGTCTCCTCTGCGACCAGCAACTTCATGATCGGGGTGACCGCCGCGGCGAGTGCAGGTGTCTATTTCGTGCGCGGGCAGATCGACCCGGTGGTGGCGGCACCGGTGGCGCTGGGTGTGGTGGTGGGAGCGCTGGCCGGTTCCCGACTGCTGGGGCGGATGGAAGCGAAGAGCGTGCGGGTGCTCTTCATCGTGGTCCTGGCGGTGATCGCTATCGAGATGTTGCAGCGAGGCATCCAGTGAGGCCGGAGGAGGAGTCCGTCGGAATGGTGAAGCGGGAGGAGGCCCCGCTGGCCACGATAATCTCCTGGGTCCTCAGGACCGGGGTGGCGCTCTCCTGCCTGGTGATAGGGGTCGGCCTGGTACTCCTCTTCGTCCATCAACCCGGGTACCGGAGCGGGCGAGTCTCCTACCGCATGGCCATCGGCTCTTTTCACTCGTCCCATAGCATCGGGGCTGTGGTGCACGAGATCGCGCGGGGCGACGGAGCCGGGGTCATCATGGTCGGGTTGGCGATCCTGCTCGCCACGCCGGTTGTGCGGGTGGGAGTTTCGCTGGTGGAATTCGCCTGGCAACGCGATTTGCGGATGGCACTGATAACCGGTCTAGTCCTGGTGATCTTGGTGGGGTCCATCTTCCTCGGGGGAGTGGTGTGAGGGGTCGGCGCGTGCCTCCCGCCGGTTCGCTTCGGTCTTCCCTTTGCGCTGCCTCCCCGATGTGGGCGCAGTGACCCCGCTCGACCGCTCCAGCCCGGTTCCCCTGTGGAGCCAGCTCCTCGGCGATCTCCGGCGCCGGCTGAGCTCTGGGGAGTAGAT
>JAKAWH010000013.1 GCA_021817065.1 Actinomycetes bacterium
TTCCGATCTATCGACGATCTGATGGCCTCGATCGCATCGGTGGTGGATGGCGGAGGACGGGTGCTTGTCACCACTTTGACCAAGAAGATGGCTGAGGATCTCACCGAGTATCTCTCCGATGCGGGCATACGGGTGCGCTACCTCCACTCCGACATCGATACCATCGAGAGGATCGAGATTCTCCGGGACCTCCGGCTGGGGGAGTTCGACGTATTGGTGGGGATCAACCTCCTGCGGGAAGGTCTCGACCTTCCGGAGGTATCTCTGGTAGCAATACTCGACGCCGACAAGGAAGGGTTCCTGCGGAGCGAGACCTCGCTTATCCAGACCATCGGACGAGCCGCCCGGAACGTGGACGGGTCAGTGGTGATGTACGCGGACATCGTCACCGATTCGATGAAGCGAGCTATCTCGGAGACCCAGCGCCGTCGCCGACTGCAGACTGCCTACAACGCCGAGCACGGAATCGACCCCCAGACGGTGCGCAAGGCGGTGAACGACATCCTGGGCAAGTTGGTGGGTCTCACCGGCAGCTCGGCGTCAAAGCGCGGCGGGGATGGGCGGCTGGGCAAGGGAGATCCTCGCGCCCGCGGATCGGGCAGCGCCCTGATCGCCGGGGTTCCCCTTCCCCATGGTGAGGAACTGGAGCGGCTTATCCAGACCCTCGAAGAGGAGATGCACGAAGCGGCCGGCCAGTTGGAGTTCGAGTACGCGGCGCGCTTGCGCGATGAGATCACCGAGCTGAAACGGGAGTTGCGGGCGGCGGGATAGGCCGCACTCGCGCACTGGCGCACCCGCGGTCCGGTCGCCCGGGCTCAAGGCACGTAGACGCCCTGGAAACTGAGCATTGCCAGGCCGAGAAGTCCCACTCCAGAGGCCACCAGCACCGGGACGGCCACCCGCTCCGAACGAAGCAGGGCGGCTCCGGCCATGACAAGTGGAAAAGCACTCCAGGCATAGCGGGCGTAGGAGTCGAGACTGTGGCCGGAGATGCTCACCACCACTACAGCGGCGCTGAACACACCGTAGGAGAGCGGCAGCTTGTACAGGGCCACCGCCGCCATGGCGACCGACAGCACCACCGCCGCCAGCTCGCCGGCGACGACCAGGTCGTGGGTATGCACCACCTGGGACGCGCTGTGGACAAGTACAGCCAGGGGATCGGTCACCGAACCGTGCCGGCGCCCGTTGAGCTGGATGGTCACCGGCGCGAAGAAGTCGTGGTATGAGGCTGCCACCCACCCGAGGTACGTGACGGTCCCCGCTACCGGACCCGCCACGGCCAGCGAGCGGCGCGCTAGATCACCAGAAGGAGGGCGCGACGGCCCTAGTGCTGCGACCAGGCCTGACTCACGCAGAACCTCGACGGTAGCTGCCAGTGCCAGGAGGACCCCCAGGGGGCGGGTAAGCCCGGCCAGGTAGCCAAGTGCGGCGGCCCAGATCCACCTCTGGCGACGCAGGCAGAAAAGGCACCCCGCGCAAGCCAGGATGAACGGCGCCTCTGAATAGCCCATCGTCAGGACGTAGGCGCTTGGCACGAGGCTGAAAAGCCACGCGGCCCGAGACCCGAGAGCCTGATCTCCGAGCTCGAAGACGGTGAGGGAATAGACGACCATGGTGGCGGCCAGGCTGCACACTGCCGCGATGGCGAGAAGAACGGCACCGGTGGGCAGGCGAGTCACATCGTGGAGAAGGTGGGTGATGACAGGAAGGGCGGGGAAGAACCGAAGTGAGCTGTAACCAGCGCCCCGGTAGCCGGACTCGGCGATCAGCCGGTACCAGGCAGCATCGAATCCGAGCAGTCCGGAGTGGGCAGCCGAGGTCGCCTGGGTGCTGGATATGCGGAAGTGGGTCACTTCGTACTTGGCGATTGCCAGGGCGAGAAGGGTGCAGAAGTGGGCAACCGCCCAGGCCGGCCAGGACGCACGGAACGCCCCGGACCACGATGTGCCTCTCGCGGGGCAGCCAGAAGCTAGCTCGGTGGGCTCAGCCGAGTCGGTTCCGGCATCAACCGCCGTCGCCGCTGTATCCATGGCGGACAACCTAGCGGGAGCCGGCTCGACGCCGGCGGAACCACGGCAGGGCTCGGGTGCCTTGGATCGGGCTCGCCGCTGCCGGAGCTGCCACAGCACTCGGGTACCCTGGAGCGGTCATGTCCGAGCGTTTGGTTGTCCGGGGCGCCCGGGAGCACAACCTGAAGAACGTCTCCCTCGACCTGCCGCGGGACGAGCTGATCGTTTTCACCGGGCTATCCGGCTCGGGCAAGTCCTCGCTGGCCTTCGACACCATCTATGCAGAGGGCCAGCGGCGCTATGTGGAGTCGCTCTCGTCCTATGCCCGCCAGTTCCTCGGCCAGATGGACAAGCCGGACGTGGACTTCATCGAAGGGCTTTCTCCGGCGATCTCCATCGACCAGAAGTCGGCGTCGCGCAATCCCCGCTCGACGGTGGGGACGGTAACCGAGATCTACGACTACCTGCGCGTGCTCTATGCCCGGATCGGGGTGCCCCATTGCCCGACGTGCGGGCAGGCGGTGGGCCGCCAGACTCCCCAGGAGATCGTGGACCACCTGATGAAGCTGCCGGAGGGAACCCGTTTCGAGGTGCTGGCCCCGGTGGTGCGTGGCAGGAAGGGCGAGTACCAGTCGCTACTGGAGGACATCGTTCATCAGGGATTCACCCGGGTGCGGGTGGATGGCGAGATGCGCGAGCTGGGTGGCCCCCGGGAGGCCGGGGAGAAGACGCTGGCCCGTTACGAGAGCCACACCATCCAGGTGGTAGTGGACCGCCTGGTCGCCAAGGAAGGCATTCATCGACGATTGACCGAGTCCCTGGAGACCGCGCTTCGGCTGGCCGACGGAGTCGCCGAGATCCACCTGGTGGACAGGCCGGAGGAGGACCTGCTCACCTTCAGCCAGTCGATGGCGTGTGCCAAGTGTGGAATCAGTTTCGGGGAGCTGGAGCCGCGCAGCTTCTCCTTCAACTCGCCCTACGGAGCGTGCGAGCGCTGCGCGGGACTAGGTACTCGCTTCGAAGTGGATCCGGAGCTGGTGGTGCCCGACCCCGATCTGAGCCTTTCCGACGGAGCCATCGCGCCGTGGCGGCGAGCACGAGGTGAGTACTTTTCCCGACTGACCGAGGCGGTCGCGGAAGCGAGCGGTATCGACATGGGTACACCCTGGCGGAAGCTCACCAAGCCCCAGCGGGAGGTCCTCCTGAACGGGTCCGCCAAGCCGGTCCAGGTTTCCTACCGGAACCGGTTCGGGCGGAGCCGCAACTACCGCACCCATTACGAAGGGATCGTCCCCTACCTCACCCGGCGCCACGCCGACGCCGAGTCGGACCACATGCGCCAGGTCCTGGAGGGCTACATGCGGGAAGTGCCCTGCACCGCCTGCAAGGGCGCCCGTCTCAAGCCGGAGTCCTTGGCGGTGACCGTCGGAGGGGTGAACATCGAGGAGCTCTCCGGCTTCCCGATCTCGCGGACCGACCAGGTGATCCGGACACTGGATCTTTCCGAGCGCGATGGGTTCATCGCTGCCCGCCTCCTGAGGGAGATCGAGGCGCGGCTGGGTTTCCTGGTCGACGTGGGGCTCGGGTACCTCTCTTTGAACCGAGCGTCGGCGACTCTGGCGGGCGGCGAGGCCCAGCGGATACGCCTCGCAAGCCAGATCGGCAGCGGGCTGGTGGGCGTGCTCTACGTGCTCGACGAGCCTTCCATCGGCCTGCACCAGCGGGACAACCGGCGCCTCATCGAGACCCTGGAGCGTCTGCGCGACCTGGGCAACACGGTGGTGGTGGTGGAGCACGACGAGGAGACCATCCGCAGCGCCGATCACGTGGTGGACATCGGCCCCGGCGCCGGCGAGCACGGCGGGGAGGTCATTTACTCGGGGCCGCTCCCCGGTCTTCTGAAGAACAAGGCGTCGATCACCGGTGACTACCTGGCCGGTCGGCGCTCGATCCCGGTACCCGCTCTGCGCCGCCCGCCCGGGAAGGACAGGTTGGTGGTTCGGGGTGCCTCTGAGCACAATCTGAAGGGGATCGACGTGGGGTTCCCACTCGGGTGCTTCACCTGTGTGACCGGTGTGTCGGGATCGGGCAAGTCGACCTTGGTGAACGACATCCTTTTCACCGCTCTTGCTCAGGAGGTTTACGGCTCCCGCACCGTCCCGGGCCGCCACAAAGGATTGGAGGGGGCAGAGCTCGTCGACAAGGTGGTGGACATCGACCAGTCACCCATAGGGCGCACCCCCCGCTCAAACCCGGCCACCTATGTGGGGGTGTTCGATCACGTTCGCAAGTTGTTCAGCCAGGCACCCGAGTCACGCCTGCGCGGGTACAAGCCGGGACGCTTCTCATTCAACGTACCGGGTGGAAGGTGCGACGCCTGCGACGGGGACGGGACGCTGAAGATCGAGATGCACTTCCTTCCCGATGTCTACGTCCCCTGCGAGGTGTGCAAGGGCAGCCGGTACAACCGCGACACCCTGGAGGTCACTTTCAAGGGCAAGAACATCGCCGATGTTCTCGACATGCCGGCCGAGGAGGCCCTGGAGTTCTTTGCCAACCAGCCGCCAATCGCCCGCCACATGCAGACGCTGGTGGATGTCGGGCTGGGGTACGTCCGCCTGGGACAACCGGCACCTACGCTGTCGGGTGGCGAGGCTCAGCGGGTGAAGCTCGCCACAGAGCTGTCCAAGCGGGCCACCGGGAGGACCGTGTACATCCTCGACGAGCCCACCACCGGGCTGCATTTCGAGGATGTGCGCAAGCTGCTCGGGGTATTGGGTCGGCTGGTGGACGCGGGCAATACCGTGGTGGTGATCGAACACAACCTGGACGTGGTGAAGACCGCCGACTGGATCGTCGATCTCGGTCCCGAGGGGGGCGACGGGGGAGGCACCATGGTGGTGGAGGGTCCCCCTGAGATCGTGGCCGCCTGCGGGCAGAGTCACACCGGGAGGTTCTTGGCCGCGCTGGTGGAAACCAAGGCAAGCCGACCGGCAGGCAAGCGAGCTTCGGCGCCTCCCGCAAGCAAAGGTTCCAGCCCGGCGCTGAACACCACGAGCCGCCCCCGCAAGCAGCCGGCGAGGCCTGCAACGGCCCGGAACGGGCCGGCGAAGCGTGCAGCAGCCCGCAAGCAGCCGGCGAAGCGTGCAACGGCTCGGAATGAGGGCTAGGTAATACTCAGCATCCGGGTGAGGGCGATCCTCGCTCCGGCCGCGACCTCCGGGTCGACGATGATCTGGTTGACGACCCTGCCTTCCACCAGGTTCTCCAACACCCAGGCAAGATGGGGGGCATCGATACGGAACATGGTGGAACAGGGGCACACCAATGGGTCCAGGGATTCGACGGTGACCGCGGGATGCTCGGCAGCCAGGCGGTTGACCAGGTGGATCTCCGTACCGACGGCGATGACGGAGCCTGGCTCGGCTGAATCGACGTAACGGATGATGAAGTCGGTCGAGCCGACCGCGTCGGAAATACTGACCACCTCCTGGCTGCATTCCGGATGGGCGACCACCAACCCGCTCGGGTGCCGGCAGCGGAAATCGGCGACGTGCTCCGGGCGGAACCGCTGGTGGACCGAGCAGTGGCCCTTCCAGAGGAGGAAGGTCGCCTCCTTGATGGTGCGATCGTCGAGCCCCCCACGCTCGTGGTTCGGATTCCAGACCGCCATGTCACCGGGTGAGTATCCGAGCGCTAGTGCGCTATTGCGACCGAGGTGCTGATCGGGAAAAAATAGGACCTGGGAGCCGGCCGGAATCCCGCCGCCTGGGCCCAGAGCCCACTCGAGTACCGCACGGGCGTTGGAAGAGGTGCACACCGTTCCGCCATGGCGGCCGACGAACGCCTTGAGGGCCGCCGAGGAGTTCATGTAGGTCACCGGTACCACTCTGGAGATATCGGTTACCGAGGCGATGTGCTCCCATGCCTCTTCCACCTGGTCGAGATCGGCCATGTCGGCCATCGAACAGCCGGCATTGAGGTCGGGGAGGATCACTTGCTGGCGTGGCGAGGTGAGCACGTCGGCGGACTCCGCCATGAAATGTACGCCGCAGAAAACGACGTATTCGGCCTCCTCACAGGCGGCCGCCTGGCGGGAGAGCCCGAAGGAATCACCACGGGCATCTGCCCAGGCCATCACCTCGTCGCGCTGGTAATGGTGGCCGAGGATCATCGCCCGCGGCCCGAGGAAGGCGCGCGCGGATGCGATCATGCCTGAGAGCTCCTCGGTCGACGCCGAGGTATAGCGCTCCGGGATGGGTGTCTGGAGACGGATCATCGGGTTGGCCTCCTGCCGGGAGGGGGTTTCGAACATCGGCCGGCGGGGACAGCCTGGTCGCCCATCCGCGGGGTTGTCGGCCTCGAAACCTGTGTATGTCAGCCGGAAACCAGGCCGGCTATTCGCCGAGCTTACCGCGATGGGCAGGGGGGTGGCAGAGCCCCCACCTCTTCCCGGCTCCGCCCCAGGTAGTGGCAGGCTGGACAGGTGGACCGACCCCCACCGTCGACTATTCCCGACGCCCCCGGCTCCTACCAGTTCCGGGACAGGACCGGGACGATCATCTACGTGGGAAAGGCCCGATCGCTGCGCAGCCGGCTGTCCAGCTACTTTGCCGATGCCCGCACACTTTCACCCAAGACCGCGCAGATGATGGGGGAGGCCGCATCGGTTGAATGGATCCAGGTAGGTACCGATCCGGACGCGGTGATGTTGGAGTACAGCCTGATCAAGGAGCACCGGCCCCGGTACAACGTGCAACTCCGTGACGACAAGAGCTATCCGTACCTGGCGATCACCACCTCAGAGGAATGGCCCCGTCCGATGGTGGTACGGGGCGCCCGGAAGAAGGGCATCCGCTACTTCGGTCCCTACGCCAACGCCGGAGCTATCCGGGACACCCTCGATCTCCTGGTCCGTTCGCTTCCGTTGCGCACCTGCTCGGAAGGCAAGTTCCGGCGCCACCTGAAACTGCAAAAACCCTGCCTGCTGTATCACATCGACCGGTGCTCCGGGCCGTGTATCGGGGCCGTGGACCAAGGAGACTACCGCCGGATGGTGGACGAGATGTGCTCGTTCCTGGAGGGCGAATCCGGCACGCTGGTGAGCACGTTGACCGCCGAGATGAAGGAGGCGGCCGGGTCGCTGGAGTTCGAAAAAGCGGCGAGACTGCGCGATCGCCTCGCTGCTGCCACCGCCGCCGGCGAGCGCCAGCAGATGGTGACCACCTCGGCCGAGAGTTTCGATGTGTTCGGGATCGCCGAGGACGAGCTGGAGGCGTCGGTGCAGATGTTCCGGGTCCGCAAAGGACACGTCGTAGGACGATGGGGTGCCGTACTGGACAGGGTGGACGGGACCGACTCCGGGGCGGTGGTAGGTCATGCCTTGTCGGTCGCCTATTCCGAGGAGCATCGTGACGTACCACCGGAGGTCCTGGTGCCGGATCTCCCTGCTGATGGGGAGGTCTACGAGTCGTGGCTATCGACGAGGCGGGGCGGGCGGGTGACCCTCCGGGTGCCCCACCGAGGCGAGAAAAGATCGCTTCAAGAGACGGTTGCCCTCAATGCCCGCGACGAGCTGGTGCGGACCAAGCTGAAGCGGGGTCTCGACCACGCGAGCCGCACCGATGCCCTTGCGGGTCTGCGTGAGGCCCTCGCGTTGAACCGGGCTCCGTTGCGGATCGAGTGCTACGACATGAGCCATCTCCAGGGCAGCGACTACGTGGGATCGATGGTGGTGATGGAGGACGGCGTCCCGGTCAAGAAGGAGTACCGGCGCTTCCGGGTCCGGTCGGTTCTCGGCAATGACGACTACGCAGCCATGCGGGAGGTGCTTGCCCGGCGCCTGGCACGGAGGGACGACCCGAGGTTCTCCCGTCTGCCGGACCTTCTGGTGGTGGACGGCGGCAAGGGCCAGCTCGGGGTGGCCGTGTCGGTGCTCGACGAACTGGGCCTCACCGAGGAGGTCCCGGTGGCCGCTCTGGCCAAGAGGTACGAGGAGGTATTCCTCCCCGGCCGGGCCGCGCCGGTCGAGCTGGCCCGGGGATCGGGGGCGCTTCACCTCCTTCAGCGGGTGCGCGACGAGGCCCATCGATTTGCGGTCTCCTATCACCGGACCCTGCGCGGCAAGCGAATGGTGGCCGGTGCTCTGGACGGGGTGCCGGGGCTGGGGGAGGTTCGCCGGCATCGCCTGGTCGAGGAGCTGGGGGGGATGGGGGGAGTGGCAGCGGCTTCCCGGGAGGACCTGGCGCGCCTGAGCTGGCTTCCCCCGCGGGTTGCCGAGGCGGTCTATGCCGCTTTGCACGGCTGAGTTGACGCGCATAGTGGTCCGCGGGGCCGGAGCGCCGAGCTGAATAGACTCCGGGGGTGGCACGTGTGCTGGCAGTGGCCAACCAAAAGGGCGGTGTGGCGAAGACCACCTCGGTGCACTCCCTGGGCGTTGCCCTGGCCGAGAAGGGCCGGACGGTACTTCTGGTCGACCTGGATCCCCAAGCTTGCCTGACCTACTCGGTCGGGATCGAGCCCTCCTCCCTCGACACATCGCTACACGATGTGTTTGTGCGGGGAGCCAAGGTGGACGATGTCCGCTGGAACGTCGACGGGGTGGGGGGCAACGGCGGTTCGGGTGCGATGGACATCGTGCCCTCCACCATCGACCTGGCCGGCTCGGAGGTCCACCTACTCGGCAAGACCGGTCGCGAGCACATGCTCAAGCGCGCACTGGCGGGAGTCGAGGACGAGTACGACTACATCATGATCGACTGCCCGCCCAGCTTGGGCGTGCTGACCATTAACGGCCTCACTGCAGCCGAGGAAGTACTCATTCCCTTGCAGTGTGAGGCGTTGAGCCATCGTGGCGTGGGACAGCTCCTTGAGACCATCGAGGACGTCCGCCAGTTCGCCAATGCTCAACTCAAGGTTCGGGGGGTCATTGCTACCATGTACGACGAGCGCCTCCGGCACGCGCGGGAAGTGATTGCGGAAGTGCGAGAGCGATACGGGCTCGAAGTGCTCGACCCTCCCGTGCGCAAGTCGGTGCGGTTCGCCGAGGCGCCTGCACGCTCGCGCAGCATCCTCCAGCACGCGTCGACTTCGCCGGGAGCTGCCGCCTACCGTCAGCTTGCCGAGGTGATCGATGCCGACCGGCGGCCCGTCGATGGGTGAGGGGGGACGCACCGGCAGGACGCCGCAGCGGGATCCCCTGGGCCGGAATGCCCTTTTTCAGCAGGGAAATATCCCGGCGGGAGGGGGAGGGGATGGCCGGCGCGCACTCTATTCCGGCGAGCAGCCGGGGGGACGGGACGGGGAAGGCCGGCGCAAGGGATGGAGCAGCTTCCTGCGAGACCCAGTAGTGCTGGAGTGTTCGCGATGCCAGGCGGTGAGCGAGGTCGAGCTTGTTGACTTCGCGCTTCTCCACCTCCCGGCCTTTCTGTGGCACCCGGGTAAGGGTTTCACCCACCTGCTCACCTGCCCGGCGTGCCGGCGGCGATGCTGGATGAGCGTGAGCCGGTCCCGATAGGGCCGGATACGGTTTGGCGCGGGACGGTTGAAAGGCCCCACTAGCCTGGAACCTATGGCAATCGTCTTCGCTCTGTGCGCGGCGCTCGCCAATGCGCTCACCTCGATCTTCCAACGCCTCGCAGCGCGCGATGCTCCGGTGGAGGACTCCTTCCACCTTCGGCTGATGACCTATCTGGTACGTCGGCCGGTCTGGTTGGCCGGCATGGCGACTCTCATTGCGGGTTTTGTGCTGCAGGCAATTGCCCTGCGATATGGCCGTCTTGCGACCGTGCAACCCCTCCTTGCCACGGAAATCGTATTTACCTTGTTGGTGATGTGGGCGTGGTTCCGTGTCCCTCTCGGGGCCGCCGAGTGGTGCAGTGGTATCGCAATTGCTACCGGCTTGGGGGTGTTCCTAGGGGTGGCCCAGCCCGCAGGTGCGAACGTCATCCCGGGTGCTGACACCTGGGTTCCCGCCTCCATCGCCGGGGTGCTTGCTGTTGCGGTGACTGCAGCGTTCGGCCTCCTTGCCATTCACGGGACCGCCACCAAGGCCGTCCTGTTCGGGTCGTCCGCTGCGGTTGCCTTTGCCTTTGCCGCCGCGGTGATGAAGGAGTCGGCGACCGTGCTCACCCGATCGGGATGGCCCCACCTGTTCCAGACCTGGTTGCCCTATTCGATGGCAGGGGTGGGGATGGCCGGGCTGTTCCTGGCACAGAACTCGTTTCACGCCGGCCCGCTCAGCGCGTCGCAATCCGCTCTAATCATCGTTGACCCGCTCGCGTCCATCCTGATCGGGGTGAGCGTATTTCACGAGAAGATCCAAGCCGCAGGCTGGCAGGTGTCCACCGAGGCTCTGGCTCTGTCGGTGATGGTGATCGGGGTGATCTTCCTGTCCCGTTCCGATGTGCTGACGCGCCGGCATACCGACCCGATGGGGGAGGCACCCGACCACGGGCATCTCCTCCACGCCGGTCATCGGGCTCCGCGGGGCCCCCTTCCGCCCAGTGCTCACCCGGAAGCGAGCCCCTTATGAGCGAGTTCCTGGTGATCGCAGGTATGTCGGGTGCGGGGCGATCCACCGCGGCAGACACATTCGAAGACTTGGGTTGGTTCGTGATCGACAACATGCCGCCCGCTCTCTTGACGAAGGTGGCAGAGCTGGTGGGAGTGCGGGGTTCCGAGGCGGAACGGGTTGCTCTGGTCGTCGGCCGTGCTGGTGGCGAGCGATTCGAGGACGAGCTATTCCCCGCCGTCGACGAGCTCAAGAACCGGCGCAATCGGGTCACCACCCTTTTCCTCGATGCATCGGAAGAGGCATTGGTGCGAAGGTTCGAGGGAACACGGCGCCGGCACCCTTTTCCCGGAGAGAGCGTGGTGGAGGCGATAGAAGCCGAGCGGCGGGAGATGCGCCCGATCCGTGATTCGGCCGACCTTGTAGTCGACACCAGCGACCTGAATGTGCACGAGCTGAGGGCCCGCCTGATCGACATCTTCGAAAAGGAGCGCGCCGGCGTCGCTCTACAGATCCAGGTTATGTCCTTCGGTTTCAAGCACGGGATCCCTCTCGACGCCGACATGGTGCTCGACGTTCGCTTCTTGCCGAATCCGCACTGGCAGGAGGAATTGCGGATCTTGACCGGTATGGACGGGCCGGTGCGCGATTACGTCATGGTTCAGCCCGAGGCGCGGGTATTTCTCAAGCGGATGGATAGCCTCCTGGAATTCCTCATTCCACAGTACGAGAGGGAGGGGAAGTCCTACCTCACAATCGCAATAGGATGTACAGGAGGTCAGCACCGTTCGGTGGTTCTGGCCGAAGAGCTGGCCGGGGTGGTGACCGGTCTCGGGCACGAGCCTGTGGTTCACCATCGCGACATAGATCGATGAACGAAGGATCGGGCGGCACCGGTCCTAGAGTGGTTGCCCTGGGTGGCGGTCACGGATTGGCGGCGTCGCTGCGGGCGGCTCGTCGCTATGCCCGCCAGGTCACAGCGGTGGTGTCTACTGCCGACGACGGGGGCTCTTCGGGCGTCCTCCGGCGGTCTTTGGGTGCGGTGCCTCCCGGCGACCTCCGCAAGTGCCTGGTGGCGCTGAGTGATCCGTCTTCGTTGTGGGCGCGAGCATTCGAGTATCGGTTCGCCGATGGGCACGCCCTGGGTAACCTGATAATCGCCGGGCTCGCCGAGGTGGGTGGGGACCTCCAGGTTGCTCTGGACGAGGCTGCGAGCCTGCTGGCGGCAGGCGGTCGAGTGCTGGCGGCCACCACAGAGCCTGTGGTGCTCCGAGCGAGCTCGGAGGAACGTCTAGTCGAGGGCCAAGCGGCAGTGAGCCGGATCGGTGGGATAACCCGGATCAGCCTGAGTCCGGTCGGCGCTGTGGTCCCCGAGGCGGTGACCGCAGCACTTGAGGAGTCAGACCAGATCGTCCTCGGCCCCGGGTCGCTATTTACCAGCGTGTTGGCAGTGGCGGTCCTCGCTCCGATTGCGGCAGCCCTCAAAAGGGCCGCGGGCCGCCTTGTGTATGTCTGCAACCTGCGACCCCAGATTCCCGAGACCGAGGGATACGACGTGGCGGCCCATGTGCGTGCGCTCCACGGCCATGGCATCGAGCCGGAGGCCGTTCTCTGCGACACCTCTCGGATGTCCCGGGGAAGCCCCACGGGGATCCAGGTGATCGAAGCGGAGCTGACCTCCAATGAGGGAGATGGGCATGATCCGGCTCTACTGGCCGAGGCGCTCTCCCGGCTCTACTGAGGCCGCCAGTTTCGCTACCGAGGGCGTGCAGGGGCTACCTTGGGCACCGGCCACCGGCCACTAGGTTGTTTACCATGTCCCCCGCTCCTGGCTTCGTCGCCGCCACACGGGACGGCGAGGGACAACGGAGTGCAGCCGGGCCGCTCGGGCCACGGGTGCGCAGCCCAGCTTTGCTGGCAAGCAGCAGAGCGGTGCACCCTCTAAGGAGGTCGCGATGACAGTCAGAGTTGGAATCAATGGATTCGGAAGGATCGGGCGAAATTTCTACCGCGCTCTGGTGCAGGCCAGGCGGGAGGGATTGCCGGGTCCCGATGGGCGGCCCTTTGACCTGGACGTGGTGGCGGTGAACGATCTGGCGCCTGCTACCACAAATGCCCATCTTCTCCGGTACGACTCCACTCAGGGTCCCCTCGGCGTGGACGTGGAAGTGATCGACGGGGCCATCCGGGTCGGGGACGACGTCATCCAGGTGGTGTCCGAGACCGATCCCGCTTCCCTGCCCTGGGAGGAATTCGGGGTGGACGTGGTGATCGAGTCGACCGGGCGCTTCACCGACGGGAAGACGGCGAGCGCACACCTGGACGCCGGGGCGCATCGGGTCGTGATATCGGCACCGGCGACCAACGTTGACGGAACCTTCGTGGTGGGCGTAAACGACAATACCTTCGATCCTGCCAGCCATCGGATCGTCTCCAACGCGTCGTGTACCACCAACTGTTTCGTGCCGTTGGTGAAGGTGCTCGACGACGCCTTCACCGTGCGGAGCGGGCTGATGACCACCGTCCACGCCTACACCAACGACCAGAATCTGCTCGATCTGGTGCACAAGGATCTCCGCCGTGCTCGAGCTGCCGCGGTCAATATCGTTCCCTCCTCGACCGGAGCCGCACGAGCCACCGGGCTGGTGATGCAGTCCATGCAGGGTCGCCTTGACGGGTCGTCGCTGCGGGTGCCCGTGGTGTGTGGTTCCGTCACCGACTTCACCGCCATCTTGGAAAAGGAAGTCGCCGCAAAGGAAATCAATGCAGCGTTCGCAGCAGCGGCGGCAGGGGGGCCTCTGGCGCGGGTGCTGGACTACTCGGAGGCCCCCCTGGTGTCCTCGGACATCGTCGGGTCGCGAGCATCGTGCACCTTCGACGCGCCGCTCACCATGGTGATTCCTGCGGGTGGCGGAGCCTCATTGGTCAAGGTGATGGGCTGGTACGACAACGAGTGGGGATACTCCAACCGGCTCCTGGATATGGCAGTGATCCTGGGTGCAGCCAGATGACACCTCCTGGGTCGGGGCCGATGGGCCTGCCGATCCTGGAGGACCTGCCCGATCCGGCAGGAAAGGTGGTTCTCCTGCGATGCGACCTCAACGTTCCGCTCCGACCGGGCGCGGGCGGAGAGCAGCAGATCGCCGATGAGTTCCGCATCGTCAAGGCGCTTCCCACTGCGAAGTGGCTGATCGGCAAGGGAGCCACCGTGCGGATGTGCTCGCACTTGGGACGCCCCAAAGGCAAGGTTGATCTCCGTTTCTCGATGGAACCGGTGCGGCGCCGGATTGCCGATCTGGCGCCTGGAGTCGAGGTCATGGAGAACCTGCGATTCGATCCCGGCGAGGAAGCGAACACGCCAGAGACAGTCGACGCGTTGATTGCGGGTTGCGATCTCTATGTTAACGACGCGTTCGGAGTGTGTCACCGGAACCATGCATCGGTAGTAGGACCACCCACCCGCCTTCCGTCGGCAGCAGGGCGGCTTGTGGTGCGAGAGGTCGAGATGCTGGGCAAGCTACTGCACGACGTATCGCGCCCGTTCGTCGTGATCCTCGGTGGGTCAAAGGTGGGGGACAAGATCGGCCTACTTCGTTCGCTACTGCCGCGGACCGACGCGATCTTGGTTGGGGGAGGGATGTGCTTCACTTTTCTGGCCGCACTCGGGCACGATGTAGGCGATTCGCTGCTCGATCGGGACGATATCGAGTTGTGCCGGGAGCTCCTGGACTCCGGCAAGCGAATTGACGTGCCGCTCGACGTGCGGTGCCTCGAACCGGGAGGTGAATTGGCCGACGCGGCCGGGGGACCGCCGGGTGAGGGCAAGGGGGAAGTGTCGGTGACCGGCCGGACCATAGGGCCCGGATGGCGGGGTTTCGACATCGGCCCGAAGACCGAAGAGCTTTATGCCGAGGAGATCTCGGGGGCCGGGACGATATTCTGGAACGGGCCGATGGGGGTGTTCGAGGACCGCCGTTTCGCTTCCGGGACGGAGACGGTAGGCCGTGCAATGGCCCATTGCGGGGGTTTCACCGTCATCGGCGGTGGGGACAGCGCTCGCGCCATCCGGATGCTTCGCCTGGACGAGGAGATCGATCACCTATCCAGCGGAGGGGGCGCGTCCCTGCAGTTCCTGGAAGACGGGCGGCTTCCCGGGCTCGATGCGCTGGCGGCCTCCCTGGGGACACCCCGTCCCGAGGTGGCGGGACCGGTAAGCCGGGCCTGATACTGTCTCGGGCGCTCCTATGACCGATGCTGTCCCCACCACATCCAGGCGTGTGCTCGTTGCCGGCAACTGGAAGATGCACCATACCCATCTGGAGGCCATCCAGGTGGTGCGCAAGCTGTGTCTGCGCTTGCAGGATTCGCGGTCGCTCGATGTGCTGGATGTCTCGGTTCACCCGTCCTTCATCGCCTTGCGGTCCGTGCAGACTGTCTTGGAATCAGAAGAGTCGCGGGTAGCACTGGGGGCACAGAACTGCCATTCGGCGGATTCCGGGGCATTCACCGGCGAGGTGAGCCCCGGGATGCTTGCCAAGCTCAATGTCTCCTATGTGATCATCGGGCATTCCGAGCGCCGGCAAATGTGTAGCGAGAGCGATGAGGTGGTGCGGGCAAAGGCGGAAGCAGTATTGCGGCACCAGATGATCCCGATCGCGTGCGTGGGGGAGACGCTGGATGAACGAGAGCGCGGCGAGATGGTGCAGAAGATCACTGGTCAGATGTCGGCGCTGGTCAAGGGTCTCCGGCCCGCTTTCGCCCAGCGGATGGTGTTTGCGTACGAACCAATCTGGGCGATCGGCACCGGGAGGACTGCGACTGCCGAGAATGCCGAGCAGGTCTGCTCGGTCATCCGGGAGGTCATCGGGTTGGAGGCAGGTTCGGAGGCGGCAGAATCGGCTCGTATCCTGTATGGAGGATCAGTGAAGGCGGCCAATGCGGCCGAGCTGGTTGCGGCGCCCAACGTCGACGGTCTGCTGGTGGGAGGGGCCAGCTTGGACCCGGACGAGTTCGCCCGGGTAGTCTCGGAAGCAGGTACCACATGCTGACCGACCTCATCGTTATTGTCCAAATCTTGGTTGCCCTCATCCTGGTGCTGCTCATCTTGCTGCACGCTGGAAGGGGCGGGGGCGTTTCTGACATGTTCGGTGGGGCGGCTAGCGGGGTGGCATCCGGGTCGAGCGTTGCCGAGCGCAACCTCGATCGGTGGACCATCGCGGTCGCGCTGGTCTTCGCTTTTACGTCGGTCGCCATGGCGATCAGATGGCAGTGATCGCGGCTTCCGCTTGTGCGTCGCGGTGTCGCCGGTTGGGCCTCGATGGCAATGGCGGCTGTCCTCGCCGGGTGTGGCGGAGCTGGAGCCCGGCATTCTTCCATCCACACTTCCGTCTCTGCACCCATACCCGGCGCGGGTTCGGTTGTGGGGGTGGCAGTTCCTTCTCTTCCCACTAACTTCAATCCCCTCACACCGGCCGGCGACAATGCCGTCACCAGGGAAGTGATGGCCGGAGTGTGGCCCTCGGCTTTCCTGGTCAATTCGGATTTCGCTCCGACGGTGAATTACGCGTTGCTCTCCAGTGCGGAGTTGGTCTCGGTAGATCCCCAGACGGTGGTCTACCGGATAGATCCCAAAGCGTCGTGGTCCGACGGAGTCCCGGTGTCGGCGGAAGATTTCGTCTATGACTGGCATGCCCAGGACGGGGACCCTACCTTCACCGACGTAGGCGGGAAGCCATTCTCGGCCGTATCGAGCCTGGGCTATTCGGACATCGCATCGGTCAGCGGATCCAACGGTGGAAAGACGGTTACCGTCGTCTTCAAAGAGCCATTTTCTGATTGGGAGTCACTCTTCGATCCGATCGTTCCCGCCCACATCGCGCAAAAGGTGGGCTGGAACACAGGGTTTGCCACCTTCGATCCCGCGGTCGAGGTATCGGCAGGGCCGTACGCCATCCAATCAGTGTCTGGTTCGCATGTGATCCTTGAAGCTAATGCGGGCTATTGGGGCTCGCCTCCCGATGTAGACCGGATAGACTTGCGGGTGATCGCCAACCCCTCGGATTACCCCGCGGCACTGGCGAGCGGCCAGGTAGCCGTGGCCGAAGCACCAGCGGAGGTCGACCTGGTCCAGGAGCTGTCCTACCTCTCGGACGTGGATTCGGAACTGGTGCCCAGCCTGGAGTTCGAGGAGATCGACTTCAACGAGAGGAACCTCTTCCTGGCGCAACTACCGGTCCGCCAGGCGATCGCCGATGCGACTGACCGGAATGCGCTCATCGCGGCAGGACCCGGGCAGTTGGCGCAGTTCCAGCAGTTCCAATTGCCTTCTCCGGATGACAACCACTTCTTCGTTCCCGGTTCGACCGGAACGGCCCAGGCGACGTATTACAAGGCGAATGGCTCGGGGTACGACAGTCCACATCCGAACCAGGCTGCCAGGCTCCTGGCGGGGGCCGGGTTCGTGCTCGGCAGCGACCGCTTCTGGCATCAAGGCTCTGCGTCGGGGCCGGCCCTCTCGTTCCGGTACACCACCGTGGAGAGTGATCCGTTCAAGCTGGCGGTGGCTCAGACTTTTCAAGCGCAGATGAAGGCGGCGGGGATCCAGATCACCCTGGTGGACGATACGCCGGGCCAGTTGGCCTCAGATATGCAATCGGGCAATTACGACATAGCCGAGGCGACCCGGTCGGCATCGCCTTACCCGAGCGAGTTCCTGGGAACCTACGGTACCCAGATAGCCACGCCTCCGGCACTGGTTCCCTGGCCACTCTCGCAGGCGCCCGCGGTGAATCAGATCGGCTATAGCGATCCTGCGGTGAACGAGCTTTTCGTCAAGGCGATCGCGAGTCCGGATCCCTACGACTCCGCCGGCGTCTACAACCAGATCGACGGGGAGCTGTGGGACGAAATGGTGTCCCTCCCGCTCTACGAGGACTCGGAGCTGGTAGCCCACTCGACGCAGTTGAGCGGATTGGACCCACCGAACGGTCCCAACGTGTCCGGTTCCACCCTGCTCTGGGATGCCGGGCAGTGGTCGCTGCGCGAGGAGAATGCAAGCACCACCACCTCTACTGCCCGTCCGCGAGTGCGCTCGGCATCTACTACTGCCCGTCCGCGAGTGCGCTCGGCATCTACTACTGCCCGTCCGCGAGCGTCCAGGAGTGCTCCCACCACGCACCCCCGGGTACACCAGGGCGCTTCTACTTCCCGCCCCCGGGTTCTCGAGGGCGCCTGACCGGGTGAGTGAGGCAGGCACCGTAGGATAAGATCGTCGGGCGCCTCGCAAGCCGAGGCTCCACCACGTCGGAGTGGCGGAATAGGCAGACGCGCTAGCTTGAGGGGCTAGTGCCCGCAAGGGCGTGGGGGTTCAAGTCCCCCCTCCGACACCAGGTCAGAGCGTGTGCGTGGGTCTGGCGGAGGTGGGGCGAGGGATCCGAAATCGGGATTTGCAAACGAATTGCAAACGGGAGACTCTGGTAGGAACCTCCGTGTGCCCTGGCGCGGAGTTGGTCCACCAGGTTGTTGCCACCGTCTCGGTCTGGCCGTACAATGGACGTACACCACGTGTAGACGGGAGATCGTCATGGCGACCACGTCGAGGAGACGGAGCCGGAGATTGGAGTTGCGCACGACGCCGGAGGAACGGGAGCTGCTGGACCGGGCCGTTGCTGTCACCGGTGGTGACCTGACTGACTTCGTGGTCACACAGGCATCTGTCGCGGCCCGGCGGGTTCTGGCAGACCGCGACCACTTCGAGCTGGACTCCGCTGCGGCGCGGGCATGGGAGGAGATCAATTCGCGTAGGGCCCGTGACCTGCCTGGGCTGAGACGCCTCATGCAACGCCCGTCGCCCTTCAGCGAGTGACGGCTGCCTACCGGCCACCCGAGCCCCTCGCCGCACATCACCAAGTCGACAGTTTCGCCTGCCGATCCTCCGAACAAACCGAGTGGCTACGCCGCTACGCCCGCCAGTCAGCCAGCACCGGTACGACCAGGGTCTTCGTTGTCACCGAGTACGCCGGCGACCAGGTTGTGGCCTACTACGCCTGGCGTATGGCTCAGATCCAACTTGTGAGCGCGCCGGAAAGGCTTCGCAAGGGTGCCGGACGTTATCCCCAGCCCATCGCTCTTCTTGCACGCCTCGGTGTGCATCTCGACCACGAAGGGCGAGGACTCGGCGCAGGATTGCTGCAAGACGCCCTCGCTCGGCTGGCGGAGCTCTCGGAGGACATCGGTTGTCGCGGTTTGCTGGTTCACGCCGAATCCACCGATGCTCGTGACTTCTACTTGCACCTCGTACCGGAGTTCGAATCAAGCCCCACCGACGACCTGCATCTCATTTTACTGATGAAGGACATACGCCGGGCACTCAGTCGTTGAGAGCTGACGGTTCTACGTGTCGATCGCGCCAGCAATAGCCGCTGCGGCGGCTTCGTCCATGGAGGGGAGGACGTGGCTGTAGATGTCGAGGGTGATGGCGATCGATGAGTGGCCGAGGCGCTCGGATACGACCTTGGCGGGTTGGCCGGCGGCGTAGTGGCGCAGGTCGTGAAGGCGGATGGGTGGCTGGCCGACGTCCAGCACCACCTTGTGGAACCACGTGGAGAGACGCTGCGGGTGGAGAGGTGAGCCGTCCTCCCGGACGAAGACGAGACCACTGTCCTGCCAGGCGGGTCCCCAGGCCAGGCGATCTTCGCGCTGGGTCCTGCGATGGACTCGGAGAGTCTCGACGGTTCTGGGGTCCAGGACGACCGACCGGCGGCTGCTGGCAGTCTTGGGCTCGGTAAAGCGGATCTCGTGGTCGACCAAGATCATCGACTGGACGATGGACAGGCGCCCGGCATCGAGGTCTACGTCGGTCCAGCGGAGGCCAAGCAGATCGCTGCGTCGCATTCCCGTCTGCTCCGCTCCGGCAGGCGTAGCTACTTTACTGGACCCGTCGTGGGGCTCGATCGACAACGCGAACTGTTCAAACGCTGGACTACCAACCAGACCATCACACCCAACGAAGCCACGATCGGGCTGCTCGGCCTCCTTCACGCATGCTCCAACCAGGAGCTCCGCCACCTCACCGTCTCCGATCTTGATCACCTCAACCGCACCGTCAACATCGCGGGTCGACCCAGTGCGGTACCTCTCGACCCCGCGACCTGGACCGCGATCGATGCGACCCTCCGATACCGCGGAACCCTCCACACGGCGAACCCGCACCTTCTTGTCAACCGTCGAACCAAGACCACCAACCAGCCCGTCTCGAACATCTACGTCCGCCACCTCCTTCAACCGGTTGGGACCACCACCCAACGACTCCGAAGATTGACACAGAGGGTGGCGCTCGGGCGTGATCCCTCCACGGGACGCAAGGCGCAGAAGTGGATCGGTGGTTTCCGCACGCTCGAGGAGGCGAAGGCGGCGCGCACCGCAGCACTCGCCAGGGTGAACGACGGTTCCTGCGTCGCCCCGTCCCGCAGATCGCTCCCCGGATGGTTTCCGAGATAGTTCCCAAGTCCAGGTCAGGGGGCACTTTTCGACCCGATCCGGAATCGGCAACTCCCTTCGTCCTTCGTGTCTACAAATCATCTACACTCAGTGAAATGAGTAGTTCAGAAACAACGACCGTCCGAGTGAGGCGGCCGGACTCCGAGCGCCTCCAAGCCTTTGCTCGCGAGCACCAGACGACGGTTGTCGAGGTGGTGCACAACGCCATCGACGCTCTTGAGCGCCAAGAGTTCCTTCATGGGCTGAATGACGACTACCGGAAGCTCCGAGAAGACCCCGAGGCCTGGGAGGAATTCATGGCAGAACGTCGCGAGTGGGATTCTCTGGCTTGATCCTCCGCGGGGAGGTCTACAACGTTGACCTGGGCGAGCCTGTAGGGCACGAACCGGCACATTTCCGGCCGACGATTGTCCTGTCATCGGACGTGATCAACAACGGCCCGGGCGCCTTGGTGGTGGTCGTACCGGTCGGATCGAAGTCGTACGGGCTGCGCAGTCACGTCGAGCTCGACCGAACTCCAGGTGGACTTGACCGGGTGAGCTATGCGCGCTGTGATCAACTCCGAGTTGTGTCGACTCAGAGATTGGTTGATCGGCGCGGGATGGTCTCGAAGGACCAAATGCAACAGATCGCACGAGCCATCCGCTTCGTCCTCGATCTCTAGGCGTTCGTGGATCGGGGAAAGGAAGGCGAGGGTGGCATCGAGTAGGGGGACCGTGAAGTTCTTCAATCCTGAGAAGGGATGGGGAGCACTCGTGTCTCCGTACTTGCCGCATGACCTCTGGGTTCATTTTTCGGTAAACGCTGGTACCAGCAACGACGCGATTCGGACCAACAACGCGGACACCCCCGGGCATCTTGAGGGGCTAGTGCCCGCAAGGGCGTGGGGGTTCAAGTCCCCCCTCCGACACCAGTTCAGGGGTTGAGAATTCGGTGGACCTGAGGTGGCGAGGCGAAATGTACCACCCCGTTCCCTCGGCTATGGCAGGCTCCTCGTGTGAAGGGCCTTCGATGAACGTGGAGCGCGCCGGGCGGGGTGCTGGATCCGGATGGTCATCGATGACCGGAGCACTGCTTTCCTCGGCACGCCCGTACCGGCGCGCTCTCCTGGGTCCGGACATGCTGGCTGCGCTGACTCTTCTGGCCATCGCGATTCCCGAGCAACTCGCAACCGCGCACCTGGCCGGGATGCCCTTGGTGACCGGGTATTACGCTTTCGTCGCTGGGAGCGTGGCTTTCGCCCTGCTGGGATCCAACCCTCGAATGTCGGTCGGTGCCGACTCGACCATCGCTCCAATCTTTGCGGTGGGAATCGGCCACCTGGCCGGCCTGGGGACGCCCGATTACATGGCTCTGGTGGGGATCCTGGCTGTGGAGGTCGGGGTGATCGTCGCGGTTGTAGGAGTGCTCCGTCTCGGCTGGATCGCGGAGTTCCTCTCGATTCCGATCATCACCGGGTTCCTGGGGGGAATCTCGATCATTATCGTGGTCCACCAGTTGCCGGACCTTTTCGGCCTGCCGGGCACGTCGGGTTCCACCGTGCACCGAATGAGCGATTTCTTCGCTCATCTGGGGCACGCGAATGGTTGGACTATTGGCCTGGGGATCGGCGTTCTCGCCCTCGTGGTTCTTGCCGAGAAGTTGAACAAGAGGATTCCCGGTGCTCTGGTGGGCCTTATCGGATCTACCATCATGATTGCTGCTCTTGGCTTGCACACTCACGGTGTAGTTGTGCTGGGCAACGTCGCACATGGCGCTCCTCATTTCGGATTGCGATTGGCGTCGTGGTCATCGGTTCGCAGCGTGTTCCCTAACGCTGCGATCGTCTCCCTGGTGGTTATCAGCCAGTCGGCAGCCACCACGCGAGCTTTTTCTGGCAATGGGGACGGCAATGTGGACCGGGATTTCCTCGGAGTCGGTGCAGGAAGCATTCTGGCAGGGCTGATCGGATCGTTTCCGGTAGACGCCAGCCCTCCCCGTACCGGTGCGGTGACCGCTGCGGGGGGACGAACCCAGATCACCGGATTGATGGCGGCTGTTGTCATCGTTGTCCTCCTGCCAGCCGGTGGGCTTCTGCACGACGTGCCCCTCACTGCACTCGCCGCGGTGCTGATATACGTTGCCGGCAGGATCTTTCGCGCGCGCGATCTGTTGGCGATCTTCCGTTTCGACTGGTGGGAGTTCTTCTTGGCGATTGTGACGTTGCTGGCAGTGCCGCTGGTGGGGGTGGAGCAGGGGATCGGGGTAGCGGTAGGTCTTGCCGTGCTCGACCGGACACGTCTCGGAGCGCGACCGAAAGCCCACGTGATGATGCGGATTCCCGGGACCACGAGCTGGGAGCCGGTCGAGCACGCCGAAGTGGCGACCGAGGTACCGGGAGTAGTGGTGGTTCTCTTTGCCGCGCCTCTCTACTTCGTGAACGCCGACCATTTCCGCTCCCAGATCGACCGTGCGCTGCAGTCGGCCACCAGTCCCCCGAGCCTCCTGGTTCTAGACGTGGTCGGAATGCACGACATCGATTTCACCGGAAATCGTGCAATGGGAGACGTGCTCGATGACATGGACAGGCGCCACGTCACCATGGCAATTGCGCGAGCTGGAGAACATCTCCGTGAGAATCTGACCCGGGGCGGGCAGCTTGGGCGGATCGGTCCCGACCGGTTCTTCCCTACGGTCGATGCTGCGGTGAGGGCCCTGGGGAACGCAGGGGAGATCTGACCGTACGGATCCGGCGTCGGTAGATCCCCGGGGGATGAGAGGGCGCATGAATTGCTATGTACGTGCACTTACCAATGATGATATTCATTCGGAACTCAGGGGGTATGAATAGAGGCCATGCTGGATAGGTCCAATGAAGCTATTCATACGATTGAGTAGCTGTATGAAAGCCTTCGGATGTTATACAGGTGGAGTGAGGTATTCATACGTTTCATTACTGTATGAATTACTCAATCTTAAGTCGTACAAGCAGTACTATTTCATACATGCCTTCCGATCAGGTCCTCATCGAGCGTTTCGCCAGGCTGGGCACCGTGTTCCGGTCGGGAGATGCGGTTGCGTCAGGAATATCGTGGAGAGATCTCTATTCGGCTCGGGACAGGGGTCTCATCGTTGACCTGTCGCGAGGGCTGTTCCGGCTCGGGGAGTCAGGGGAGCTGGCGCACGAGGATTTCGTGGTGGTTTGTGCCCGAGCTCGGGGCGGGATGATCTGCCTTGGGTCGGCGCTCTCCTACTGGGGTCTGGCTGACGAGAAGGCTGGGCCGATCGATTTCGCCGTGCCGGCAGGGAGTCATCGGCCGAGGATCGATCGGCCCGAGACGCTGGTACACGTCTTCCATCCATCCACCTTCGAGCTGGGCAGGATGTGGTCGGAGGTTCAATTCGGGGCTGGCTTCTGGATGAGCGACCCGGTCCGGACCCTGGTTGATTGCTTCCGGCTCCGATCGACGTTGGGAGAGGACGTGGCGGCAGGGGCGCTGCGTCGCTACGTGCGACGTGGGGATGCGAGCCCTGGCGCGTTGATGGAGATGGCTTCGCATTTTCGGGTCCGGCCGGTCATCCTCCACGCTCTGCGATACGTGGTGGGGTGAGAGTCAGCCCATCCGTAGAACGTGTTCGGGCACGATGCGAACGGTAACCCGAACTTCGCCCTCTTGGCGCATGGGGTACGTATCTACTCCGAGATACTTCTTGGCGAGCAGGTCGATGTGGGCCTCCGCCCCCTCGTCGACCAGTTCGGCCCGGCCCCTGACCGATACCCACCGGTAGGCATTGGCCGGGTCGACCACGGCAACCGACACGGACGGGTTTGCAAGGATGTTGCGGTGCTTTACCCGGCCTTTGGCGGTGTTGAAGAGGACGTTCACCCCGTCAGTGTCGACCCAGGTCGGAGTCAACTGCTCAGAGCCATCAGGCATTCGGGTGGCGACAATGGCGATGTGGGGTTCGCGCAGAAGTTCAAGGTCAGCGGTAGTGAGTTGTGCGGGCACGGGCCTCCTTTTGCAACGAGCGTACTCAGCGACGATGGCTGTGTCTGGCTCACGGTGTGTCCAAGAGGGTGTCTATCAGCTTCTCCACCACCGCACGGTCGCGGGACTCCAGGCGGGCGATCTTCTGGATGAGGGTGGCATTGGATTTGGAGACCGTTTCGAGATCGCCAGGAGTGAGCGACGGCGCCGGTTTCCATCCGACGTGTTCGAGCAGCTCCTCGTAGGGCACTTCGATGGCATCCGCCACACGTTTCAAGGTGTCTACGCTGGGATTGGGGAGGAGCTTGATTCCGCCGAAGCTCTCCTTACGACCGATCTCCAGCTCCCTCCATGCGGCATCGGTCATCTTTGCTCTCTTAGCCGCATCCCGCCTCTTCAAGCCGAGCCGCTCGCGCTGCTCGACGAGATAGTGGCCAAACTCGACCCACCTCCGGCTCTCATCCACCCCTACAGACTGTCGATTCTGGGCGGTTCCGTCCAGCCGAGTGCCGGGGGCGAGGAGAGGGCGAGGCTGGTTCCGTCCAAGTAGCCGGTAAGGCTCTATCCTTGTCGCATGCCGGAGGGGGAATCAAGGTCCCACCAGAGCATCCCGGGATCGGACGGCGGCTCGCAGTTGCCGCCTCCGGAAGCTAGCGCGCCCACCGGTCTGGTGGAGATGGACCCAGCCGCACCCGATCATCATGTGCCTATCAAGAACAAGAACGTGCTCCGCGGCGAACACGACGGGGAGGAGCACGGCCGCCGTGAAAGCGTTCACAAGAAGTTCCTGCCTGCAATCCATTGGATGACCTTTGCCGAGGTCATCGCCTATCTGCTGGTGGCGCTCACCCTCTTGGTGATGGCACTGGTAGTCATCTACCGGGGGGGCGATGACGTCTATCAAGTGATTCGGGCCTACATCGAACGAGGCGACGCCACCGAGCCGATCATCGACGCGCTCAGCAATTTCCTGTTCGTGGTTATCCTGATGGAGTTGCTGGCGACCCTCATCACCCATATTCGCCATGAGACTTTCCAGGTCAAACCGTTCTTGATCATCGGGATCATCTCGGGAGTTCGGCAGATCCTCCTCCTGGGTGCCCGTCTTTCTCTCAAGGGCACCAATATGGCTCCAGTTGAATGGAGGCATTCCCAGATCGAGCTGGGGGTGAACGTCGGAATAGATCTTGTGCTGGTGACCTGCCTGGTCCTGCTGCGACGCTTCCAGGTCGAATCCGAAAAGATCTGAACAGGTAGAGTGCCGAGGTGGCTGTCGAAACGGTGAACGACCTGGTGGGCGCCCTGCGCGGGATCGGTCTCGCTGCCGATAGGGTCGTTCCGGGGCCGGATCTGACCGAGGAGCTGATGCGGGACGAGGCGCTCACCGGCCTTCCCCATCAACCAGCCGTTCTGGTGTATCCGGAAACCACCCAAGAGGTGTCCCGGGTGCTGGCACTGGCCCAGGAGAAGGGAGTACCCGTCACCGCTCGCGGGAGCGGAACCGGTATGTGCGGCGCCTGCACGCCCCTGCCGGGGGGGCTCCTGGTCAGCTTTGCCAATATGGACCGGATCCTGGAGATCGACGTCGACAATCACGTGGCGGTGGTCCAACCGGGCGTCATTCTGTCCCGGCTGGACGAGGCGACCTCCGAGTTCGGCCTCGTCTATCCGGTCTACCCGGGCGAGATGAGCGCCACCTTGGGGGGCAATGTTGCGACCAATGCGGGGGGAATGCGGGCTGTCAAGTACGGAGTCACCCGCCATCAGGTTCTCGGCCTGGAGGCGGTTCTCCCAGGGGGCGAGGTGATCCGTACCGGTGGAAAGTTCGTGAAGTCCTCGTCGGGTTACGACCTCACCCAGCTCATCGTCGGATCGGAAGGCACCCTGGCTCTGGTCACCGAGATCGTCCTGCGGCTTTTCCCGCGCCCGGCGGCTAGCGCCACCGTGCTGGTCCCGTTCGCGACCCTGGACGAGGTGTGCCGGGCGGTGCCCGCCATCGTGACCAGCGGCGTGGGTCCGCTGGTTCTCGAGTACATCGATACTCTGGCGATGGTGGCGACCACCGCGAACGTGGGTCTGGACCTTGGCGTTCCCCAGGAGGTCAAGGATGCCGCGCTGGCCTACTTGGTGGTGGTGCTGGAGTCGAGTTCGGAGACCCGCCTGGAGGAGGACGTCGAGTCGCTGGCGAACCTGCTGGTGCCCCAGGGGGCCATGGATGTCTACGTACTGCCCGCTGCCACCGCGGCGAAGCTGATCGACGCCCGGGAGAAGGCATTCTGGGTGGCCAAACAGCACGGTGCCAACGACATCCTCGACGTGGTTGTTCCGCGAGCGAGCATCCCCACCTACATGGCAGAGGTCGCGCGCGTCGCAGAGGAGAACCAGGCGCTCATCGCCGGATGCGGACACGCGGGCGACGGGAACGTTCACCTGTCGGTCTTCCAGGGAGATCCCGCGAAGCTGCATGCGGCCATGGAGGGGGTACTGGCGGCGGGGATGCGCCTCGGTGGCGCCGTCTCCGCGGAGCACGGGATCGGGCGGGAAAAGAAGCCCTATTTCGCCGGATTGGAAGACCCGGTGAAGCTCGAGCTGATGAGAAGGATCAAGCAGGCGTTCGACCCGAAAGGAATCATGAATCCCGGTGCGATATTTGACTAGGCACGAGTGTGAGTACGGGGCAGGAACGCCGGAGCGGTCCGGGTTGCGGACACCCGGGAATGGGCGAGGCGAGCATCTGTGAACGGAGCCCAAGCCCTCATACGCACCCTGGTCGACAGTGGGGTGGAAGTGTGCTTCACCAATCCGGGTACGTCGGAAATGCACTTCGTGGCCGCGCTCGATTCGGTGCCAGAGATGAGGGGAGTGTTGGCGCTCTTCGAGGGCGTGGCCACCGGCGCTGCCGACGGATATGCCCGGATGGCGGGCAAGCCGGCGGCCACCTTGCTTCACCTCGGTTCCGGACTGGGCAACGGAATTGCCAATCTCCACAATGCCCGGCGTGCACACTCTCCGGTGGTGAACATCGTGGGTGACCACGCCACCTATCATCTGGGCTTCGATCCGCCGCTGGCGTCCGACATCGACTCGATCGTGCGGGGCGTTTCCTCTTGGGTGCGGCGTTGCGAGAGAACTGGGGAAGTGGGACGGGATGCTGCCGATGCGGTGGCTGCAGCCTTTGGCCCTCCGGGCCAGGTGGCGACGCTGGTGCTTCCTGCCGACGTGTCGTGGTCGGAGGGGGCGGAGCCGGATGCTTCGATCCCGCACGCTGCCCCGGCCGCGGTCGATGAAGAGGCGATAAGCCAGGCGGCAAAGGCGCTGACCTCCGGCGTGCCGTCGGCATTGCTGATCGGGGGGAGCGCGATGCGCCGGGAAGGCTTGGAGGCTGCCGATCGGGTGGCACGGGCCACCGGAGCCAAACTGCTTGCCGAAACTTTTCCGGCGCGACTGGAGCGCGGCGCGGGAATCCCTGGGGTCGAGAGGCTGGGGTACCTAGCCGAATTCATGTCCCTCCAGCTGGACGGGATTCGCCAGCTCGTACTGGTCGGGGCGAAGGCACCAGTGTCCTTTTTCGCCTATCCTGGGAAGGAAAGCTACCTGGTTCCCGACGGGTGCGAGGTTCTCACCCTGGCCGAAGCCGGGCAAGACGTGGTGGCGGCGCTGACCCGGTTGGCTGGCGCGGTTGGAGCGGGAGGAGAGGAGCGGGGAGCGAGCAAGGAGGCCGGGAAGCTCGAGCGCCCCAGCGGCGCGCTGACCGCTGAATCTTTCGCAGCGGCTGTTGCTGTGGTGCTCCCGGAGGGGGCGATCATCTCGGACGAGTCGAACACCTCGGGACTGTTCCTGTCGGGGGCGACCGCGGGATGCCCCCCCCATGACGTCCTCACACTCACCGGAGGGGCGATCGGGCAGGGCTTGCCGGTAGGTACCGGGGCGGCGGTGGCCTGTCCCGACCGGCCGGTCCTGTGTCTGGAAGCGGATGGCAGTGCGATGTACACCATCCAGGCTTTGTGGACCCAGGCCCGGGAGGGCTTGAACGTAACCACGGTGATTCTCAATAACCGCTCCTACGCGGTGCTCAACATGGAGCTGAACCGGGTCGGTGTCGAGGTTCCGGGGCCCACCGCCAAGCGCATGCTGGACCTGTGCGGGCCGGAGATCGACTTCGTGGGCTTAGCCCGCGCCATGGGGGTGCCAGCGACCAGCGTGGAACGTGCCGACGAGCTTGCTTCGGTACTGGAACAGAGCATCGGCGAGGACGGCCCCCACCTTATCGAGGCGATGGTGCCTTCCATCATTTGAGAGGAGTGGGAGGCATTGGAGAGCTCGTCTGAGAGGAGAGAGAGCCTCGAGATAACCCACCCGAGGCATGAGGGGTAAGGGACCTTCCCCCGGGTTTTACGGGCGAGCCGCCTCCGTGAGAACCTGTTGGCTCCCCTCGCTCAAGGAGTCGTGAATGCCTGAAGCTGTCATTGTCGCCACCGGACGCACCCCCATCGGCCGAGCTTTCAAAGGATCGCTGGTGGACTGCAGGCCCGACGACCTGGCTGCCCTGGTCGTCAAGGAAGTGCTGGCCAAAGTGCCACAGCTCGATCCCAACCAGATCGACGACCTGATGCTCGGTTGCGGTCAGCCGGCGGGGGAGGCCGGGGTGAACGTGGCGCGGGTTACCGCCATTCTTGCCGGGCTGGAGAACGTGCCCGGGGTGACGGTGAACCGCTACTGCTCCTCCTCCTTGCAGACGATCCGCATGGCCGCCCATGCCATCAAGGCGGGGGAAGGCGACGTCTTCGTATCCGCCGGTGTGGAGACGGTGAGCCGGTTCCAGTTCGGCATGGCGGACAGCGGCCCGAAGAACCCCCTGTTCGATAGGGCCGTCGAGAGGACCGACAAACGCTCTGTCGCTGTGGCCGAGCCCTGGCAGCCCCAACCGGGCCTGCCCGACGTGTATATCGCGATGGGGCAGACCGCCGAGAACGTGGCCGAATTCGAGAAGATTTCCCGCCAGGAGATGGACGAGTTCGCCTGCCTCTCTCAGACACGGGCCGTGGCTTCCCAGGAGAACGGTTTCTTCGAAAGGGAGATCATCCCTGTCACCACTCCTAACGGCACGGTGGTCGGCAAGGACGATGGACCGCGCCCCAATACCACCGTGGAGGCCCTGGCCAATCTGAAGGCCGCCTTCCGCGAGGGCGGCTCGGTCACCGCCGGGAACTCGTGTCCCCTGAACGACGGGGCGGCCGCGGTGGTGGTCATGTCGGACACCAAAGCATCCGAGCTGGGTATCACCCCCCTCGCCCGTGTGGTCTCCAGCGGCGTGTCGGGCCTGAATCCGGAGATCATGGGCCTGGGACCGATCGAAGCGAGCCGCCAGGCCCTTCGCCGAGCCGGAATGACCATCGAGGACATCGATCTGGTGGAGATCAACGAGGCTTTCGCCGCCCAGGTGATTCCCTCTGCCCGGCACCTCGGGATCCCGTGGGAGAAGCTGAATGTCAAGGGCGGGGCGATCGCGCTGGGGCATCCCTTCGGCATGACCGGGTCCCGCATTATGACCACCCTCTTGAACGCGTTGGAGGACGAGGGAAAGACCTTCGGCCTGGAGACGATGTGCGTAGGCGGTGGACAGGGGATGGCGATGATCGTCGAGCGACTTTCCTAGCCAATCCGGCCCCCGGCTTTGAAGAACACCGGCGATCAGGTCCTGGTCGATCGGGACGGTTACGTGGCGATTGTGAGCCTCAATCGGCCCGATCGGCACAACGCGATGGGAGACACCGCCGACGAGCTTTTCTTCGGGATTCTGGACGAGCTGCGTACCGACAAGTCGGTGCGGGCGGTGGTGTGGCGAGGCAATGGGCCGTCTTTCTCATCGGGACGGGACCTGGCCGACCTGGGTGTGAGACCCGAAGGAGTGACCGACTTCGACGTGATGGAACGGGGCCACTGGCGGACCCGGATGCTCTACGAGTTCCCGGTGCCCATCGTCACCGCGCTCAAAGGGTGGGTGCTCGGGGGCCAGTTCGAGCGCGCGCTGCTCACCGACCTGCGGGTGGCGGCCGAGGACGCCACCATGGCCCTTCCCGAGCTGGGCCACGGGGTGATCACCGATTCGGCTGGGGTGGCCCGCCTCTTCCAGATCGGCGGGCCCGCGCTGGCCCTGGACCTCGCTCTGACCGGGCGCCGGGTGGGTGCCGAGGAGGCACTCGCGCTTGGTATCGTGTCACGAGTCGTACCCGTGGAGGACCTGGACGGCACGGTCTTGGAGATGGCCCACGCCATAGCGGCAAGGCCACCCCTGGCGGTGCGATTCATCCGGGAACATGTGCAGGCGCTGGCCAACCCGCCGGTGGTGTCGACGCTTCACCGGGAGATGGTTGCCCAGACGTTGGTTTTCAAGACCGATGACTTCGCCGAGATGAAGGCTGCACGCTCGGACAAGCGGGAACCTCGTTACAAGGGGAGTTGACCCGGGACTCAGGCTTCCAAGGAGAAGGCTCCTCGCCCCATCTGCTCGCGCACCGGCACGAAGGCAGGTTGGGTGAGAGATCGCCGTTGCCAGTTGGCTCCGTCGACCACCAGGGTGTGGCCGCTGATATAAGAAGCGAAGGGCGAGCATAGGAATGTGGCTGCCCATCCGAGCTCACGGGGGCGGCCCGCTCGACCGGCGGGGCAGCGCGCTTCGTCGTCGACGTGACGGCCCGGGACCCCCCGGATCGCTTCGACCTCGTCCTCGTGGGGAAACAGACCGGGCACCAAGCCGTTCACTCGGATGCCGTAGGGGCCCCACTCGACCGCCAGGGTCTCCGTCAGGTTCTTGACCCCGGCCTTGGCGGCAGCCGAATGGGCGAACCCGGGGCCGCCGGTCCATGCGTAGGAAGCCCCGATGTTGACGATGGAGGCAGCTGATCCGTTTGCGATATGGCGGCGCCCGAACTCGCGAGAACAGGTGAACGTCCCGTTCAGGACTATGTCCACCACCGTCCGGAAGCCATTGGGGCTCATGTCCTCGGCGGGAACCGGGAAATTGGCCGCAGCGTTATTGACCAGGATGCCCGGAAGACCCCATTCGGCTTCCACCGTATCGAAAAGCTCCTTCACCGATTGCGCGTCCCGGATGTCGCAGGTAACCGCCAGCGCCTTCCCCCCCGCGTCCTCGATGGCGGCGATCCCCTGGGACAGGTGCTGGGCACTCCTGCTGGCCACGCACACACTCGCGCCGAGACGGGCGAACTCTACAGCGATCGCCTTACCGAGACCGGTGCCCCCTCCGGTGACCACCGCAGAACAACCGGTGAAGCTGCCAGCGGGGAGGGCGGAGGAGCCGAGAACCGGGGGCTCGGGAAGGGGCATTCAGTTGATCTCCGGCGCGGGAGCGCCGTGTTCAGACACAGTCCGGAGGGTCAGCCGTCGGAGCGGCGGTCGGGCTTGAGAGCAAACCACCACACGCCCGCCATCGCCCCTGCAATGCCGAGGAGGGCAAGGAGGGGCTTGAAGATCTTGCGAAAGAGTTTCATACGACCGCCAGGCTAGCAACCGGAGGGGGAAGCGACCGGATGAACGGGAGTGGAACGGCTAGCAACCGAAAGGGGAAGCGGCCGGCGGACGCACCAGGGTGGCGGCAAGGGGGGAAGCCGCCACCCTGGCAGAACAAGAGTCGAGTCTGTGCCGACGCCAGACGGTCCATCCTGGTCGGGATGACCGAGGCTGCCGGCTGAACTCAGGCGACTTTGCGGAGTTCGTGCACCTCCATCACCTCGGCCTGATCGTGGAATTTCTTGTCCAGCCCGGAGAAGAAGCCGAGAAGGGCGTGGACGAACATCGCGCCGCCTCCCAGCGCCAGACCGGAGACGGTGATCCCCACCCAGTCGTAACGGAGCCCGACGTGCCAACCGGTCCACATATTGAAATCGGCCAGCCACGCCAGGGCGATGCCCGTTAGGCAGGCGGTATGCGTCCACCGATCACGGAGGAAGCTGAACATGGAATGGAGGAACATGGTTGCAGCCATGGTTCCGAATGCAAAGAGGAGAAAAACGGCAAAGAAATGCACAATTACTCCCTTCTATCTCCTCGTGTGCAACCGACTCCTTTGTCGGCTGCTATCAGTTCCAGTGTACGTCTCTTAACCGAAAAAGAGAAGGAATACTTACGCAATAAGCGGCGGCCTCATTTGGGCTGCGCCCAGAGGTGGTCGCGGTTCCCGCACCAACTCCACTCCGGGAGCGACCCCTTCGACCGTGAATCGCGGCCGATCGTAGTGAACCGAAATGCGTTGAGAAGCGAGCGGGATACCCTCTACATGCACGCGGGAGATCTCGTCGGGAAAAGCCGGCGATAGCCATAGCTTCGCGAACGGCACCCACGGGTCCATACGCAAGAGGGTTCGGAGCATGAGAAGGGGTGCCGCCGCCGCCCATGCCTGGGGAGAACAGGAGGTGGGATATGAGAGGGGAGAGGGCATTTCCGAACGGGCCAATCCCCCGAATAGCTCCGGAAGGCGTCCCCCTGAGCATGCTGCCACCTCGAGGATTGCCAGGATCACTCGGTGTGCTTCGTTAACGAATCCATAGCGCATCAAACCTGCGGCGATCATGGCATTGTCATGGGGCCAAACCGTGCCGTTGTGATAGCTGATCGGGTTGTACCGGGCCATGGAGGTGGAAAGGGTCCGGATACCCCAACCGCTGAACATCTCGGGAGACATGAGATGGGCGGCCACCGAAGAGGCCTTGTCCGCGTCCACGATCCCGGTGAGGAGGCAGTGACCCATGTTGGAGGCGAGTGAGTCGATCGGCCGGCGGTCGCAGTCGAGCCCGATGGCGTAGTAGCCGCGATCGGGCAGCCAGAAGTCCCGATTGAATGCAGCTTTGAGATCGTCGGCCCGGCGAGTGTAGCGCGCATCTGTTTCGGCATCGGAAGCTTCCCGGGCGAAGTAGGCGCGCGCCCGGTACGCCGCGTACACGTATCCCTGCACCTCGGCAAGGGCAATGGGCGCTTCGGCGAGGGTGCCGTCGGCGAAGGAGATCGAGTCCCAGGAGTCCTTCCATCCCTGATTGGCGAGCCCACTTGGGTCGGACCGCATGTATTCGACATAGCCGTCGCCGTCCCGGTCGCCGTAGTTCTCGATCCAGGCCAGCGCCCGGTCGGCAGCGGGAAGAAGCCTATCGACGTCCTCGCGTGCCAGTCCCCACCGGCGAAGTTCCCCCAGTAACATGACGAAAAGCGGCGTCGAATCGATGGACCCGTAATAAACCGAGCTATCGGCGAGGGAGGGCGAGAGCGATCGGTCGAAACGGACCTCGTGGAGGATCCGGCCCGGCTGCTCTTCTGTCTTGGGGTCCTCACGGTTCCCCTGGAGTCGGGACAGCGCGTCGAGTACGCCAAGTGCAAGATCAGGGTCGATAGTGAGGGACATCCACGCCGAGATGATCGAGTCCCGCCCGAAAAGGGTCATGAACCACGGTGCGCCCGCTGCGACCACCGCCTGCTCGGGATAATCGGGATCGAAGATTCGCAGCGATCCGATGTCGTCCACCGCTTTGGCGACCGCGGTCTGGAGGGGGAAAAAGTCGGAGGTGACTACAGGTGCCTCCTGGCGCCACTTCTTGAGCTGGGCGGTGGGAGGCGAGTGGCTTATCCGGTCACCGCAGCGGTAGAGGGGCGGAATCTGGTCGTTTCCCACGGTGAGGGACACCTGGAGGCAGGTGGACCACTCGCCCCCCGGAGGAACCTCCACCTGCCAGGTGATCGAGCCACCGCCATCTCCGTAATCTGAGGGAGTCTGCGAGAAGGTGACCGAAACCTCGGCGCCGATACCTGGCCGCGAGCGCTGGAAAGTCAGGGTTCGGCTTGTCCGATCGACCAGCCGATGAGCGAGACTGGGGTGACGTCCCCGGACCGCCCGCCCGTCCTTGACTGCGAACAGGTCGGCGAAATCGCATTCCACGTCGATGGCGACCGCGGTGGAGATGGTTTCCATCGAGTAGTTGCGCAGGGTGAGGTCCTCGCGCATCCCGGCACCCACGTACCGGTTGCGCAGGATGAGGAGGGTCGAGTCGGCTTTTCCCTCGGGCGCCCGCCCTCGTGCGGCGAAGATGGCGGCCGAGGGCGACTCGCTGGCTACCGAGAGAGGCTCAGGGTATTCCCCACCCACCCGCAGCTCCCAGCGCGATACGAGTCGTGTGTCCAGGAAGAACAAGCCCTCGGCGCGACCCCGGACGATGTCGCCGCCCGAAGCCGAGAGGCAGAATGCTCTCCCTTCCACCAGGGTCACTGTCCCACCCGAGGTGACGAGGCTGGTGGGCTCGCCGCTGGGGGACCACGGGGAATTCGTCACGCTTGGCCATCGTATCGAGATCGGCCGGCTTCCCCGGGTGCCCGGCGCCCCAGTTGGGAAAAGGGGGAGCCTTGCCGGTAACGTCGGTCGGCGATGCTCAGCCCCTCCTGGGATACGATCCGGCTCTTCCTCCACGTGTTGGCTGCCACCATATGGGTGGGTGGCCAGTTGACTTTGGCCGGCCTGGTTCCGGTCATCCGGGGGGTGTCGCCGGATGCCACCAAGCTGGCAGCCCGCCAATTCGCACGCCTCTCCTGGCCTGCCTATGGGGTGCTGGTCGTGACCGGCATCTGGAACCTGATTGCGCTGAATCCTTCGGCACAATCGGGTGCGTGGAACGCGACCCTTGACGTGAAGCTCGGGGTGGTGCTCATGGCGGGCGTTGCCGCTTACGCACACCAGAAGTCGACCTCCACCCTGGGATTGGCGGTCTGGGGGGCACTCACCGCACTCTTCTCGCTGGGAGCCCTTTTCATCGGAATCCTGCTCGCGGGATGAGGTGCTGCCTGTTTACGTCCCCCAGCAAGATGTGAGGAACACCCGATGAGCCACATTCCCCAGGCGCAGGGGCAGGCAGCGTGGATCGCCTACCTGTGGATATCCGGCATGGCGGTCCTGGCTGGCCTGGTGATTTGGTTAGGGGTGACCGGCAGGTTGTTCACGAGGCACCGCCGGGGAGGCGACCGGTAGTTACCGATTGGTAACCTTCCGCAAGTGACCACGCTGGCCAACAACGTCGACCGGGGTTCCCCCACCTACCGGGAGAACGCCGCGGCAATGGAGAGAATGCTCGGCGAGGTTGACTCCCAGCTCGCTCTGGCCCGAGCCGGTGGAGGCGACAAGTACGTCGAGCGGCACCGCTCCCGCGGGAAGCTCTTGCCCCGGGAGCGGATCGAGCTTCTCCTCGACCGGGACTCGCCGTTCCTGGAGTTGTGCCCCCTCGCAGCCTGGGGGACCGAGTTCACCATTGGGGCCAGCCTGGTGATCGGCTTGGGGGTCATCGAAGGCACCGTGTGCGTGGTGTCGGCCAACGATCCAACCGTCAAGGGGGGAGCTTCCAACCCCTACACGATGAAGAAGGCCCATCGGGCAGCCGATATCGCCCGGGAGAACCGCCTTCCTCTGGTCAACCTGGTCGAGTCGGGAGGGGCCGATCTCCCCAATCAAGCGGAGATCTTCATCCCGGGCGGGAGGATGTTCCGTGACCTCACCCAGCTCTCCGCCGAAGGCATCCCCACCGTCGCCCTGGTGTTCGGCAATTCCACCGCCGGAGGGGCCTACATCCCGGGGATGTCCGACTACATCGTCATGGTGAAGGAACGCGCCAAGGTATTCCTTGGCGGGCCACCGTTGGTGAAGATGGCTACCGGCGAGGAGTCCAACGACGAGGAGCTCGGAGGTGCCGAGATGCACGCTCGGGTTAGCGGTCTGGCCGACTTCATGGCCGAGGACGAGATCGACGCGCTCAGGATTGGGAGGAGGATCGTCGCGCGATTGAATTGGAACCGCCCAGCGGGTTGGCGCCGCCTTCCCGACATCGCCGCTCGCGGATTCGGAGCGCCTCCGGCGACGGGTGCCGGCTTTGCAGCTCCTCCGGCGGCGTCCGAGCCACTTTACGATCCCGCGGAATTGTTGGGGATACCGTCGGCCGACGCCAAGGTTCCCTATGATCCTCGCGACGTGCTCGCCCGGGTGGTGGACGGATCCGAATTCGACGAGTTCAAGCCGCTGTACGGGACCAGCCTGGCGACGGGATGGGCAAGCATCCACGGGTACCCGGTGGGGATACTGGCCAATCACCGGGGGGTCCTGTTCTCCGAGGAGGCGGAGAAGGCGGCGCAGTTCATCCAGCTTGCCAACCAGATCGACACGCCTCTCCTGTTCCTCCAGAACACCACCGGCTACATGGTGGGCAGGGAATACGAGCAGAAGGGGATCATCAAGGACGGCGCCAAGATGATCAACGCGGTCTCCAATTCGGGGGTGCCCCACCTGACCCTGAACATCGGTGCGTCCTACGGCGCGGGGAATTATGGCATGTGCGGGCGTGCTTACAACCCCCGGTTCCTTTTCGCCTGGCCCAATGCGCGCTCGTCGGTGATGGGGGCCCAGCAGCTCGCAGGGGTGCTCTCGATCGTGGGGAGACAGGCGGCTGAGGCGGCAGGACGTCCTTTCGACGAGGAGGCGGACGCGATGATCCGCCAGGCGGTGGAGAACCAGATCGAAGCGGAATCCCTGGCGTTATTCATCACCGGGCGGGTCTACGACGACGGGATCATCGATCCCCGCGACAGCCGGACCGTATTGGGGATGTGCCTATCGGTGGTGTACGCTGGGGGGATCGCCGGCCGGCGCGGCTACGGGGTGTACCGGATGTGAGGAAACTCCTCGTTGCCAACCGGGGCGAGATCGCCCGCCGAGTGATCGCCGGCGCCCGCTCCCGCGGGATCGCGACGGTGGCGGTCTTTTCCGATGCGGACGCAGGGCTACCGTTCGTCCGGGAGGCGGACGAATCGGTCCGCCTCCCAGGTAACGCCCCAGCCGATACCTACTTGCGGATCGACCTGCTGCTCGATGCCGCACGGCGCACCGGAGCCGACGCCCTCCATCCCGGATACGGCTTTCTTTCCGAAAATCCCGCTCTTGCTACCGAGTGCGCCGCGGCGGGAATCTGTTTCGTCGGACCCTCTCCCGAGGCGATCGCCTCGATGGGCTCCAAGCTTGCCGCCAAGGAGATGGTCAGGGCAGCCGGGGTTCCTACCCTCGAATCGGTTGCGGTTCCTCCCGGTGCGGAGTCGTCGCTCCTGTCGAAGATGGTCGCCGGTATCGGGCTCCCGGTGCTGGTGAAGGCATCCGCTGGAGGAGGTGGCCGGGGGATGCGGGTGGTGGAGGACGTGGACTCTCTCGCTGAGGTGGTGGCGTCCGCCCAGAGGGAGGCACAGAGCGCATTCGGAGACGGCACCGTGTTCCTGGAGCGCTATCTCCGTCGGCCGCGCCATGTCGAGATACAGGTGGTGGGGGACAGCCACGGCACGGTCACCCACCTTTTCGAACGAGAGTGCTCCATCCAGCGTCGCCACCAGAAGATCGTGGAAGAGTCGCCCTCCCCGGTGATGACCCCCGAATTGCGCCAGGCGATGGGGGAGGCTGCTGTTGCCGCAGCCCGGTCTGTCGATTATGTCGGGGTGGGAACCGTGGAGTTTCTGGTGGACCAGTCGGGAGAGTACTTCTTCCTGGAGATGAATACACGGCTCCAGGTGGAGCACCCGGTCACCGAGGCGATCACCGGGATCGATCTGGTGGGACTCCAACTCGCCGTCGCCGGAGGCGAGCCGCTCCCTCCGTCCGCCCTGGCGCCCAGCGTATCGGGACATGCCATCGAGGTCCGCCTGTACGCGGAGGACCCCACCGACGATTGGATGCCCTCCACCGGTACCCTCCACATGTTCGAGATCCCAGGGACGGGAAGTTTTGCTTTGGACGGCGGGTTGCGCCTGGACAGCGGGTTCGAGACCGGTTCAGTGGTGAGCCCCCACTACGACCCGATGCTTGCCAAGGTGATCGCCTGGGGCGAGACACGGCAGCTCGCTGCCGCTCGGCTGGCCGGCTGCCTGGCGCGCGCCAGGATCCACGGGGTGGGCACCAATCGGGACCTGCTGGTGGGCATCCTCCGGCATCCCGAATTCCTCGGTGGGGGCACCGACACCGCGTTCCTCTCCCGGCACGATCCTTCTCTCTTGGGTGCCTCTCCGGTGGACGAGCACGCCGAGAGACTGCACGCGGGTGCAGCAGCGATCGCCGCTCAGGTGCGTCGCCGGTCCCAGTCGGTCGGGTTCGCCGGGTTCCCCTCCGGTTGGCGAAATAACCCCTCCGATCCCCAGTCGATCTCCTACCGTGGCCACCAGGGCGACATCGAGATCGCCTACCGGGTGACCCGCGACGGGGTGGTCTTCCCGGATGCTGCGGGCGTCGGTGTGGCGTCGGCGACGGAAGACGAGGTGGTGATGGATGTCGGCGGGATTCACCGACCTTGCCGGGTGCATCTGGTGGGCGATACCGCCTACGTGGACTCGATGTTCGGGGCGTCGGTGCTCACCGAGATACCCCGCTTCCCGGAACCGATGGGGCACCATCATCCAGGATCGCTCCTGTCGCCCATACCCGGTTCGGTGGTTCGGGTGGAGGTATCGCAAGGCGACCATGTCGACCACGGGGCAACTCTGGTGGTGATGGAGGCGATGAAGATGGAGCACACGCTTTCGGCGCCTTTTTCCGGCACGGTCACCGAGGTGCGTGCCCAAGCCGGCGATCAGGTAGACGCGGACGTGGTGCTGGTGGTTCTGAAGGAGGATGAATGAGCGATGCTCCGAGCATGGCTGAACTGTGCGACGATCTTCGCTCGGAGCACGAGTGGCTCCGCACCCTGGTGGAGAAGCTGGACGCATCGGGTTTGATGACCCCAACCCCTGCCGAGGGGTGGTCGATCGCCGATCAGCTCACCCATCTGGCCTTTTTCGACGGGAAGGCGGTGCAGGCCGCGGTGGATCCGGATGCCTTCGCCGCCGAGGTGGCCCGGGCGATTGACGACATAGAGGGGTACGAGCAGGCGTACCTGGAGATGGGACGTTCCAAGAGCGCGTTCGATCTGCTCGGGTGGTTCCAAGGTTCCCGAGATCGGCTGATCAACTTCTTCTCCCGGATCGATCCCAAGGAGCGCTTGCCGTGGTACGGGCCGCCGATGAGCGCCCGTTCCTCGGCCACCGCCCGGTTCATGGAGACCTGGGCGCACGGGCTGGACGTGGCCGACGCGCTGGGGGTCGAACGGCCCGCCAAGGACAACATCCGGCACGTGTGCGACCTGGGAGTTAGGACCCGAACCTTCACCTTCGTCCTACGTGGTTTGCCCGAGCCCACCGCGCCGGTCCGAGTGGCACTCACCGCCCCCTCGGGAAGCACCTGGGAGTGGGGTGAGTCGGAGTCCGATAGTGTTTCCGGCCCGGCGATGGACTTCGCCATGGTGGTGACCCAGAGGCGGAACCTGAGGGACACGTCCCTCCTGGTGACCGGCCCGGCAGCCACCGAATGGATGACGATCGCCCAGTGCTTCGCCGGCCCCCCGGGTCCGGGGCGTGAGCCCCGGGATGTTGCGGGTCCGGGGCGTGAGCCCCGAGACTGATTCCTATAGAGGGTTAAGGCCCTGGCTCACCCTGCCCCGCGGCCGGCAGTGAAACGTCTTGCGACGGTGGTCACCACCACCACGGCAGCAATCAGCGGGAGCGGTCCCAGCTCGAAGCGGAAGCGGTCGTTCTCCCCCAACTCCAGCAGCGAGGTGACCACGAAGGCGTAGGCGACGGTGAACCAGAGGAAGATCAGTGAGGCGGCGGCGGCTCGATCGTGGCGGAAGCGAGTCCGTGCGAGGAAGGGTACGCCGACGAGGGCGAGTGCCAGCTCTGCGATCAGCCCGAAGGAGAGAAGGTGCAGCGGGGGAGCGCGGTGTTCGAGCAGGGGGTACAAACCGGTGGCCCGATCGACGTCGGGCTGCTGGAGGGCGATGCGGTCGTAGATGGCGGTGTATCCGGAGACGACCAAGCGATTTCCGCGGAAGGGGAAGTATTGATCGGCAGGCGTGTTCCAGACCGCTATCGCCATGCCCACGTTGGCCGCGTAGCGCCCGGGCTCGGCGCGGATGAATTGCAGGTCGTCGTGGAGGTACAGAGAGGACACCTGCACGTAGAGGAGGTTGTCGAAGTTGCTCACCCCGTCGTTCTTGGCCAGGAGGTCGAGTGCGGGAACTCCGGTGCGAGGAAGATGGGCGAATCGTGGCGCGTAGAGGCCGGGCGGGCTGAAGGGAGCGACGGATGCCAAGGGGGTGAGCACGCCCTGTCGCTCCAGGCGTGTGAGAAGGGAGGGCGGGGCGGTGAACAGGACCGCCTTGGCCAGATTCATCCCGAGCCAGCTGCTGGTGGTGGCCGTGCCGAAAACCGCTGCATCCTTGGCGTACCAGAAACCGACCGCAAGGAGGGGAACCGAGGCGACCGCCAGGACCTGCCGCCACCTTCGCCGGAGGAGGACCAGGACCAATGCCGACACCCCTGCGAGCCACACCCACTGGTAGGTCGAGTTGAGGAGAACCAGCGCGCTGGCGGCCGTGGTGGTGGTGAC
>JAKAWH010000125.1 GCA_021817065.1 Actinomycetes bacterium
GCAGCCAAGTGCCCGACGATGTGCCCGGTGGCGGTGGCATCGACCACCACCAGGTCCCATTTGCCCTCTCGAACTTCCCAGCAAAGCTTGCCGACCACCAGGATCTCCCTCACTCCCGGTGCTGCGCTCGCCACGAACTCGAAGACGCGAGCCACCGGCCCCAGGCGAACCAGTATCGGTAGGTGGAGGAACAGGCTGAGGTACTCCTTGAGAGCCGCCTCGGTGTTCATGGTCATGGCGAAGAGCCCTGGGGTCACCTCGCGCTCCGCATAGGAAGTCGGAGCGGTTTCGAAGAAATCGGCGAGATCTCCCTTTGCATCGACCTCGCAGAGGAGGACCCGCTTGCCCTGGTTGGCAGCAAGGAGGGCAATACCGGCGGCTATGGTGGTCTTGCCGACCCCGCCTTTTCCCGTGACGAAGAGGAGCCGCCGATCGAGCAGGCTCATCCGGTCACTTCTTCGACTTGGCAGCCGGTGGTGGCCCTCCGAAGCCGACCCGGTGGGACTCGCCGTGCGGCCCGATCTCGATGTATGCGAGCTTGGCGATCGGCACGCCGACCCGCTTGCCCTTCTTGTCGGTGAGCCAGAGCACACCCGAACCCTCCCCCACCAACTTCTCGATGTCGGCCGAGAGCTGATCGCCGTCGACCTGGTCGCCCATGTCGACATCCAGCTCCCGGGGTACCTGGATCATCCCGATGCGAACTTCCACGTGGTTGTCTCCTTGGGCGCCCTTCGCCCGCTCTAAGGTGGGGTATGCCCACCAACGTACCCGCAGGAGGTTCGGCGGACCAACCGGCCTCCGGGGCACCCCGACTTTCCGAAGAAGAGTGGAAGCAGCGACTCACCCCCGAGCGTTACCACGTGCTGCGACAGAAGGGGACTGAGCCGGCGTTCTCCGGTGCATTGCTGGACGTCCACGACGAGGGGCTTTTCCGGTGTGCGGGGTGCGGAGCCGAGCTGTTTCGCTCGGACGACAAGTTCGATTCGGGGTCAGGTTGGCCGAGCTTCACCCGAGCCGCAGAAGAGGGCAGGATCATCACCGCAACCGACACCTCGCACGGAATGGAGCGTACCGAGATCATGTGCGCCGCTTGCGGCGGGCACCTCGGGCACGTCTTTCCCGACGGGCCCGCTCCCACCGGCCAACGCTATTGCGTCAACTCGCTGTCACTGGAGTTCCGTCCGGCACAGGGGTGACCTCCAATGCCATCTGGGCGTCGGCTGCCGCTTCACGAGCTTCGTGCAGACCGCTGGTAGTGCGCAGCTTGACCTCCCTGAGGATCAAAGTGAGTAGCAGGGCGACGATCGCAAAAGGAACGGTGACCACGAACTCCGTGTGCAGCCCGCGGACGAAGGCCTCCTCCACCCCCTTCCTCACCAAAGGTGGCAGCTCGTGCACGGCGGAAGGACTGTTCACTAGCTCCGTTGCGTGCCCGGCGAACTTGCGTGCCACGACTGGGGGCACCAGGCGCGGTATCCAGTAGTTCAGTCGGGAAGTGAGGATGGCACCCAGCAGTGCCGTCCCGAATGCGCCGCCCATGGTGCCGAAGAAACGATTGGCCGAGGTGGCCGTCCCCAGATCGCGGATATCCACCGCATTCTGGGTGGCGATGATCATGATCTGCATGATCAATCCCATTCCGACTCCGAGCAGCACCATCTTCCACGCCAAGGTGCCATAGCTTGTCTCGATGGTCACCGAGCTCATCAGCCAGAGACTCACCACCATCACCGAGCATCCGATGATGGGAAAGACCTTGTAGCGGCCCAGCTTGGAAACCATGAACCCGCTCCAGGTCGACGTCACGATCATCCCCAACATGATCGGGATGAGCATGAGACCGGCAATAACCGGCGAGTCGTCCCTAACGAGCTGGAAGTACACCGGCAGGTAGATGACCGCCCCGAACATCGTCAAGGAGAGAATGAACGACACGGCAGAGGCGACGTTGAATATCGAGTTCCGGAATAGGTAGAGCGGCAGCAGGGGCTCTGGCGCCCGGGCTTCCCAGGCGAGGAAGACGAGGACTCCGATCGTCCCGCCGATGGCAAGCCCCACGATGATCGACGAGCCCCATGCGTACTGCGTCCCGCCCCAGACAGTGACCAATAGAAGCGCGCTGATCGACCCGGCAATGAGGGCGGCGCCGGTGTAGTCGATGGACCGCTCCCGCTTGACGAAGTCGAACTTGAGCACCGCACCGATGACCACCAGGGCAACGATTCCCACGGGTACGTTGACGTAGAACACCCATCGCCAGGAGACCTCGACCAGCGATCCACCGATGAGCGGCCCAACGATAGTGGAAAGTGCGAAGACTGCACCGAAGAGTCCCTGGTACTTGCCCCGGTCGCGAGGGCTCACGATGTCCCCCATGATCGCCATGGCCAGCGCCATCAACCCGCCGCCTCCGAGACCTTGGATCGCGCGGAATGCGATCAGCTCCCAGATGTTCTGGGACAGCCCACACAGGGCGGAGCCGATGAGGAAGACCACGATGGCAAACTGGAATATCCCCTTGCGACCGTAGAGATCTGAGATCTTTCCGTACAAAGGAGTGGTGACCGTCGAGGTGAGCAGGTAGGCAGCCACCACCCACGGGATGTACTTGATCCCACCCAGATCCCCAGCGATCTGGGGCAGGGCGGTGGCGATGATGGTCTGGTCGAGTGCGGCGAGAAACAGCCCGAGCATGAGGCCCGACATCACCACCAGGATCTGCCGGTGGGTCATGTGGGAGTGAGAGGCGACATAGTCCGCTCCGGGGTTGGGCTCTCCGGCGATGTTCTCCCCAGCGGATTTGACGATGGCGTCGGTCATCGGGGGTGCGGTCCTTCCTGGTCGGTGGCGGCAGTGGCGGCCGGTACTCTCGTGACGGCCTGGTCGGTGGCAGCAGTGGCGGCCGGTACTCTCGTGACGGCCTGGTCGGTGGCAGCAGTGGGCGCCGGGGCTTTCGTTACAGACGGGTCGGTGGCGACGGCGGTGACCCTCTTGGAGATGTCCAGGAGGGAGTCGGCCAGCCGGGTCATGCTCGCCGCCAGGGACTTGCGATCCCGCTCGCTCCACTCGGATGTAGCTTCGCCCAAGAGCTCGCGCTTGGCGGCGCAGGCCAGGTTCAGGACGTCCCGGCCCCGGCTGGAAAGAGCGATCAGGTGGGCACGCTTGTCTGCTGCATCGCGGGCCTTTTCTACATAACCTGCCTCGGTGAGCTGGCTGAGCATTCTCGACACGGTCGACACGTCCAGCCCCAAGGCGGCAGCCAGATCGGAGACCCGCGCCGGTCCATTCTCGTGGAGGAGCACCAGTCCGAAGTAGGAGGTCCGGTCGAGTTCCATGTCGGACCGGGACGAGGAGAGATTGAGGAACGCCCGACCGAGCACGGTGAACGCCCTTTCCAGGCGGGCTACCTCGTCGGTGCGGGGGACCTGGTGAGCATCACCCGCCCCCGTTTCCACGTTCCGGGCGGCCACCCTCACATCGGTGCGGCGAGCGGAGTGCATCGACATAAATAGGATGTTTGCATCAAACAACTATTAGTGTCAAGCCGGGTGGCCCAATCTCTTCGCCTCGTCCTCACCGCCTCGTCCCCGGACCTGAGAGAGCGGTGAGTTCGGCAGGATCGATACTCGCTCAGGTTGGGCAGCGCGGGCGGGAGGCTGAGCGCCGGCTTCGCAGTCTTCGACACACCTGCCTACCGAGCGCTTGTCCCTGCGGGACGGCGCGCCGATCGGCCTTGATCAGCTCGGTGACGACGCTCCCTCGTGCTGCTAAAGCCCCCTCCCCCCCACCCCGCAGGGCAGGCGGGAGACGTCCCAGCCGAGCCGGTCGATACACCGCTCGGCCGCGAACCGGTCGGTCATCCCGGCGACATAGGCGACCGCGGCAGTGGTGGGATCGGGATGCTGCTCGACGAACACATCGGGAACTTCCTCCCGATGGCGAGCAAAGTGTTCCACCAGAGCCTGCAGCATGGAGACCACCCGAGCCTCCTGCTCGACCGAGTCGGACCGGAGATAGACCCTCTCGTAATTGTGGGATCGGAGTGCGGCAAGTGCTTCAGCCATCTCCTGGCCCATACCCACCGTGCCGGTCTCCGAGATGGTCCGCACCAGTTCGCCGATGAACGCCCTCAACTGGGAGCTCCGGCGTTGCCCGCAGCGGTCGACCACCGTCCTGGGCAGGTCCTCCGGGCCGACCAGTCCTGCCTCGACTGCGTCCTCGAAGTCGTGGCAGCAATAGGCAATCCTATCGGCCCAGGACACGACGGCTCCCTCGGGAGTGATCGGTGCCGGGCGTGACCAGGAGTGGTTGCGCACTCCGTCAAGGGTCTCGGCGCAGAGATTGAGGGGTACCAGCACGCTGTCCGCCCCCCAGACCGCGTGATCGAAGCCACCGGGAAGGAACACGCTCAGCGCTTCCTCAGAGGAGTGCCCCCCGGGGCCGTGACCGCAGTCGTGCCCCAGCGCGATGGCCTCGGTGAGGGCGACGTTCAGCCGGCACGATCGGGCCACCGCCACTGCCACCTGGGCCACCTCCAGCGCGTGGGTCAGGCGGGTCCGCTGGTGATCGTCGGGGAAAATGAATACCTGGGTCTTGCCGGCCAACCTCCGGAAGAAAGGCGAGTGGAGAATGCGATCCCGGTCCCGCTCGAAGCAGGTCCGGTACTGGTCGGGTTCCTCGGGGACGAGGCGGTTGCCGGCTCCCTCCGAGCGGGTCGCCCCAACCACGAGCTGGGAATCCTCGATCTTCTCGCGAGCCTCGCGCCCGCAGGCAACGACCGCGTCGACTGTGGGCCCGGGCTCCACATGGGCGAGCGCCACCCCGTTGCTGGCGTACCCGTCCATAGTGGATGCCCACCGCAGCGCCCGTTCGGAGAGGGTCTGGAACATCGATCCCACCGTACACGGAGGGTGTGACGTTCGGTCTCCCGCGACCGGAGAAGATCAGGACGCCGCCATCGACACCATTGGGTTCCGCTGTCCAGCACAGTCACGGATCTTGTCGAGATGGCGCGATAACGCGGAAGACGGGCACACGTTCCAGGATGCAAAAGTCCCCCGCCCAGAAGGGCGGGGGACTCGCTTGAAACCGTTTCCGGTGAGTCCACCCAGCACTTCTCACCGTAGCACGATCCCGGTAACGGCGGAGGCAGTGGGATTCGGACCCACGGAGCCAATGCTGGGTGAACTCACCGGATCATCAGTCCGGCGCAATCGGCCGCTCTGCCATACCTCCGCTGAACGTCACCGTACTGGGCGGGACTCAACTAAGGGTAATCTCCCTCGGGGCCGATGCCACTACCCACCAGGCAACCTTCCTGGACTATGCCCCGCGCCCACCCTTTCGAATCCGTCCCTGGCTGTCTACCCAGATAAAAGACTGCTGGCGTATGTTTCCGAAGCGAACACCTTCCACATACCTGCCGCGCAGTCCCTTGTAATCCAGAGGTCGATACCCATTGGTTTGTACGAGCACTTCGAAGAACGCTGAATCTTGTTCGGTGTCGAACCACCTTGGCTCAATTCTAAGCGAGGAGACAACGTACCGATCAGCCACCGTACCGCTCACCCCTAGAAGTGCTTGCGGCCGGTCTTGTTCGTTTCCCTTGCACTCCTTGAGAACGTCCTTGAGCCACCACCACTTCACGGTGTTGTCGTACATTGTGTCATCGTCATCGTGATCCGGTCCCCACTTGAGCCGGTCTGGATCGCCAACAAATTCACCGCCATAGCTGAGGTGAACCAATATCGCGCCGCCAGTATCGCGTCCGATATCTGCCAGTGTCAGCTTCGGCAAATCCGGTTTGAGCGAGAGGGTATTTTCGCCTGGCGGGAACGGGAGAACATTCGCTTCGCTCCCACCTTCCTGTCGGGACACAGGTCCTGCAGAGCTAGGTTCCTCGGAATGCGGGCCGCGGTCCGCTGAGCCAGCACTTGGGTCGCGGTCACCGGGTGGTACGTCTGGCTGCTCTTGGGCATTGTCCCAAGCGTTGGCGATAACTCTTACTTGCGCCACGCCCTTCTCAGCTTGTGCCGCACTCTCACTTGCTGAACTGGCGGTCTTTCCAGTCACCTTTGCGACCCAGAATGTTCCGAGCGCCGTAAGAAAAGTGGCTACTGCGGAGGCAATTGCCGCCCATTGCGATACTCCGTCTGTAGCGTACACGCGAACTATGTCATCTGCAGGCAATTCAACCCGTTCCTTCTGTCATCTAACGCCCTCAATCGACGATACCTCGAATCGATCTTCCAGAAGTGACCGAATCATCGAACTCAGCAAGCCCTTCTCCGGCCAGATCAGGACGCCGCCATCGACACCACGGGGAACCAAGGAGGGTCGGCACCCAGAGAGCCGACGAAGCCCGCGTCACCGTAGGCGAACACCCCACCGTCGGCTGCCACCATCCAATACCCGCGCCCGTCCGCGGTGGGCACCATTCCGTCGATCGGCTTGGCTAGGCGCCCGGCGATCGAGTTGGCTCCGCCGGGCGGGAGGAACGGGTCGAGCTGGGACGTGGACCCGAAGTAACCGGCGTCGCCGAAGGCGAATATCCCGCCATCGGCCGCCACGAACCAGTAACCCCGGTCGTCACCTGTAGGGGCCATAGCCACCGCCGGCTTGACCAGCCGGCCGGCGGAATTGGCGCCGCCGGGCGGAAGTGCGGGATCGAGCTGGCCGGGGGAGCCGAAATAGCGGGCATCCCCGTAGGTGAACACTCCCCCGTCAGCGCCCAACATCCAGTACCCGTAGCCGTCGGCGGTAGCCACCAAGTTGACGATGGGGGCGGCGAGGTCTATTCCCTGCTCCAACGGCGAGCCGTAGTCGACCGCGTCGCCGGCGGTGAGAATCGCCCCCGTATTGGTGGCCAGCCAGTAGCCCTTGCCGTCTGCGGTAGAGGCGATCGATACCACCGCCGAGCCGGCGGGAACGCCGGCCGAGAGGGGGTAGGTGGCAGCCGAGCCGAAGGCGTCCACGAAACCATATGGAGATACCACCCAGTAGCCGCCCCCTCCCACCCTTGCCGCCATCGCCGCCGCCGATCCCAGCCCGGTGGCGCTGCCGTAAGCGGGGGCCGAACCGAAGTTGTAGACGGTCCCCCCCGAGTCGAGCATCCAGTACCCCGGGCCGGGCGGAGAAGTGAGGGCTGCGGTGGTCGAGGAGGTGGGGACTGTGCTGGTCGAGGAGGTGGGGACTGTGCTGGAAGGAGACGGCGCTACCGCAGTGGTGGTGGAAGTCGGTGGCGCCGCAGTGGTAGCGCTGGTGGTGGTTGCCGACACCGGGTTGCCACCGGCGGAAACCTCCCTCACCCTGCTGCCCGCCACATTGGGGCCCGACCCGAAGGTCGAACCCTGCAAATAGTCAGCCACGAAAAGGTCGCCGGCCGGATCGACGGCAAGTCCCTGCGGCCCGCTCAACAAGGCGGCACCTGGCGGCCCGCCGTCCCCCTCACCGGGAGTTCCCTGCGAGCCGTACGTCCCAATCACGGTGGTGATGTCCCCCGTAGCGGCCCACACCTCCCGCACCACGTAGTGCGCCTCGTCCGCTATGAAGAGGTTTCCCGACGGATCGACCGCCACCGCGTTGGCCGACAGTTCGGCGGCTACAGCTGGCTTGCCGTCCCCGGTGTCCCCTGCGATGCCGTTACCGGCGACCGTCGAGACGATGCCAGTGGTGAGGTCTACCATCTGCACGCGGTTGTTACCGGTGTCGGCGATATAGAGCCCCGGGTGGCCC
>JAKAWH010000126.1 GCA_021817065.1 Actinomycetes bacterium
GATCTTATCCGGCTGTTCCGTCGCCGTTTCCGCAATGCCTTCCCATCCGACCACCTCGACAACCACCACCTCTCCGGCGAATTCCGGAATCGTCCAACTTCGGCCGGTCATCCCGCCGAAAGGCGCGGTCGCTCCGTCGTGCCCTGTGGGGGAATCCCTCAGCACGTGCAGCCGAACACTCGACACCATGACATGGAAGCGACCATCGGCTCAGTGCCCCAAGAAGCCGCCCTCGATCAACCCAGCTCCGGACCGCGCCGCGCAGGTGCTCTACATTGGCACCTCGGCCTCCGGATGCTTCGATCTCGCACCGGCCTCGTTCGTCGTCACCCTGCTACCCACGGGATTGTCCGATGACCCGGAATACGAGGCTAACCGTCAATGAGAGGTTGAGGCGCTCCTGTCGAAGGCCTCGTCCTCGGGAATCTCGGGAATACAGACGGAAGGCGGCTCGGTCTTGAGGTTGACCAGCCCCGATAGGAGCGCTTTGCTGATGGTGCCCAGCGTCTCAATCTGCTCCGGAGAGAGGACATCGAAGAGGTTCCGACGAACGCTCTCGACGTGACTGGGAGCAGCGTCTTCGAGAGCGGCCAGCCCGGCTGCAGTGAGAGTTGCGTACCACTGCCGGCGATCGCTTGGGCAGTGAACCCTCTCCACCCACCCCTCCGATTCCATTCGGGTGATCGCGTGGGAGAGCGAGGAGGGCAGGGATTGGGTGGCCTCCGCCAAATCGCTCATTCTCATCCGCTGCTCCGGTGCTTCCGAGAGGAGGACAAGTACCCCGTAGTGCGCCAAGGTCATTTTCGAGGTGGCAAGGAGTTCTCGCTCGCAACGGGCGAACAGGAGCCGGGTCGCCTGCAGGAATGCCCGCCAGGTCTCCTGCTCGCGTTCGGTTAGCCATCGGGTGCTGGTCTCCACGGTCATATTCTTCTATACAGAACAATTGAGAGGTGAAATAAATTGCCGGAGTGGTGGTTGTAGGGAGTGCACACCATCTACTAGGAGGAAAACAATGGCAGAAACATCGGTACAGATCCCGGGATACCTTGCCGGGAAGTGGAAGATCGATCCGGTGCACTCGGAGGTATCCTTCGTCGTGCGCCACATGGTGGTTAGCAAGGTGCGGGGACGCTTCGATTCCTTCGAAGGGGAATTCGTCACCGCCGAGAATCCGCTTGAATCCTCGGTGAACGTGTCGATCGACCTGGGTTCGGTCAACACAGGGAATCCTGACCGCGACAACCACGTCCGTTCCGGCGACTTCTTCGACGTGGAGAACTATCCTACCATGACATATCACTCCACCGGAGTCCGACCCGACGGCGACGCGTTTCTGCTCGACGGCGAGCTGACCATTCGTGGAGCCACCCGGCCGGTCACTCTGAAGCTTGAAGCGAACGGTTTTGGTCCGGACGCCTACGGCGGGACACGGAGCGGGTTCTCGGCAAGCGGCGAAATCAATCGCCAGGATTTCGGCGTGAGCTACAACGGTCCGATCCCGGGTGCCGATGGCGCGATGGTGCTGAGCGACAAGGTTTCGTTGACAATAGAAGTCGAGGGCGTTCTGGAAGGCTAGATGCGGCCTAGGGTAGTCCTGAGGAAAAGGATCCATCATGGCAGTCAAGGAATTGGGGCACATCGTCCTCTACGTCCGAAACTTACAGAGGTCAGCGGGTTTCTACCGCGATCTGCTCGGGTGGGAGCAGATACTCCCCCGCCCCGACGGGACGGGGGAGGCGCTTGGCTTCCCGGTGGCTGCCTTTTCCTCGGGACGCACCCATCACGAGCTCCTTCTCATCGAAGTAGGTGAGGACGCCCCGGGGGTACCCGCCGGGCGGCGAGCAGGTCTGTATCACTTCGGGCTGAAGGTGGGGGATTCCGACGACGAGTTGCGCGCGGTTTGGAAGCAGCTCGCGGACGCCGGGGTTCCGCTGGTTGGCGCCAGCGACCACACGGTCACCCACAGCCTGTACGTGCGGGATCCCGATGGCAACGAGGTCGAGCTCTATATCGACGTTGCCGGGGTTGACTGGCGTGGTGATCCAACCCTGATCGCCAGCCCGATCAGGCCCCTCCACCTCTAGAGGGTCGGGCCCCGGGCGCGGCACGGACCCAGGGCCAGGTCAGCAGGGGCGAACTCGGACCAGAGGCCGGGCCCCTTGGCGGGTGAGGTTACGATGAGGCGTGCCGCGTGCCCAGCCGCTGTTGGAGCTGCCTTCGGGTGCCCAGGGAGTATTGCCGTCGCAATACCTCAAACGTGCGATCGAAGCGGGAGTCATCCACGCCGGATCGGAGCCGATTCCCGATGAGAACCTCCAGCCGGCAAGCCTGGACCTGCGCCTTGGCGAAGTGGCGTATTCGCTGCGGTGTAGCTTCCTGCCCGATGTCCACACCGTAGAAGAGAAGTTGAAGAAGAATATTTTCGACGAGCTCGATCTTCGGGGAGAGAGCAGGCTTCTTGAAACACAGCGGCCATATCTCATTCCCCTCAAAGAACGGGTAGCGCTCCCCTACAACATCAGGGGGCGCACGAACCCGAAGAGTTCTACCGGTCGGCTTGACGTGTTCACTCGGGTGATTACCGACTACAGCCATCAGTTCGATGAGGTTGCGCCTGGATACAGCGGCCAACTGTACCTGGAGGTGGTACCGCTTTCGTTTGCAATTCGGGTGCGCGAAGACCTGGCACTCAATCAACTGCGGCTCTCGGTTGGCCGGACGGAGCTGTCGGACGACGAGATCAGGGCGCGCCACGATAAGGACCCGTTGCTTTTCCGGGAGGGCGAGCCCGTGCCGACCGATCGTCTCGAGCTGGCGGACTTTCGAATGCCCGTCGCAAACGGGATGTTCCTCAGTCTCGACCTCCGCGGAGACCGGAACGGACGGATTGGTTATCGCGCACGCGACAACGCACCCTTCCTCGACATGTGTCGCCCGCATCCTGTCGAGCCCGAACCCTATTGGGAGGATGTTAAGCGCGAAGAAGGGAACCGTGTCGTTCTGGCACCGCAGAAGTTCTACTTGCTCATGTCCTACGAGGCAGTTTCGATTCCCCCCGACCTTGCCTCGGAGATGACGGCGTTCGACCCGACCGCCGGGGAGCTTCGTACGCACTACGCAGGCTTCTTCGACCCCGGTTTCGGTTACGATAGGAGGGGCCGGTTCAACGGCTCGCGGGCAGCCCTGGAAGTTCGTGCTCACGACGTCCCTTTTCTCATCGAGCATGGTCAGCCCGTGTGCAAGCTTACCTTCGAGCGCATGATGGAGGAGCCCGCGACCCTCTACGGGGAGGACCTCGGCTCCAACTACCAGCGCCAGGAGGAGACCTTGGGCAAGCACTTCCTCCGGACCCAGGCGCCGACCCAGCCGGGCGAGTTCCCAGGGTAAGGTTCGCAGGTGAGCATCGATTCCGGTTCCCAACTCGGCGTCCTCCCCCCGATCAGGGAGGTCTTCCTCGTCACCGGCGACGCCGTTCTCCACGCGGTCTCGGCCGATCAGGTCGGATCGGCCTGGGATGCCCCCTGTGCCCTCCCCGAGATGAGCATCGGGGCTCTCGCCGCCCACCTTGCCCGCGCGGTGACCCAGGTGGAGGTCTATCTCGACGATGACCCTCCGGGAACGGAGGTCGAGCTGGTTTCCGCCGGCGACTATTTCGCGCGCATCCTGACGCCCGAGGATGCTGCCGACCCCGGATCTGCGGTCAACCGCGGGGTTCGCCAGCGCGCCGAGGAATCGGCTTCCCGAGGCCAGGCGGCGATCGCGGACGAGATCGGCGGGTGTCTCGACCGGCTGCGGAAGCGCTTCGCCTCCGAACCGGCCGAACGTGCGATGACGGTGGCCGGAGGAATGGCAATCCGCCTGGACCAGTACCTGTTGACCCGCCTGGTGGAGATGACCGTCCATCTGGACGACCTCGCCGTGTCGGTCGAAATCCCCACTCCGGCGGTGCCCCAGGACGCCTACGTCATCGCTATCGGCACCCTCGTCCAGACATCGGCGGTCCGCCACGGATCGCGGATGGTCCTGCGCGCCCTGGCACGGCGCGAGCGCGACCCGAGCGGCATCCTCCGGGTGCTCTGAGGGCATCGCGCCCTCGTTCACGCGGTGTCGGTCGAGCCAGCCGCCAGACTGGCTGGCAGCGGGTTCCCTTTTCCTTATGAGTAGTAGCGATAGACCACCTGGGCGACGCAGGAGGGCTTGGGGGCGCCGTCGACTTCCAAGGCGAGGTCCAGTTCTACCTGGACTCCCCCATCGATGTCGGTGACCGAGGCGACCGAGGCACCGAGCCGGAGCTTCGAGCCGACTGGCACCGGTGAGGGAAATCGCACCTTGTTGCATCCGTAGTTGACGCCCATCGACATCCCCTCCACGCTCAGGACCTCGCCGAGGAACACCGGTGCGAGGGCGAGGGTGAGGTAGCCGTGGGCGATCGGACCGCCGAAGGGCCCGGTCTTGGCTCGCTCGGGATCGACGTGGATCCACTGGTGGTCGCCGGTTGCGTCGGCGAACAGGTTGACGGTCTCCTGGGTGATCTCGTGGTAGTCGCTCCAGCCGAGATGCTGTCCGACGAGTTCGTGAAAAGTCGCGAGGTCGTTTACGGTGGTGGGCATGCCTGACACGCTACCGGGAGATGAATCGACTGCACACCTCGCGAGCGCCGCCAACGGGAACGGTCGCCGGCCCAACATCCTCCTGATCGTTTCCGATCAGGAGCGCCAGCGCGACTGGCTTCCGGCCGGGGTGTCATTGCCGTGGAGGGACCGACTCATCGCCGAGGGTTTGGAGTTCACTCGATACCACACCCATACCTCGCCGTGCAGCCCGAGCCGCGCCAGTCTTTTCACCGGGAGGTACGTTCCGCGACATGGGGTGATCGACAACGTGATCATGCCCGAACACACCGAGCTCAATCCTGCCATCCCCACCATCGGGCACCTGTTGCGCCGGTCGGGATATCGCACCTCCTACATCGGCAAGTGGCATCTCTCCCACCCGGTCGAGCCCGATATGGAGGCATACGGCTTTTCCGATTGGGAGGGCAACGACCGCCATTTTATGGGGTGGGCCGGCACCGGTGTGCACTTCGATCCGATCATCGCCTCCAATGCTGCCGAATGGCTTCGGGCGAATGCTCGCGGAGCCACCAGCGGGAATGTTCCGCTGAGCGAGCCCGTTGGCGGTGGAGGAGGAGCCGGTCAACCGTGGTTCCTGACTGTCGCATTGGTCAATCCCCACGACGTGATGTGGTACCCGATCGACCAACCCGGATACGCGGAGAAGAACCCGCAGGACGCGAACGGAGTGCGGGAGCTCCTGCAGATGGCGGCGTGGAAGGATGGCGATCCACTTCCTATCTACGACCGACCCTACGAGGAGGTGTGCGATTCACTCCCTCCCAACTTCGACGACGACCTGCACACCAAGCCGGAGGCGCACCGCCAGTGGCGTTGGGACCAGCAGCACGGGCTCTGGGGATACATCGATCCCACCGACACCAAGGCATGGCTCCGTCACCTGGATTACTACGTTCACCTCCACCGTTTGGCTGACGAGAGCCTGGGAACCGTCCTCGCTGCCCTCGAAGAGGTGGGTGCCTGGGACGACACGGTGGTGATCTTCACCTCCGATCACGGGGACATGTGCGGCTCACACGGCCTCCGCTCGAAGGGCCCTTTTGTCTACGACGAGATCATGCGGGTTCCCCTTTATGTCAAGGTTCCCGGTGTCACTGCTCCCGGTTCCGCCACCGAAGCACTTGCGACCCACGTCGACCTGGCGGCCACTATCTGCTCGCTCGCCGGAGTCGATCCGGAAGCAGCCGCCGACACGGACGGCAACCCGACCCTGCAGGGAGTCGATCTAACACCGGTGCTGTCCGACACCTCGGCGCGGCCCCGCGATCACGTCTTGTTCGCGCAGGATTCGGCGCAGACGGAGAACCTGAACAAAGTGCGCTATGCACTGCGGGGCTTTTTCGACGGGCGGACCAAGTATGCCCGCTACTACGGGGTCGGTGGGGGCAAACCTTCGACCGGATTGTGGGGCAAGGATCCGGGAGTCAAGCTCTTCGGCAAGGACTGCGCCTTCGATGACCAGGACCACGAGCTCTACGATCACGACAGCGATCCTTACGAGATGATCAACCTGGCCAATGACCGGGGCCGTCGGGCCCAGCTCGCTGAAGCGTATGACCGCATGCTCGAATACGAACGGCAGGTGTTCTGAACCAGACTGCGCGCATTTCGGGAGCCGGCCCGCTGTTCCTCCTGGCCGGCCGGAGGAGCGCCCGTCACTCCATTGGTACCGCCTCGGCGGGGGGGGCGGAGATGAAGCCCATCAGGCGACCACCGGGGTCGAGGCTATAAATCGGAGGACGATATCAGCGAGCTCCTCACCCTTGTCCTCCTGGAGGAAGTGGCCGCCACCGGCCACCGTGGTGTGGGGCTGGTACTTCGTGCCGGGGATCCGTTCAAGGAAGAGGCGGTCGGCTCCCCGGGTGATCGGGTCGCTGTCGCTGTACGCGCACAGGAAAGGCTTCTCGAACTTTTCAAGGGAACGCCACGCCCCCCTGTTGTCTTCGGATGCCGGGTCGTCGGGCCTGGTGGGAACCAGCAAGGGGAACTCACGCGCTCCCTCCTTGTAGGTCTCGTCGGGGAAGGGAGCGTCGTAAGCGGCGATCAGGTCCTCGCCGATGGGCCTCGCGCACCCACCTGAGATGATCCGCCCTACCGGGAGTTCCGGTGCCTCCTGGGAGAACTTCTGCCAGGCGAGGAAGGCGTCGCCGAATCCGGTGTCACCGGTGGGCAGTCCCGTGTTGGCGGCGACCACCCGCCGGAACCGGTCAGAGTGCTCGGCGACCAGCCGCAACCCGACCAGCCCTCCCCAGTCCTGGCAGACCAGGGTCACCCCCTCCAACCCGACCCTGTCGAAAAGCGCTGCGCGCATCCACTCGACGTGGCGACGGTAGGTGTAGTCCTTTCGGAAGTCCGGCTTGTCCGACCGACCGAAGCCGACCAAATCGGGAGCCACCACCCGATGCCCGGCACCGGTCAGGACGGGGATCATCTTCCTGTAAAGGAAGGACCAGGACGGCTCGCCGTGCATCAAGAGCACGGTCTCGGCGGCGTCGGGAGGCCCCTCGTCGAGGTAGTGGACGCGGAGATCTCCGTCGGCGCCCGACTCGGTGGCGGCGACTTCCACGTAGTGGGGAGCGAAGGGGAATCCGGGAAGGGAGGCGAACCGGTCGTCAGGGGTGCGAAGGATGTTCACGTGGTCTCCTTGTCTTCGAGATGGACCTGTTCGGGTCGGAGGTGGGTCGGGATGCCCGGGAGGGGTCGATCGGCGCCACCTTGTGCCAGTGGCGCTCGGCCTGGAGGGTCGCGGCGGCGCCGAAAAGGGCCTCCACGTCATCCTCGCCGTCCCGTTGGGGAGCGAGTGACCGGGAACCTCCTTTCGGTTCCCGTGCGGCCGGTAGGGTGTGCCCAGCGCATGTGTCCCTCGCGAACCGCCCCGACCACCGAAAGGAATGGCAAGCCGATGCCGACATGGCTGATCTGGACCGTGCTGGCAATATTCTTCTGGGGGGTGTGGGGCGCCTTCACCGGCGCTGCCACCAAGCACTTCGATCCGCTCGGAGTGGTGGCGGGCGCGGTGATCATCGAGGGCATTGTGATGGCCCCGTTCGTGGTCAAGGCGTGGCACGCGCGTTC
>JAKAWH010000127.1 GCA_021817065.1 Actinomycetes bacterium
GAGTGGAAGGGCGACCGGAACGGGGGGGAATACGACCGGAACGGGGGGCTCCTCGACGGGCAGGAGCCGAACCGGTGGACGGAGCCTCGACGATCAGCTCGAAAAGCTCCCGGGTGAAGAATCCGAAGATCCCTCCCCGCCGGACCTTCTGTGCTCGTACTATCCGGGCATCGGTGCCGACCTCCCGGCGCACCCGATCCAGGAGACCGTCTATCGACGGTCCCTCATACTTGCGCGTCGGCACAGATTCTCACCCCCTTGGCGCTCGGGGTGAAAGCGTGCGCCGATGGGCGCCCGTTCTCACTGATGTTCCCCGCTCCTGGCTGCGCCGATAGGCGGAGCCTCTAACCCGGATGCGTTCCATGTTAGGCCCAGGCCGGGTTGGGAGGACCGGCAGGGGTCATGCGGCCGCCGCATTGGTGAGGGAAACCACGCCGATCCGGTCGAGGCGCACCTGGGGGGCCAGTTCGGAGGTGGCGAGCACTCCGAGCCGGGGAGCCGCGGTCCTGACCAGGCGGCGAAGGGCCGGTCGAAGCCGGGATCCACACACCACCACCGGAGTCTTGCCCTGCTGCTCTGCCTCGGTGCTCACCCGGGCGATCTCATTGACGATGGCCTCGGCCTGGGCGGGATCGATCGTGAGCACCAGGCCATCTTCTCCCGGCTTGAGGGATTCGGCAAGGCCGTGTTCCAGACCGGCGTCGAGGGTGATCACCGACAGGACGTTGTCGGTGGAGTACAGCGAGCAGATGGTCGGCCCGAGTGCCGTTCGCACCGCGTCGAGAAGCGAGTCGTTGTCCTTGGCAAGCTTGGCCCGCTCGGTGATCGCTTCCAGGATCCTGACCATGTCCCGTATCGGTACTCCCTCGTCCAGCAGGTCGCATAGAACACGCTGGATGTCGGCCAGCCCGACCTGGGCGGTGCCGATTTCCTCCACCACCACCGGGTCGGTGGACTTGACCACATCGATGATCGACTTCAGTTGCTGGCGGGAGAGCAAGCCCCCGGCATTGGCGGCGACGACCTCGCCCAAATGGGTGGTGATGACCGACGAGCGGTCGATGACGGTGACGCCGGACATGACCGCCAGATGGCGGAACTCGACCGGCACCCAGCGGGCTGGGAGACCGAAGACCGGTTCGCGGGTCGGCTCGCCGGGCAGGTCGTCGATCCCGTCTCCGATGGCCAGCACATGGCCTGTCGGTGCCCGCCCGCGGGCTACTTCCACACCGTGGAGACGGATCACGTAGTGGCCGCTTTCCAGGTTGACGTTGTCGCGGGTCCGGACCGGAGGAATCACGATCCCCTTGTCGGAGGCGATCTTGCGACGAAGTCCCCGTACCCTCTCCAGCAGGTCGCCACCCCGGGCCGGATCGACCAGGTCGATCAGATCGAATGCCAGCTCGAGCTCGAGGGCATCGACTTTCATCTCTGACGCGAGGGTCTCCGGGGTGAGCTCTATCGGACCTGAAGGTGCCGGGGCGGGAGGTGGAGCCAGCGCGCGCCTCTCAGCCAGGCGCCGCGCCCGGTCGGCGGTGATCGCCAGCGAGCTACCGACCACGATGAAGGCGAGATGGGGCAGTCCGGGAACGAGGCCGACCGCCGCGACGAAGATCCCTGCCATCAGGAGGGACCGGTACTGCTTGGCGAACTGAGTTAGAAGGTCGGAACCGAAGTCGGTGTCGTCCTCGCCGGCAGCACGAGTGACTACGATGCCGGTGGAGATCGACATCAAGAGGGCGGGAATCTGGGAAACCAGGCCATCGCCGACAGAGAGCAGGCTGTACTTGTGGATCGATGCTGAAAAGGAAAGGTGATGCTGGGCGACTCCGACGATGAATCCGGCGACCAGGTTGATGAGGACGATCACTAGAGCGGCGACCGCGTCTCCCCGTACGAACTTGGAAGCACCATCCATTGCCCCGTAAAAGTCGGCTTCGGAGGCGATCCGAGCTCGCCGCGCCCGGGCCTGCTCGGAATCGATAATCCCGGCATTGAGGTCGGCATCGATGGCCATCTGCTTGCCCGGCATGGCATCCAGGGTGAATCGGGCAGCGACTTCGGCAACTCGGCCGGCACCGTTGTTGATGACGACGAACTGGATGACGATCAGGATCAGGAAGATCACCATCCCGACCACGATCGACGAGCCGACCACGAAGGAGCCGAAGCTCTGGATCACCGTGCCGGCGTAAGCTTCAGTCAGGATCTTCCTGGTGGCCGAGACGTTGAGGGAGAGCCGGAACATGGTCGCCACCAGCAACAAGGAGGGGAAGGTCGAGAAATCCAGCGGCCGGGAAACGTGCATTGCCATCAGCAACACCACGATGGCTCCGCAGATGTTTATGCTGATGAAGACGTCCAGCAGGGGCGTCCAGACGGGGATGACCAGCATCCCTACGATGAGGACCACCGCCACGGGGACGGCTATTGCACCTATCCGGTTGGAACGCATGACACCTTATGGCTGGTCAGGCCGCTCCTTGGCCGGCAAGCACATACGCCCTCCTGGCGTTGAAGAGGAGTATAACGGCACTATCGGCAGGTTCCCGTGGATGCTTGAACCCGCGGAGTGGGATTCTTACACGGACCGCTGATCAGGCCACCGTTCGGCAAGGCGGGTCAGAATTGCAACGGCTGCGGCGCCCCCGGAGACTTCCTGGAGCTGAGTGCAGAAAGGTGCTGCCAGCCAGGGGGGGATGGCGTCTGCCAGGATAGCTGGATCCACGCCTGCCCGATCCAACCAGTGGAGGAGGAGATCCATTTTCACTCCCATGTAACCTGCCGCGAGGGCTTCCAGGCAGGTGGCAGCGGCACTAGCAAAGTCCCCGAGGCCAGCCAAGGCTTCGGCCACTACGAGGGAGATCCGGTCAGGACCGAAGCCGGTCCCATCGTCGTCCACTGCATCGGAGGGCAGCTTCAGCGCGTAGTCGATTGCACCACGGAGCAGTTTCTTACGCTCCGCGGGGTCTTCCTCGGCGAGTCCGCGCCGAAGTGTGAGGACCGACCGCAAGTAGAGGGGCGCGGTGGGAAGTTCGCAGGCGTGCCACAAACCGGCGAGGCACCTTTCGGCCTCTTCCCATCGAGAGCAGCCGACGTGGATGAAGGTCAATCCCTCAAACGCGAATCGGCGGTCCAGGCGACCGGCATCCTGCTCGGCGAGGGACTCTTCGAAGGCGGCGCGGGCTTCCTCCGGGCGCCCGGCGCCCCACAGAGTACGTCCCAGATTGACCAGGGCACGAGCTCGGAACCGCACCCCACCTTCATCGTCCAGAGCCGCCTGGGCGATCCGGATATTGCGTTCGAGCTTCCCGCGCTCGGCGATTGTCCGGCCATCGTGGCCGGCGGCGTGGATCTGGAGGTGGTCGGTACCGACCACGACAGGGAGGCTGTCTTCTCCCCGGACCCGGACCTGTTCGTGGAGCCGGTCGACCCAGTGGCACCGAACCCGTCGGAAGAGGCGCGGACTCGAGTAGCGCACCACCGATGCCGAGGCGGCTTCCGGAAGGTCGGTGACTCGGACCATGACGGCGTCTGGCCCTTCCGGCGGATCGGGAAGCGAGTCGAGGTGGTAATGCAGGTCCCGAGGATCGTCGCAGACCGCAACCTCGTCGGCGTCGATCCAGAGGACCCAGATCCCGGCACAATGCTCGAGCGAGGCATTGCGCGCACGGGCGAAGTCGTCGTTCCAGTAGCCCTCCACCAAGGTGAGAGGCAGCTTCCAGCGCTCTGCTTCCCGGCGGGCCACGCCAAGGGTGTCATCGGTCGAGCCGGTGTCGTAGATCACCACCTCGTCGACCAGTCGTGAGAGCGAGGCGAGGCAGGAGACAAGGTTCTCCTCTTCGTCCTTGACGATCAGGCAGGCCGAGAGGAGCACTCCTTCAGGTTAGGATCGCCCCGGTGAGCCGTTCAGAAGGATTGGTCGAACCGTCGGCCGAGCGGCTGATCGACCTGGTTCCCACCACCGCTCGCGACGTCCTGTACCTGTGGTGCGGCGAGGGGACGGTGGGTGCTGCGTTGAAGGCTCGCGCCAAGGAAGCGGGACAGAGGTGCACCGTTGCGGGGGTGGAACCCGACCCGGAGCGTGCGGCCGCGGCTCGAGATCGTCTTGACTCGGTGGCAATTGCCAACCCGATCCGGGTAGCGCTTCCCTACGCTCCCCGATCATTCGACGTGGTGATCGCGGATGGAACTTTTGATGCGGTCGACGACCCACCCCGGCTGGCCAAGCTGGTTTTCCAGTGGCTCAAGCCGAAGGGGCGCTTGGTGGCGCTGTGCGCCGATCCGCCTTTGCTGGAAGAGGTTCTGGTCGGGTCGGGATTCCGTTTGGTCGACGAAGATCACGGGAGCTGGCCGGGCCTGATCGTCGTCGCCCGCCCCGCCGAGCCTCTCCTTCACCGCCCGGTCCGATCTCTCTCGTTCGTCACGGTGGTGACCAACCATGCCGAGACCACCGGTTTTCTCAAGGTGATCGCCGACGCCCGCCAGGATGCTCCCTTCGAGATCATCGTGGTAGACGATGCTTCGGTAGATCAGACCTCCACTATGGAAGGCACCGACGATGGAAGCGTCATCTTCCTCCACAATCCGGTCCCGATGGGCCTTGTGGGCAGTGTGGCCGTGGGTACCCGGGTTGCACACAGCAAGGCCCTGGCTTTTCTGGACCCGGGATTGTCGGTGGGCTCCGGGTTTTCTCGCAAGGTAGATAGGTTGTTGGCCGAAGACAGGTCGATCGGCGCCCTGGCGCCACTGGTCCTGGCACCCGACGGAACCGTGGAGAGCGCAGGATACGACGTCGACGTCCGCGAGGGTCGGTCGGCGCTGTCGCCTGCCCATAGGGGCGAGGGATTCCTCACCGACGGGGTGAAGAAGCCGCGCCCTATCGGCTATCTGGACCCCGCTGCCTGCGTGATTCGCCGGACTGCCTACGAAATGGTGGGCGGCTTCGATACCACGGTCGGTCCTGAGGAGGCCGGAACCGCCATGGTGGCCGCTCTGGTCGAGGCCGATTGGCGCGTCGTCTACGAGCCCGGTCTGCGTTTGGTCAGGAGGAGCTGAGAGCCTGCACGCGCTCCAGCCTTTTCGACCACTTCTCGGCGCGGTCGGCAGGTAGGTAGGGGGCGACGGCAAGCGCAGCAAAGGCGGTGATGTTCTCGTCATCGGGCCAGCGGTTCCAGATTCCCTCGAGAACCCGGTCGGCGACCAACGGTTCCATGGTGGCTGCCTGGGCAAGGACCATTTTGATCATCCATGGTGGGACTGCCTCCCATATCTCATTGGGATCCCGACCCGCCTGTTCGGTCCACGAGAGCAGCTTTTCCAGGCGCATATGCAGAAAACCCTGTACCAAGGCGTCCATGACTCGCTGGCATGCTTCGTCGAAGCGGCCCAGGGCCGCTAGAGAGTTGCCGGCGATATCCGATCGGAAGTCCTCGCCGTACTGGCTCCCCTGTTCGTCGACCGATTGGAGAGGCATGGCGTCACAGCACCTGAGTGCCCGACGCCAGATTGCCGACGTTTCCGTGCCATCGCCACGGTGTTCCCGATTGGCCTGCTGTGCGCTCAGGTATGCGTCCAGGTAGAGAGGGAGGGTCGGAAGGTCGCACACGTGCCAAAGGCGGGCAATGTGCCTGCGTCCCTCGCTCCACCTTTCTCTCTCGATCTCGACCCGGACCATCGCCTCGAACGCGATCCGCTTGGACACCAGGGTGCTTCTTGGCTGGCTCACGCCTTCCTCGAAGGCTTCGAGTGCCTCGTCGAAGAGATGGTTGTGGGCCCGGGTGCGCCCCAGATTGATCAACGTGTGGGATCGGTCGGTTTCCTCGCCGCCGGCAGCGGCCGCCTCGGCTATTCTGAGATTCCGTTCGGTCTTGCTCCGCTGGTGGATCGTGGTCGGCAGGTATCCGAGATGACGGAGGTAGAGCAGTTCCGTGTGACGCCCCCGAAGAGGTCCGTCATCGGACCGGCGGTGTACTTGCTCGTGGAGGCGCCCGAACCACCGGCATCGGGACCTCCGGAAGATCCGAATGGCGACGCCACTCTCCACCGAGGAGGTTGCCACCACTCCTTCGGAGCGAATGGAGACGGCGAGGGCATCGAGCATCCCGCCGGCAAGGGGATCGCTGGCGGCACGGAGGGGAGTCCGGAGCTCATCGATCTGGTCACAGACCGCCCGCTCGTCGGCGTCGATCCAGAGGATCCACGTCCCGGCGCAGTGCTCCAGGGAGGCGTTTCGGGCCCGGGCAAAGTCGTCGTCCCAGTAGCCCTCCACCAGGGTGAGGGGAATCCCCGCCCGGTCGGCTTCCCGCCGGGCGACTTCGAGAGTGTCGTCAACGGAGCCGGTGTCGTAGATCACCACCTCGTCGACCAGGCCGGACAGGGAGGCGAGGCAGGAGGGGAGGTACTCTTCTTCGTCTTTGACGATCATGCACGCCGAGAGGAGTGGCCGGAACCGCGGGTCGTCGGGCCATCGCTCGACCAGACTGGAGGTGACTAGCCCCGCGGAGCGGGCCGGGAGGCGGGGCAGTACCGCTAGCAGGTTTTCTACCAACCAGGGAGGTAATGCTTTCGCGATCGCCTCCGTCGAACCGCCGCCGCGCTCGAGGCATTCGACGAGAAAGGGCAACTCGTCGATAAGTTCGGACCCGCTGGCGGTTGCAAGGGCGTCAAGCAGGGTGATGGCAGCGTTAAGGTGGGATCCAAGGGCGGCCTGGGCCCGGGCGAGCACAGGTACTACCCGGTTGGGCCGCACCACCGTGCCTGCATAATCGAGTGCGCCGGGTTCCAGGGAATCGAGCAACTCTACGCAGCGTTCCCAATGCCGGTGTGCCGATTGCCGGTCGGCCAGGGCGTCGCGGTTGCCCTTCTCCAGCTCGGATGACGCTTCGAAGAAGTCCACCAGGCGTGGCAGGTTACCGACGCGCCGGAAGCGTGCCAGCAACTCGTCTGCCGTGTCTAGAAAACCGAGCCCCAGGGACAGTTCCACCGCTACTGCCAGGCAGAATTGCTCCTGATGGTCCATGAGATCGGGACAGGACAGCACCGATCTGAACTCTTCGAGCGCCTCATCGGGACGGCCGGCCAGCCGCAGCGAACGAGCCAGGTTCAACCGGGCCGAAGCAGGGACAGGGCCGCCGCCGTCCTGGGCGGCCCTGCGGGCGATTTCGAGGTTGCGCGCGGCCTTCTTCCGGAATTCCGGCGTTCCCGGTCGGTAACCCTTGTGAACGATTCGGATGGCATCGGTGAAGGCGGGGTCGACCCACCTCCCCCCCTGGTTGGTACGCAGCTCTTCATGGAGAGCCCCCACCCAGTGGTATCCCTCTCGATGGAAAAGGCGAGTCACCATGCCCTCGACCGCCAGAGCACCGTATCCCGCACCGGGCGAGGCGATATTGCAGATATGAACCTGCAGTGGCGCCACTGTCCCGGGTGATTCGGCGGCACGTTGTTCGATCAGGGAGCGGGCCGAACCCGGCTCGTCGCACACTGCGGTTTCGTCGGCGTCGATCCAGAGGATCCACGTCCCGGCGCAGTGCTCCAGGGAGGCGTTTCGGGCCCGGGCAAAGTCGTCGTCCCAGTAGCCCTCCACCAGGGTGAGGGGAATCCCCGCCCGGTC
>JAKAWH010000014.1 GCA_021817065.1 Actinomycetes bacterium
CTCTCCGTTCTTGGCGACGATGAAAAGCGCCGGGGTCAACGGCAGCAGAATGGGGTCGTTCCAGGAGACGCGGTCCGACAGGATCTCGACGTACGTGTCGAACCGGTCGGCGTCTTTCGCGCTCTTCATCATCTCCTGGACGGCTGGCCAGGGCAACTCACCGTCGATGAGCCTCTCGATGTCTGCTTTGTCAAAGGTGGGCATCTATTCCTCCATTCCGGCATTCACGATCGTTGCAATATGACAATGCTCCCGTCGCCGAAGTCGCCCCAACCGGTAACGACCACTGTCTGGGCATTGGGAACCTGGCGACCGTCAGCATGCCCGCGCAGCTGGCGAACGGCTTCGATGATGTGATTCATGCCGAGCACGTGTGCCTCGGAAAGCAATCCTCCGTGGGTGTTGACGGGCAATTCTCCGCCCAACTCGATCCGCCCGTCCTGTACGAAGTCCCCACCCTCGCCGCGCTCGCAGAATCCCATCTCCTCGATCTGCTGGACCACCTCGAATGTGAAGCAGTCGTAGATCATCGCAGCGTCGACGTCGGCGGGTTTGAGCCCAGCACGTCCGAAAGCCTGGGGAGCGGCGACGGAGAGGCCTGTGGCGAAGATGTCCTTGCGGTTGATGATCTCGTCGGCCGGATACGGCTGGCCGATGGCGCCGCTGACGATGACGATCGGAGTCGCCTTGAGATCCCGGGCCCTTTCGAGGCTGGTTACCACTACTGCGGCGGCACCGTCCGTCTCCAGGCAGCAATCGAGCAGGCGGTAGGGATCGGCCAGCATCGGCGACTCCATATAGTCGTCGATGGTGAGCGGTTTGTCGTGCATCACCGCTGCCGGGTTGGCCTGCGCGTGTTTGCGCATTGCGACCGCCACCGCACCAAGCTGTTCGGAACGAGTCCCGAATTCGTACATGTGCCGGCGGGCGATCACCGAGTACCACTGGGGGGGAGCGACGAACCCGTAGGGGAGGTAGTAGTCCCGCGCGATCGCTCCACCGGGGATCGAATTGACGTCGTTGGCGACGGTGGAACGGACCCGGGCCTTCGAGTAGCCGTTCCAGCCGGCGGGAAGGAGGACGTAGTCGGCCATCCCACTGGTCACCGCAGTGGCCGCGATATTGAGTGAGGCAACCGGCGCGGCGCCTCCTGTGTGGACGGTGGCGGCGAAGCGCAGGTTGGCACAGCCCAAGTTGGCGGCCAGTTCTTCGGCGTTGGCCAAATTGGGAAAAGGCATCACCCCGTCGACCTGCGAGGGCACCAGCCCCGCATCGGCAATCGCACGGGAGGCAGCCTGGAGCTGCAAGGCGAGCTGGGAAACGCCCGACCCGGGCTTGCGGCAGTAGGTGGTCTCCCCGATCCCTACGATGCAGGCCTGTCCGCTCATGCGGCCCCGCCCGCCCGCGCCTTCACCGGCTCGATCCCGGTGATGCGGGCCAGGTTCCTTCCGAGGATCCCGGCGCGGATCTCGTCGGTGATCTCGGGGTATCCGTAGTTGCGCTGGAGCTCCTCGGGCATGGATAGATTCCGAACCCAGTCGACAACCCTCTTGGTGTCGACGAAAGGCAGGTCGAGCCCCATCACGATCTTGGTGGGCTCGACCCACTGCAGGGCGGTGCCGATGGCGTGGTATCCCCGGTAGGGCGACCGCTGGTACCAGCCCACGATCCCTGACAGGCTCAGATAGAGGTTCTCGTGCTTGGCGGCCAGCCCGATTACCTCTTCGGTATGGGGCCATGCCATGTGGTATGCGATCATCTTCAGCTCGGGGAAATCGAGCAGGATGCGGTCGAGAGTGTCGGGATGGGTGTGAGAACTCGGCTGGGGGTACACATAGGACATCCCGGTATGGACGGTAAGAGGGATGCCAAGCTCGCAGGCCTTCTCGTAGAAGGGCCACATGCGTCGATCGTCGAGCGGCGCCAGGTCCTCGGGCTGGTACACCTTGCAGAGCCGCGCATCGTGGTTGGCTACCAGGAACTCCAGTTCCCGGATGGCATGATCGACCCCCCGCCGGAGAATAGGACCGACCATCGCTTCCAGGTACATGCGCCCGCGGTACGGAGCTATCTGGCTGATCATGAACTGGTTGGTTGACATGGGGAAGCTACCCCCGGAGATGTCCATCATCCCCTCTCGCAGGCAGAAGCAGACGTCGACGTCTGCCTCATCCATGTAACCAATCAGCGTTTCTGCTACAGGAGGCGGGCGGTGCTCGGCCGGGTCGACACCCGACCAGGCACGCAGTACGCCCTGCACGCTGTACCACCAGCGCTTGGTGGCCGGATAGTAATCACGCAACTCGGCCATCGTCGCCGGGTTCATGAAGTGGCACTCCGAGAGTGCGACGAAATGGTCGTTACCGCTCATCGGTTGGCCTCCCGGATCGTCTTCCACACCCGCTGGGGCGAGGCGGGAACCTCGGTGAGCAAAACGCCCCGGGGCGCCATTGCGTCGTTTATGGCGCACATGACTGCCGCTGGGGTGGTGTGGATAGCCCCTTCTCCACAACCCTTAGCACCCAGAGGAGTGAAGGGGGAGGGAGTCACCACCGCGGTCTTCTGGGTCACCGGGATCTCGTTGATGGTGGGAATCAGATAGTCGGCCAGAGTCGCCACCAACGGCTGGCCCTCTTCGTCGTAGACGTACTCTTCGTACAATGCGGCTCCGATTCCCTGCGCGATGCTGCCGTCGAGCTGTCCTTCCACCGTCGCCGGGTTGAGGCGTACCCCGCAGTCGTCGGCGACCGCGTACTTGAGAATCTCCACGACCCCGGTATCGGGGTCGATCTCCACCACCACCACGTGGACCGCCTGCGCAGCAGTCAGGTAGCTCTTGGCACGACCCTCATCGTCGGCGGGGGTGCGTCCGGGAGCGGTCCACACGTAGGTCGCCTCCGGGAGCGGGTCGACGCCGGGCGGCAGCAGGTCGCTACGCGCCAGCATGGTTGCCGCCACCTTGGCGACACTGAGGGCACCACCCGAGCGGTCCTTGAGAACGAAGTTCCCGTCCCACAGTTCGATCTGGTCCTCGGGGGCCCGGAGAAGTGCAGCCGCCACCCTACGCAACGTGCCGGTGAGCCTCTGGCATGCCCCGAGTACCGCCGCGGAGATCGCCACCCCCAACCGGCTGCCACCCGGGCCGAACGAGGGAGGAGCCGACCGTGTGTCGAGCTGCACCACGCTCACCGCATCCATGTCGACGTGGAAGTAGTCCGCCACCAATTGGCTGACCAGCGTGTACTGGCCCTGGCCTTCCATGGAGAAGCCGACCCTTACGGTGATCGACCCGAGAATGTCGATGCTCACGGTTGCACCTTCGGGAACCCCGGTTTGAGGCATACCGACGATTGCGTAGGCGTTCCAGTCGAACACCCCCGGTTCGACCGTGGAGACGACACCGACTCCCATCAACCTGCCCTGCTTGCGTGCTTCCTCTTGTTCTCGGCGCAGTTCCGCGTAGCCGGCAAGCGACAGCGCGGCATCGAGCACCTCACCGTAGTTGCCGCTGTCGTACTCGTTTCCACTGGGGATCGTGTACGGAAACCGGTCCGCCGGGATGAAATTGGCGCGGCGGAACTCTGCCGGGTCGATCTCCAGCGCCCGCGCTGCGATGTCCATCATCTGCTCCAGCACGAAGAAATGCGGCGGCGGACCCATTCCCCGGTAGGGGAACACCGGCGTCTTGTTGGTCGCTACCAATGAAAGGTCGTAGCGCGCCGTGGGAATCTCATACGGACCGGTGAAGGCCGCCAGGGGCTTCGCTGCTCCGAGAGCCCCGAAGCCCTCGCCGCTCGCACCGAGATCGTCGACCAGTGTCACAGACAGCGCAGTCACCCGCCCGCCGCTGACCGCGATCGATGCCTCGTAGTGGCGATCCCACGCCTGGCCCCCGCCTGCAACCAGGTATTCGCTGCGATCCTCGATCCACTTGACCGGCCGGCCCCCCGCCTTGCGGGACAGCATGGAGGCTACAACGATTCCGCGCGCGCCGCCCTTGCCGCCGAAGCTGCCACCGTGGTGCTGGCTCTTCACGGTCACCTTGCTGGAGGGAATGCCGAAGGTTCCCGCGCACCCCAGCGCAGCCGAGCTTGCCGCCTGGATGCTGCCGTACACGCACAGCTCGAGGGTTCCAGGATCCCACTCGCACACCGTTCCGAATGTCTCGGTTGGATTGGCCCCCACCCGGTTCCAGCGGAACTTCTCGGTGAACACGTGCTCGGCCCCGGCGAAGGCTGCATCCACCTCGCCCCAGGTAAAAACCCGGTGGAACATCACGTTGGTCCCCTTGCCCTCCATCACCAGCGGGCTGTCACCGGACATCGCCCGGAACGGGTCGGTCACCGGTTCGAGCGGCTCGTATTCGACGTCGATGGCCTCAAGGGCGTCCTCGGCAGCAGCCCTGCTGGCTGCGGCCACTGCGGCGATAGGCTCCCCAACGAAGTGCGCGGTGTCCGACGCGAGGCACCTCAGTCCCCAGCCCTCGGGAGTCGACCGGGCGGGTTGGCACCAGGCGAGCGCGTCCGCGCCGGTCACCACTGCAGCGACGCCCGGAAGCGCTTCGGCCCGGCTGGTGTCTATTTGGATGATCCGGGCATGGGGAAAAGGGCTCCGCAGAATGGCGCAGTGCAACATCCCCGGCAGCACGACGTCATCGATGAATCGGGTCCGGCCGGTGAGGAGCGACCGGTCCTCGACCCGGACCACATCGCGGCCTATCCAGCGCCGTTCGGTGACCGGCAGGCAATCCAGGCTCATCGAATCGCTCCCAGCCCCCAGGTGCCGATCAGCCAATCGCATGGCGCGGGCTTCACCGCACCCACTCCAACTTGGACTCGCGGAACTGGGCGGCCGCACGCATGACCGACCGCAGTATCGACTGGTATCCGGTGCAACGGCAAAGCTGCCCTCCGAGAACCTCCCGGATCTCGTCCTCCCCGGCATCGGGCTTCTCGGTGAGCAGCGCATACACCGCCATGAGGAATCCGGGAGTGCAGAATCCGCATTGGAGGCCGTGCTCTGCCGAAAAGGCCTCCTGGAGCGGATGGAGGGTGCCGTCGGCGGCTGCGAGGCCCTCGACGGTCAGGATCTCGGAACCGTCGACCTGGACGGCAAGCGTCAGGCAGGAACGAACCGCCTTGCCGTCGATCAGGACGGTGCACACACCGCAGACCCCGTGCTCGCAGCCCACATGGGTCCCGGTTAGACCCAGCTGGCTGCGAAGGAGCTCCGACAGGGTGGTCCGAGGCTCGACCGTCGCCTCGTGAACGGTTCCGTTGACGGTCACCCGCACCGGCCGCGTGCCATTCGTCGAGCTCATCGGTTCGGACCCTCCTCGCCGGGATGTGCACGGGCGACCGCGTCGGCGATGCCCCGTTCGGCCAGCACGCCCGCCAGGTGGAGCCGGTACTCGGCCGAAGCATGGATATCGCTCATCGGCGCGTCAAAAGCGTCGCGCACTGCATCCGCGGCTCGTCGATACAAGGAGGGCTCCGGACGCTCACCGCGAAGAAGCTCCTCTGCTGCGGACATGCGAGTCGGAATGTCGCCGACACCGAAGACGACGATCCGCGACTCCTCGAAGCAACCAGCGCGGTCGAGGCGCACGGTGACCGCGACCCCCGCCATGGCGAAATCCCCGTGGCGCCGGGACAGCTCGGTGAAGGACCAACCAGTTCCCGCGCTGAGCGCTGGTATCCCCACTTCGACCAGCAGTTCGCCGGGAGCCAATCCGGTGGTGAGGCAGGTGACGAAGAAGTCGGCGGCCGGAATGGTGCGCTCGCCGTCGGCTCCCACCGCCCGCATCCACCCTCCGGTCGCCACCGCCACCGCCGGGTACTCGGCCGCGGGGTCAGCCTGTGCCATCGAGCCACCGACCGTGCCGCGGCTGCGGATCTGGGGGTGCCCGACCAGCTTGGTCGCCGCGTGCAGGAGGGGCTGCTGCCTGAGCACCAGCGCCGAGCTCTCGACCGCCGCCTTGGTGGTCATCGCCCCGAAGACCAGCGCTCCCTCCCGTTCCTCAATTCCCGCGAGGTTCGGGATGCGGCCGATGTCCACCACCAACTCGGGGCGGGCAAGTCGCATGTTCAGCATCGGAAGGAGGCTCTGGCCGCCGGCAAGAACGGTCGCGTCACGATCGGGGTCGCCGAGGAGCGTCAGCGCTTCGGCGAGGGAGGTGGGCGCCGCGTAGTCGAAAGCTGCCGGCTTCACCGTCGCCCACTCCATGGTTCCCCCATGGCGAGGAACATCGTCGTACTGCTCGCCATGAACGTGCCACCTAGAACTCGAAGTCGTCCGGGAGGTTCCAGAACGCCCGGATTTCTGCCCCGTACTCCGGCGACAGCGCGGTGGATGACCGCCACATGTCCAGAACGGCCGGATCCATGTTCTCCTTGGCGATCACCTTCTGCCGTTCGGCAGCCCACCATTCCTTAAACGGCACCGCGGTGCGCTTGCGCTCCTCGCGGATCTCGGCACGCCGGCGCGCTGTGGCAGGCTTGTCGATGCTGAAAGAGCCGTTGCGGGACACAACCGTTCCATGGATGTCGGTCGCTACCCGAACGCTGGTCCAGCCCTTGTTCAAGTCGGCCTCGATGGCGGAGGGGTCTCTCTCGATCGGATCTCCCATCGACTGGGCGCCCGAGATCGGGTGGATGATCAGGTCGTAGTTCACCAAAGGCTCCGGTGTGACGAACGGAGCATCCGCCCGGGTCACCAGATCGGTCGCCTTGATGTTCTGCTCGAGGGTCGGCCTTCCAGCGGGTCCCCGCTCGTGCAGCAACGGCTTCTGCGCCTCGATCAGCTCCTTGACATTGGTGTTGTGCGCGTAGCTCGGTGAGTCGGGAACTGTCGGGTAAGCGCCGTACATCCCGTGATTGGCCACCACCTTGGAACGCATCCCCGCGTCACCGCACTGGTAGTCGATACCCGATGGCGTGTTGTGAACCATCCACACAGCCGTGTGACCGAGCCCTCCGCGGAATCGACCGTACCCGCCCGAGTCCGGGTCGACATTCCGTCCCAGGTACAGGATCGGGTAGTACAGCTCGGTGACCTCCGCGTTGCCGAAGTCGGCATTGGGTGTGTAGATGCACCAGGCGCTGTTCTCGCCGTCGGTGAAGCCCCGGGCTGGAGACCCGTTGCTCGCCTGCTCCAGTGTCAGACCCGCCAGGTAGTAGCCCAGCTGGGTGATCCCGGCGAACTCGGCAGTCATAGTGGTGGCTGCGCCGGCTGCCATCTCCTCGACGAAACCGCGCATCTGGAAAAGACGCCCGAACACCTCGTAGAGGCTGGACATCCAGATCACCGCGGGTGCCCAGGCAACGCCCGACGATGCGGCATAGTCCTTTCCGAATGGGTTCGCCCAGGATCCGTCCGGCGGTGTCTCGACCTCCCAGGCGGAAGCCGGGCCCGAGTTGAACATGTCGAATCCAATGATGTGGGAGTAGCCGTTCAGGAGGGCGGAGCGCAACGCTGTCGGGCTGATGTTCTCACCGAAGGGCACGGTGCCACTCGCTCCCCGAAGGGAGAAATGCACGCTGGCATCGCCCTTCACCTCCATCTCCATGGGGAGGTTGAAAAGGCAGTCGATGTCCTGCTTGCCCAGAAGGGCCTTCTTGCCCTTCATTGCCAGGTCCTTGAACTGCGACTTGCGCGCCCGGCCGGGCACCGTCTGGGTCTTGACCCGGCTCACCGCGTAACGGCGGCTGTCCTCCACGTACTCCCGGGTTGCGTCCAGGAAGAAGTCGAGACCGTACTTGTCGATCACCTGGATGAGACGATCACGGATTGCCACACATCCTGCCAGGCGCCCGCGGGCGTCTCCCAGAACGAATTCGGGGGTACGGGTGCGCGAACGGATGCGCATGTCGTACCAGGGGAAGAAGCGGTCGTTCTCGCCCACCTTCTCCATTGAGATGCACAGACCGTCGCTGTAGCAGTCCGGGTTCAGGAACCCGACCGATCCAGGCGTCACCGCACCACAGTCGCTGACGTGGCTCACGCAGCTGGCCCAGGCGACCAGGGTGTCACCGTAGAAGAGGGGCATCGCCATGTCGAAGTCGGGAAGGTGGATTCCCCCGAAATGCGGGTCGTTGTTCTCGAAGATGTCGCCCTGCCGGAATCCCGGATAGTCCTCGTAGCCCAGCCCGATCAGGCTCTTGATCATCTCTGCGAGCAATCCGGGGTGGGCGGTGATGCCCCGCGAGACGCAGATCGCCTCACCGGTCGGCAGGTTCAGCGCCCATAGGGCGTCCCCGCCCTCCACCGCGATCGGTGACGAGGACACCTTGCACCCGATCTCCCACCCGACGTTGCACAGGTTCGAGAGGATGTGCCACAGGGCCTCGTAGGTTCCCGGGTCACTCTCCTTGCGTTGGAGCTTCTCCAGGCCGAACAAGTTGCCCGTCCGGGCGAATGCCTCGTCGTTGACACGAAGCTGGTCCAATAGTGTGATGCTCACGACTACGCGTCCTTTCGTTCGAGCCAGTAGATGTCGTGCTCGTCGATGCGAACATGCCATTCCCGTGGAACGAAGAGCGTCGTGTTCGACGCCTCGATCACGGACAGGCCGTCGATCTCGTTGCCCGGTTTCAAGTCCTCCATCCTCCAGATGTCGGCGTCATGCCAGGCGCCGTGCTGGAACACCGGACGCTTGCCCTTGAACGCCGTGGAATCGGGTGTCTTAGAAGCGAGCTCGTGCTTGCGCAACTTCGGCTTGACGGTGTTCACCTTGGCGACGACGCACACCTCGGTCACCTGGTAGGCACCGACATCGGGCTTGGCGACCAGGGTGAACATCTTGGTGTACTGCTCCTCGTACGCCTTGACCAGAGCCCTCATGTCGTCAGCGGTGTCGATCCGGGTTACCGGCGAGGTCACTTCGATGTCGTCGAGCTGCCCGAGGTACTTCATGTAGACGACCCGGGTGGTGGAGATCTGCTCCTTAGCGAAGCCTTCGCCGGATAGCTCGGTCATCAGCTCCTCTTCGAGGGCATCCCAGGCGAGGTTCAGGGGCTGGAGGTAGGCCACCTTCATGGCGTCGTCGAGATCGGGAGTCAACATGGTGGCGACGCTCTTGTGGCGGCGGTGCGAGTAGTCCATGCAGGCGCCTCCCCACGCGGAGAACGCCCCGGCATGGGGAACGGTGACCACCGCCTTCCACGGGTGATCGCCTGCGTAGCCCAACATGTGCATCGGGCCCGCACCCCCATAGCCGAGCAGCACGTAGTCGCGCAGGTCGTGCCCGACCATGAGGCTTCGCACCAGATGCTCGCGCATCATGACGTTCAGGATGTCCAGGCACGTCTCGGCCGCTACGTAGACGTCCATGCCGAGCGGGTCGGCGATCTTCTCCTTGAAAAGATCATAGGAGACCTGCTTGTTGACCTTGAGCTTGCCTCCCAGGTAGTTCTCCTCGTTGAGGATGCCCAGGAGAAGATTGGCATCGTTGATGGTGGGAGTGGTGTTGCCGGCTTCCAGGAACGTCGGTCCCGGCGTCCCGCCGGCCGAGTCGGGACCCAGCTTGATGCGGTTGGTCTGCGGGTCCAGACGGATGTAGGTCCCGGTGCCAGCACCTATCGAGGTGATTCCGAGCATCGGAACGTTCACGTACATGTCCTGGAACCCAGGCTCACGGTCGATGGGGAGCACTCCGGCGGTGATGGCGCCGGCGTCGAAGGAAGTCCCGCCGACGTCAGAGCAGACGATATTGTCCTCGCCGATCACTGTAGAGAGGTATTTGGCACCCATCAGCCCTCCGACCGGACCGGACATGGCCGCCTCGAAGAGTCGTGGGTAGCGGATGTTGGTGATGCCACCGTAGCCGAGCACTGTCTTCAAGCTGTGGGGATAGCCGACCTTGCCGAGCTCCTCTTCGATCCGGAGAAGCTGGCGCCGGGCGGTGTTGGAGGCATATGCCTGGATGACGGTGGCGTTCGCACGCGACACCTCTCGCGCGGTCGGTGCCACCTGGCTGGAAAGTTCGATGATGACCTCCCGGCCGACCTTGGCCATCACTTCCCGGGCGATCTCAGCGGCGCGCTCCTCGTGTGCGGCGTTGGTGTAGGAGTGTAGGAAAACGATGGCGATGACTTCGCAGCCCTCGTCCACCAGGAGCTGCCGCACCCCTTCTTCGACTTCGTGCTCGTAGATCGGAATGACCGGTTGGCCGAACATGTCGATGCGCTCGGTGACCCCGCGGGCGAGCTGGCGGGGCACCAGCGGTACCCGGTGCTTGCGGTACTGCATGTGGGTGATCTCGGACCATTGGGCGCCGATGAAGGTCTGCGATCCGCGGCCCTGGGCGATGATGTCCTCGAATCCCTTGGTGACCAGAAGGCCGGTCTTGGCTCCGGACATGTTGATCACCGTGTTGAGCATCGAGGTCCCGGTGTAGATCGCGGTCTCGAACTGGCGTCCGTAGTCACGACCGTTCAGCCTCGGGTCGATGCCGAGCTGCTCCATGGCTTCCTCGAGCGATTCCATGTAGCCGATGCTCTCGTCAGCCGGCGAGGTCGGCGCCTTGCCGATGACACTGTGTCCCTGCTCATCCACGACGATGACGTCCGTCATCGTTCCACCGGCATCGCAGGCGACGAAATATCGCTCCATCCGAGTCCTACCTTTCCGACGAGTCGTGCCCGGCAGGGGGACGGGTCGATGACCCGCGCCTTCCGAGCGCCTTGACTAGCTTCCGAACGAACCGAACGAGGGCATCCCGCAACGCCCGGGCCAGTATTGGGAGTATCCGGAGGGCCTCCGGTTCCGGGGGAACCGTCCCGGAGGGGACGGGAGCCGAACCCGGATCTCCCCCCTGCGCAGCCGCCTCCAAGCGCACCTTGGTAGACGCGGCAAACTCCTGGAAAAGCTGATGGGAAACGCCGCGAATCATCCCCCGACCGACCTGGACGACACGCCCGGTCAGGTCGATGTCACCCTCGGCGACCACTTCGGTCTGGCCGTTGTCGAGCCGGGAAAGGTGGCTCGACAATGTGCCCCGGGCGGTGCCGCCAGAAGTTTCCTGGCCTTCCGCCACCAGGCGCACTGTATAGCTGGTGTCGTCGACCTCGGCGAGCTCCACCCGCCCCTTGTATCGGGTGGTCACCGCTCCTAGCTTGACCTTGACGGTACCCCGATAGGTACGTGCATCCACGACCTCGTCCAGACTTGCACCCGGCATGCAGGTAACCACTTGGCGAGGGTCCTTGACGAACTGCCAGACCGAGTCGATGGGAGCCTCGACGCAGAAACGCTCTCTGATCTCGATTGCCACGAGCACCTCCTCTCACCGTCAGGCGGGCAAAGGGTCGAATTCCCTTGCCCCTCTCGGATTCACGACTTCCTCGAACTGGTCCCACAGTGTAAGCACGGGTCCGTCCTGATGGTCAAGTTTTCCGACCAACTGGTCCGACCTTGCGCTCTGCCGGTGGTACCAACAATTCTGGATTGTAGTTGATTTGTCCCGAGTGGTCAAGTTTTACTACCATCTGGTCCAAGTTCGCGCTACAGTGGTAGCAATCACCGAACTGACCACCGGATCGTCGACAAGGAGAACGACACCATGCCCCAGGATCCGCTGCGGACGAAGCTGAGCGATCTGCTCGGCATCGAATACCCGGTCATCGCGTTCACCCATTGCAAGGACGTCGCTGTGGAGGTAATCAACGCAGGCGGCTTTGCCGTGCTCGGCGAGGCGATGCACACGCCCGACGACATCGCCGCCGACATCGCGTGGATCCGGAGCCGGGTCGCAGGCAAGCCGTTCGGGATCGACCTGGTGCTGCCCGCCTCGGCACCTCCCTCCGGCTCGATCGATCAGCTCCAGTCGAATATCCCCGACTCCCACCGGGAGTTCGCCCGCCAGATCAAGGAGAAGTACGACGTCCCCGATCCCAAGGGGCCGGTCGACCTCCACACCTGGGGCGGCCTCAACCAGGAGCTCGCCCGTGCGCAGCTCGACGTGCTGCTCGACGAACGGGTGCCGGTCATCGCCTCTGGGCTCGGCAGCCCCGCGTTCGTTCTCGACGCTGCACATTCCCGGGACATGCTGGTGTTCGGCCTGGTCGGCAAGGCACGCCAGGCGCGGCGCCAGATCGAGGCGGGCGTCGACGCGATCATCGCCCAGGGATACGACGCCGCCGGGCACACCGGCTCGATCGGAACCTTTTCCATCGTCGCCGAGGTTTCCGCCATCGCAGGCGACACGCCCATAATCGCCGCCGGAGGCGTGACCACGGGCCGCCACCTGGCAGCCGCCCTCTGCTTGGGAGCTTCAGGCGTGTGGACCGGAACCCTGTGGCTTGCTTCACGCGAGTCCGACGTCGACATGATCGTCAAGGAGCGGCTCCTCGCCGCCACCTCCGACGACACCACCCACTCCACTTCCATCTCGGGGATGACCATGAGGGTCCTCAAGTGCCCCTGGACCGAGGAATGGGCAACACCCGAAGCCCCCGACGTCCTTCAGGCGCCCTACCAGATGCTCCTCAGCGCTGACTACATACAGGGCGCCAACGACCACCGGCGCGGCGACCTGATGACCGAAGCCGCTGGCCAGGGGGTCGGCTTCGTAACCTCCATGAAGTCCGCTCGGCAAATCCTGCTCGACCTGGTGGAGGAAGCCATCGACACCTTCGAGGGACTGGTCGGTGAGCTTGCTTGAGGTGCTCCCTGTCGTGAAGAGCGCAGAGCGGGGCATTACTCCACCTCCCGACCGTGCCGGCTTCGACCCGGCCACGGCCGCCTCCCACCAATGTGCCGGCTTCGATCCGGCCATGGCCGGCAAACAGGCTGAGTGCGATGGAGGCGAGGTCATCGCCGGGACCCACCTGGTGAGCCGCCAGGAATTCGCAGGCACCCTCACCGGAGATTTCGTCGAATCGGGCGATCCTCCCTGGCGGTGGTACCTGGTTGGCGATCTCAACCGGGCACCCGACGGGTACGCACACAATACCGTTTGGTGCGAATCAGGCAGCCTTTTCGTGGTCGAAGGAGGCCGGCCCAGCCCCGGGGTGGAGAGTGCGCCTTGCTACCATTCGGTTGGAAAATCCGACCACCGTCGGGCACCCGGCGATCAGAGACAGGGGAATTCATTGGCACGAAAGGGACGGCGAGAGGCGATCCTCGATGCCGCGATGGACCTGTTCGCCCGTCGCGGCTACGGCGGCGTGGCGATCCAGGAGATCGCCGATGCGGCCGAGACCCACAAGACGACACTGCTCTACCAGTTCCAGAGCAAGGAATCCCTACACGAAGCGGTTCTCGACCGGGCGATCAATCCGGTCATCGAGATGATGCACGACTTCCTGGCCAACGGCTTCACCCCCGATCGGCTGGCCTGGTATCTCGACGAGCTGCACCGCTTCCTGCGAGACAACCCTTCGATCCCCCGCCTCATGATGCGTGAGCTGCTCGAGGGCGGCGAGTACGGCGATTCCTACGCCGACCGGTTCGCAACTCTTTTCGAACCGGCCCAGAAGAGGCTGGCCGAAGCCGAACGGGCCGGGATGATCGCCCACGTGGAACCGGCCTTCTTCGTCCACGACCTCCACGTGCAGATCATGACCTACTTCTGCCACGGAACCCTGCTCGAGCGGATGATGCGAACCGATCCGTATTCGGTGGAGGCGCTCATCGTGCGCCGCAACTACCTGGTCGACCAGATCGTGCGCCAGCAACGGCCCGCAGGGTTGCACGGGCTCGACCCGATCCCCGAGCCCGCAGCGCGATCGGCATCTGGAAACTCATCGGCACGGACCACGCCGGCCAAGGCCGCTCCCGCCCGCTCCGGTTCCCGGACCGCTTCACCCGCCCGCTCCCCCTCCCGAACCGCCTCGCCCGGCAAGGGCCGAACCAAGGAATCCGCCACATGACCGTGACCGAGTCGAGCACTCTCGCCGAGAACGAGAGCGATCTGTACCACCAGCAACTCGCCCGATTCGTGGGTGGTGAGTCGCCGCTGATCGAGAGCGTCGACGCGGTGTGTCCCCAGATGATCCGCCACTGGGTGGAGGTGATGCAGGACACCAACCCCGCCTATACCGACCCCGACTGGGCTGCCACCTCCCGCCACGGGGGCACGGTCGCTCCTCCCTCGATGATGCAATCGTGGACGCTTTCACCCTTGTGGCCTCCCCAGGAGGCGGCGGCGCTGCCCATCGCGCCCCTCGACGAGGTCCTCGCCGAACACGGGTTCACCGAGGTGGTGGCGACCAACCAGAGCCAGCAGGTCGTTCGGCTGGCCCGTCCCGGAGACGTGGTGTCCTACAGCGTCCGCCTCACCAACGTCACCGAGACTCCGAAGAAGACCCGCTTGGGCCTTGCCTATTTCGTGACCATGGAGTACCGCTTCGTGAACCAGACCGGCGACCTTCTCGGCACCCAGTCGTTCACCTACATGCGATACCAGCCCGTTCAGGAGGAATCGAATCAATGAGCACCCGCTGGATGCGCGACTACCTCAGGTACGACTCGCTGCCCTGGGACGACATCGCGGAGAACGACCAGCTCCCCGAGGTAGCCCGAAAGGTGGACGCCACGCTGGTGGTGGTGGGAGCGATTGCCTCCCGGGACCTGTACCCGGTCCACCACGACGCCGCCTTCGCGAAGCGCTCTGGAGCCCCCGACGTCTTCTTGAACATCTTGACCACTAACGGGCTGATGACCACATACATCACCAACTGGTGTGGTCACGGTTGGGACCTCGAATCGATCTCGCTCCGCCTGATCGTGCCCGCCTTCCCAGGAACCACCCTCACCACCACCGGCTCGGTGGTCCGCAAATGGGCGGACGAGACCGGGCGCCATATCGAGGTGGCCTTCGGGGCCGAGAACAGCCACGGGCCACACTGCTCGGGCACGGCGGTAATCCGCGAGGCGGCAAGCACCGAAAGGAGCGCAGCATGACTTCCTCCTACGACCCCACCCGCGATGTGCCACGGCCTGCCCGCTGGGAGGTCCTCTACCGGAGCAGCGGTCCGTTCTGGGACGGGGTGGCGTCCGGCAAACTGCTCCTGCAACGATGCGCGTCCTGTGCTCGGTGGCTGACCCCACCCCGGCCGATGTGCCCGGGATGCCAGTCGCGCGAGCACGAGTGGGTCCAGTCGACAGGGCGGGGCACCGTCCACAGCTTCGCCACCTACCGGCACGCGCCACATCCTGCTTTTCCTGCCCCCCACTCGGTTGTGCTGGTGGAGTTGGAGGAGGGGCCCCGCCTGGTGAGTTCCTTGGTCGGCATAGCACCCGAGAACATCGCTGTCGGGCAAGCGGTGGAGGTGGTCTTCACCCATGCCGCCGACGACTTCACTCTTTTCCAATTCAAACCGGCAGCGTAATACCCAGTGAGATCCGCACATGCTTTTCCCGTTCACCCTTGCCGGGTAATCGCCACCGAACGAGAGGTTCGCACATGTTAGATGAATATCGCACCAAGTCATACCAGGCTCATCTCCGCCCCGCGGTCGACGAGAACCTGATCAAGGACAATGTCGCAATCATCGGGATCGGGCAGACCGCGTTCTCGCGCAACTCCCAGCGCGACGAGCTCGACCTGGCCTGCGAGGCTATCAAGAACGCGGTGGACGACGCCGGCCTCTCCATATCCGACATCGACGGGCTCGAAGCGCTGACGCTGGATCGGGTCTCCATGCCCACCCTGATCGGCTCGCTGGGAATCCCCAACCTGCGGTTCACCAGTGAGGTGAGCTTCGGCGGCGGAGGAGCTTGCGCGACGGTCATGCATGCTGCTGCCGCGGTCGCCACTGGCCTCGCCGATTACGTCGTGTGCTACCGATCCCTGAACGAGGCATCCGGCCACCGCTACGGGCGCGGCGACGGCTATGCCGAGTACCTCTCGAAGGCACCGACCCTCCACTACGGTTACTACTTCCCCTACGGCTTCCTGACACCTCTTGCGTGGGCCGGTATGTACGCGCGGCGCTGGATGCACGAGTACGGGATCAAGCTCGACAACACCGGTTGGTACTCCCTGGTCCTCCGCGAATACGCGCAGAAGAATCCGAATGCCATCTTCTACGGCAAGCCGATGACCTATCAGGACTACCTCGATGCCCCGATGATCGTCGAGCCGCTTCGCCTCTTCGATTGCTGCGTCGACACCGATGGTGCCGTGGCCCTTGTCGTGACCACCGCCGATCGAGCCCGGGATGCCAAGCAGTCTCCCGCCTACATCATGGCGGCAGCCCAGAGCATTCCCATCGAGACCGAGATACAGACCTCTTACAACCGCCCGATCGTTTCAGGACTTCCCGAGACGTGGTACGTGGGCCAGGAGCTGTACCGCATTTCGGGACTGGGGCCGGGCGATATCGACGTCGCCGAGCTCTACGACCCGTTCAGCTTCGGGGGAATCATCCAGCTGGAGGAGCTGGGATTCTGCGGCCGGGGTGAAGGCGTCGATTTCTGCGAGGGCGGGGACCGTATCCGCGTCGATGGTGAGCTGCCACTCAACACGGCAGGGGGTCTTCTCTCCGAGGCGTACATCCACGGCTTCAATCTCATCGCCGAAGCAGTCCGCCAATTGCGCGGTACCGCCACCAGCCAGGTGGCTGGAGCCGAGACCGCGCTGGTCACCGCCGGCCCCGGTCTTCCGACCAGCGGCCTCATCCTGAGGAAGTAGGACATGACCCTCGAATACGTACCCGGTATCCCCATCCTGGGCCCCTACGTGGACCCCGACAACGCGCCCTTCTGGGAGGCCGTCGAACGGCACGAGTTCGTGCTCCAGCGATGTGCCGACTGCAAGACTTATTTTCAAGTTCCTCGGCCCATGTGCCCCCATTGTCGCTCAATGGACTCACTCGAATGGGTGCCGTCCACCGGACGGGGCAAGATCTTCTCCTACGTGAACTTCACCACCGATCGCATGGCCTACCCGGCAATGAAGATTCCTTACTCGGTCGTCCTGGTGGAGCTGGAGGAGGGGATACGTCTCACTGCCAACATCGTCGACGTAGAACCCGAGGACGTCTTCATCGGAATGCCGGTGGAAGTTACCTTCAACAAACCCACCGATTCGTTCACTCTGTACCAGTTCAAGAAGGCGAGCTGACCAACCGGTCTCCCGCCCTGCCCGATCACGGCGAGCCCGCCAGGTGGGCTCCGAAATCTCGAGGTGATGATGACAACAACCAGGACCGTCAAGGACAAGACCGCCATCGTCGGGGTCGCCGTCTCCGAGTTTTCCCGCGACTCGGGACGTACCGAATACTCCCTTGCCGCCCAGGTGGTGAGGGACGCGGTGGTAGACTCCGGCCTGAGCTTCGACGAGATCGACGGCATCGTCAAGGACATCTCGGACGGGATCGATCCCATGTACCTGCAGAAGGCGGTCGGCATCGAACACGCCCAGTTCGCCAGCGATTCGCACTGGGGAACCAGCGCCATCGTCTCGGGAATCACCGCGGTGGCAGCCGGGATATGCAAGAACGTCGTGTACTACCGCTCTGTGAACGGTGCCTCGAAGCGGAGGGCCGGTAACGACTTCCGGGCTGCCAAGGAGATGCAGGACGAGTCCCTCGACCTCTTGCGCTACGACTTCTACTCCCCCTTTGGGCTGCTGACTCCCTCCGGAATGGCCGCCCTGTGCGCCCGGCGGTACCTGCACCGCTACGGTGTCGACATGAGCGATCTCGCCTGGATCCCGGCTGTGGCCAGCGAGTACGCGGCAGCCAACCCCCGCTCGGCATTCTTCGAGAAGCCGATGTCCTTCGAGGAATGTGCGGACTCGCCGGCAGAAGTGGACCCGTTGCGCGCGGTCGACTGCGCTCCCGACGTCGATGGTGCGGTGGCGCTGGTCATCACCTCGGCCGAACGGGCGAAGGACCTTCCCCACCCGCCTGCCATCGTGATGGCCGCCGCTCAGGCCACCTCGACCGAAGGCGAGCTGTTCAGCAGCTTCAACCGTCCGGACATCACCGGATTGCCGGAGATGAAGTTGATGGGCGACGAGCTCTTCCGGGTGGCCGGCGTGCAACGTTCCGACGTCAAGGCCGCGCAGTTCGACGATCGATTCTCCTTCTTGGTGGCGATGCAACTCGAGGAGCTCGGGTACTGCGAGCGGGGCGATGGTGGTGCCTTCTGCGCCAAGGGCGAGCGCATCCGCCGCGACGGCGATCTCCCGCTCAACACCAACGGGGGCTTCCTGGGCGAAGGATTCCTGTACGGAGCCAACGTCATCGAGGCGGTCCGCCAGATCCGGGGAACCTCCAGCTCCCAGGTCGAGAACGCCGACCTGGTGCTGGTCGCCTCCGGCGCCGGAGGCCCCGCCGACGGGCTGCTCCTGCGGCGCTGAATCGTCAAGGTGTAGCTCAGCGCCCGACATCTCGGGCGCGTGGCATCTCCACCCGATGGCCATCAATCTGCCAACCGTCGCCGTCCCGAACCGCTTCTCCAACCGTGGACGACCCCTCTCGCGTCGCGACATAGGCGGAAACTTCGCGCAGTGGCACGTCCACCAGGCCGCCCCAGCGCCCTGCCAGCGCGGCGAGAGCTGCGGAGGCGGCATGCAATCCGGTGAGGGGATCGGCAATGGCGTCGCCGGCGAACACCGGCCCGCCGGCAACAAGCCCCCCCGCCACCGCGGCATCGTCCCCAAAAGCCGGCCGGTTGCTCCATGGTCCACTGCGACCGTATCCGGTGATGCTCACCCAGACCGTGCTCGGGAAATCGTCCGGACTAATGCCCTTCTGGTCCATGGCCCGGGGTCGGGACGACTCGATCACCACGTCGGCGCGGTGAAGAAGCTCGACCAGATCGGCCAGATTCGCAGGTTCCTTCCCCTCGTTCATCAAGGAAAAGAACGCCGGGGCGCCAGAGCGTGACCCGTCCGGTCGATCCACCGCCTCGACCTTCACCACCCGGCATCCGGCGCGCTGCAAGAGGTGAGCGCAGAGCGGACCGGCCCACAGGGCTGAGAGGTCAACCACCAGCGGCTTCACCGGAGGGTTGGCGCGGCCTCCAGCGGTGAGGAGCCAGGGTCGCAGCCGATTCACCTGGCCGCGAGCACGAAGCTGTGCGTCCGGCTCGACCCCTGGCGGTGCCGCCACCGCCAAGCCCACCAGCGCGGCCCGTTCGACCAGCTCGCCGGTGAGGCGACCCCGGCACTCGGACGCAATCTCGTCCCACGATGTGACTGGCCTCTCCAGCCAGGCGGGCGCCAGATCGAAATCCTCCGCACGCGGCAGGTTGACCGCCACGTGCCCGTCGCGGGTCGCAAGGAGCTTGCACGCTCCGCCCGCCGAGACCATACCGCCCCGCCGGAAACCGGCGAGTGCGGCCCGCTCACCGAGGAGAACCGGGCCGTCAATCCGAACCCGATGACCGCGCAAGGAAGAGAGGAGCTCGACGGCGAGGGCTGCACCCCGGGCTGCGGTCGCAGGAGTCCCCGGTGCGGGCAGCGGGGGCCCTTTGGGCTCGCCGGTCAGGTACATCGCACCGGAGCGTGCCCAGTCGCCGATCTCGTTCGAGGGCGCGGCGACCACAAGCGGGCAGGGCAGACCGAGGTCGTGGTCCAGTAGCGCTGCGTCGAAGCTTCCGGCGCCAGGGTCGCTGACGATCGTTCCACCGAGGTGGCGGAGAAGGTCGGCCGCATAAGTCAGACCCGGATCACCTCCGCACACCAAAAAAGTCCGTCCGCTGAGCGGGAGCTCCACGGGGGAACGCTAGCGTGCCTGACATACAGTTGGAGATGCTTCCTTTTGCCGACGCCGAAGCATCGTTGAGGTCGCCCTACGCGATCGATGACCTGGTCGTGGCGGCAGAGCTCCCGATATTGGTCGTCGACGCGGCGGGGCAGAAGGTCCAACCGGATATGGCAAGTTCGCTTCGCGCCCTGCCGGCAGTCACCATCGGTGTGGGCACCACCGATCCCGCATTCGATGTAGTGGTCGACGGGCCGGGCATCCTCCTCGACGCGATCACGAGCACGGTGTCCGACTCGACCGACGCCGCCCTCGCTCTGGTCCAGGTGCTGCGCGCCGGCGAGGGACTCGGGGTGATCGACGCACTGGCTCTCGAATCCTTCGCGTATGCCGCCCTGCTCGGAAGTACCCGTTTCGCCACCTGGTTGGCTGGACGCAGCACGCGCCCGCGGGAGGAGCGCGACGGCTTGGAGGTGGCGCGCGACGGGGACGTGCTGCGGGTGACCTTTTCCCGACCCGAGGTGCACAACGCCTATTCGGCAATGGTGCGGGATCGGCTCAGCGAAGCGCTGCAGCTTGCCCTCGCGGACGAGTCGATCACGTCGGTCGTGCTGGCCGGAGCGGGGGCGTCTTTTTGCAGTGGAGGCGACCTGGACGAGTTCGGCACGGCGGCAGATCCGATGGCGGCTCACCGGGTGCGCACCGCCCGGAGCCCGGCGGCCCTGCTGACCGAACTAGGGCCGCGGGCCGAGGCACGGGTCCACGGCGCAGCCATCGGCGCGGGGTGCGAACTGGCCGCCTGCTGCGGCCGGGTCACGGCCACCGAGGACGCCTGGTTCGCGCTTCCCGAGATCGCCATGGGGCTCATACCGGGTGCCGGTGGGACCATGTCCCTGCCCCGGAAGATCGGCAGGCAACGCACTGCCCGCCTCGCTCTCACCGGCGAGAAGCTCGACGCGCCGGGCGCGTTGGTGTGGGGACTGGTCGACCGGGTGGTAGCACGCTGAAAAGCGACCCCGGAGGAGGCGCGTGCTGATCCGCGACGCCGAGGTGGAGGGGCGGCGGGTCGACGTGCGGATCGGTGAGCGGGTGGAGCAGATCGGGTCCCTGGTGGCGGGCCCGGCCGAGGAGGTCCTCGACGCAGCCGGTGGTGCACTCCTGCCGGGCCTGCACGATCACCACATCCATGTGCTCTCGCTGGCTGCAAGCCTCGATTCGGTGCACCTGGGCGAACTCGCCACCGCGGCGCCGCGGCACGACGGGTGGATCCGGGTGATCGGGTGGGACGGAAAGATGACTCTGGACCGGGCCCGTCTAGACGAGCTGCGTGGAGACGTACCCGTGCGCGTGCAGCACCGCAGCGGGCAGCTGTGGGTCTTCAACACCGCCGCGCTCCGCGCACTCGATCTCGACGTGAAAGGCGACGGCCGCGTGTACCGCCACGACGGCCTTTTGCGCGAGCGCATGCCCGCACGCACCCCGGACCTGGACAGGGTCGGTCGGCTCCTCGCTCGCTTCGGCATCACCGGTGCCACCGACGCGACGGTGTCCAACGGGGCGGCGGAAGCCGAGCTCCTCGCCGGGTTGCCCCAGCGGCTCGTGGTGATGAGCGTCACCGACGGCGCTCCCTGCAAGGTGGTCCTCCACGAGCCGGAACTTCCATCGCTCTCCGATCTGGAGGACTCGGTGGCCGCAGCCCGCCGCGCCGGTCGCCCGGTCGCCGTTCACGCGGTGACCCGCGCCGAGCTTGCCCTCGCACTCGCCGTGCTCGAATCGGGCGATCGAGTGGAACACGCCGGGGTGTGCCCGCCCGAGATGGCCGCGATGCTGGCCGCCCGGGACGTGACCGTGGTGACCCAGCCTCACTTTCCCGTGGAGAGGGCGGAGCAGTACGCCTCCGAAGTGGACCCCGGGGACCGCCCCTGGCTGTATCCCTGCACACTTTTCGTGGAAAAAGGGGTGCCTCTGGGGGCGGGCACCGATGCCCCGTTCGGCGACCCCGACCCCTGGAAGGCGATTGCCGCCGCGATCGACCGGGGACTCTCCCCGTCCCGTGCGCTCGATCTGTTCCTGACTCCGCCGGAAGCGCCCGGAGGGATACCCCGCCGAGTCGCCGAGAACATGCCCGCCGACCTGTGCCTGCTGGACACCGGGCTCGCCGGCGCGCTCGCCGCTCCATCCTCGTCACTGGTGCGAGCGACCTGGGTCGGGGGTTCCCGCCTGGAGACCTGACTGTCCCAGGTGGGGCCGCGCCGAAGCGCCTGCCGGGGGTTCCCGCCTGGAGACCTGACCGTCCCCGGTGGGGCCGCGCCGAAGCGCCTTTCCGGCGGCTCGTCTCGGCGGAAGCTTGCTACCATATGGTGAGGCTTTGCTACCATATGGTCAGAAAGTACCCAGGTGGGACTTTCGAGACGTGGAGGTGTCGATGAGGTACGTCGCTGCTCGATTGCTTTCTTGGCTCGACAGCGGGGAAGCCGGCGTCCTGGTTCGCTTGATCGGCGTGGACGGCTCGGCGCCGCGGGAGTTGGGGGCCACCTTGCTGGTCGGAAGCGACGGGACCATCGCCGGTTCGCTGTCGGGCGGGTGCGTGGACGGGGCGGTGGTCGAGCGAGCGCGCGCCTTGTTGGAGGACCCGGATGCGGACGTTGTGGTGACCGACTTCGGAGCAGGGTCCGATCCCGACTTCGATCGGGGGCTCACCTGCGGCGGCTCTATGCGCCTCCTTCTCCAGGTCATCCGGCCCGATGACCGCGCATCGCTGGCCGCGTTCGCCGAAGCGGTCGACGCCGGGACCGCAGCGGCCCTGGTCACCCGGATCCGGGGATCGCGGATCGCCGCACTGTCCCTGGACAGTGCGGCGCAAGCAGATGACGACCGGGCCATCCGCCTGGACGTCGATGCAATGAGCGGCGAGGCGATCGTCGTTCACCATGCCTTGCCGGGACCGCGCCTTGTGATCGTGGGTGCTGACGCCTTCGCTGGCGCTCTTTCGGAGATCGCCCATCTGGTCGGTTGGAAGGTTACCGTGGTCGACCCGCGGGCTGCTTTCACCACACCCGAGCGTTTCCCCCACGCGGGCACGGTGGTCGACTGGCCGGATCGCTACCTGGCGGCAACCGGGTCTTTGCTCGGTCCCGACGACTCAGTCTGCGTTCTCTCCCATGACGACAGGATCGACGTGCCCGCCATCGTGGCCGCGCTTGACACAGATGTGGGCTACCTGGGTGCGATGGGATCCCGGGCCACCCATCAGGACCGGATGCGGCGCCTCCGTGCTGCCGGTGTCGCCGAGTCGGCTCTTGCCAGGATACATTCTCCCATCGGTCTCGACATCGGCGCACGGGTCCCCTACGAGACCGCTATCTCAGTCGTAGCCGAGATGGTCGCAGCCCGCGCCGGCCGTAGCGGCGCGGCCCTCTCCACCACCCGGGGACCGATACGCCCGGTCCGGCCGGACGAGCAGCCCACCGCGCTCCGCCCGATAGCCTGAGATGCACGCCCGATCGTCTAGCCACCGGGACAGCGGCACCATGTCTGTTCACTGGCGGCTCAGGCCTACCGGATGAAGGTAGCCGCCATCATCTTGGCCGCTGGCTCGGGGTCACGGTTCGCCGGAAAGACCCACAAGCTGCTGACCCCGATCGGAGGCGTCCCCATCGTGGTACGAGCTGTCACCGCAGCGCTCGATGCCGGATTCCGCGACGTAATCGTGGTGAGCGGCGCCGTTCCCCTGGCTTCCACGATGGAGGGTTCGGGGGTGGCACAGCGCATCGTGCTGGTCGACAACCCGCGCTGGAAAGAGGGTCTCGCCGGCTCGCTCCGGGCCGGGCTCGAGGTCGCCGCAGAGCGGGGGCACGATCACGCGGTGATCGGTTTGGGTGACATGCCGGCAGTAACCGCCGAGGATTGGGCGGCCGTCGCACGAGAGACCTCCACGCCGATCGCGGTCGCTCGGTGGAGCCAGGGTCGCCGGTCTCCGCCGGTCCGGATTCATTCCTCCCTCTGGCCACAGTTGCCGGTGTCCGGTGATGCCGGCGTACGCGCCCTGTGGGAGACCGAACCGACCCTGGCCACCGACATCCCCCGCCCGGGCACCGGCCACGACGTGGACACTGAAGAGGACCTGGCGGCAGTCTGACCCGCTACCCGTGCATGCTTCTGACCACTTGGTCAGTATTTACTCCCTTATGGTAGGATCGTTTCCAGACCTACCGGGGAGCGCTCCCCGGCGAGCAGGAGTCCCGACATGGCGTTTCGAGTCCAGACCGTATTGATCGCCCCCGAGACAGGCCAGTACGCGGGCGGCGCCCAACCGCCGATCGAGATCACCCGGATCGCCGAGTCGGCCCGGGTAGCAGAGAGATTGGGCTTCGACGGCATCACCGTGCCAGAAGCCGGCCACGATCCGTTCCTCCCCCTGGCGATCGCTGCCGAGCACACCGAGCGGGTGTCCCTGGGGACCAACGTGGCGGTGGCTTTCCCCCGCAGCCCGATGGTCACCGCCCAGCTCTCCTGGGACCTCCAGCAGCTCTCCGGCGGCCGCTTCGAGCTGGGCCTGGGCACCCAGGTGAGGAGCCACGTGGAGCGGCGGTACGCGACCGAATGGACGGGGCCTCCCGGCCCGCGCCTGCGCGACTACGTCCGCTGCGTCACCGCGATGTTCGACACCTTCGCCACTGGAGCCAAGCCCGCCTTCGAATCCGATAGCTACCGGTTCACCCTCATGAACCAGTTGTTCAACCCGGGTCCCATCGACCACCCTCATGTTCCCATCCACCTTGCGGCGGTCAATCCGTACATGGCCCGCCTCGCGGGGGAACTGTGCGCGGGGCTCCGCGTCCATCCGGTCGCCACCCTGCGGTATGTCCGGGAGGTGGTCCTCCCCGCCGTTGCCGCCGGAGCCGAACTCGCCGGGCGCTCACCCGCCGACATCGACATCATCGGAGCCCCTTTTCTCGCATTGGGACGCAATCCGGCGGAGGTGGATGCCGCCCGGGAAGCGCTCAAACGCCATATCGCCTTCTACGCGTCGACACCGACCTACCACGCGGTTCTCGAATACCACGGTTGGGCGGACATCGGCCAGGAGCTTCACGCGATGTCGCGCGAGGGACGGTGGAGCGAGATGCCGAGCCGCATCTCCGACGAGATGCTCGACGAATGGGCACTGGTCGCCACCTGCGACGACCTGGCCACGGTCATCGCCGAGCGATGTACCGGCATCTACTCGACGATCCTCCTCGACCTGCCGTCGGCGCTGAGGGCCGACCAGGATTTCGTGGGGGCGACCGTCAAGGCGCTGCAGGGCGATCGCCCCGGTTCTGCCGGTGACCCGAATATCAACCCAACGGCCACAGCACTGCAGGCCAACTAGGAAACTGGAGAGGAGAGACATGGGGCCCGAATTGCACTACCTCTTCGAGGTCGACGACGCGGTCGGCATCATCACACTGAACCGGCCCGAGCGACTCAACGCGGTGAACTGGGATCTGGGGGCACAACTGGTCGAGCTTTTCCGTGAACTTCGGCAGCGCGACGAGGTACGGGTCATCGTTCTCACCGGTGCGGGACGCGGTTTCTGCTCGGGGGGGGATGCCGAATGGCTGGGCGGCAAGTCCGACCGGGGCATGCCCGGGATGTCTGAGGCTCCGCTTGAGCGCTACCAGCGCAAGACCCCGGCCGGCCCGGTGGCCGAGGTGACCCGTATGATCGTCGAGGTCGACAAGCCGGTGATCGCCGCCTTGGCCGGCCCGGTGATGGGTGCGGGTCTCGCCTTCGCCCTCGCCTGCGACCGGCGATTCGCCGACGAGACCACCCGGATGAGCGCTGCCATGGTCCGGCTCGGTTTCGCTCCCGACTGCGGGATCACCTACTTCCTGCCCCGGGTTACCAGCCTGTCCACCGCGCTGATGATGGTGGAGACCGGGAGGATCCTCGAAGCCGACGAGTGCGCTCGGCACGGGCTGATCGACGAGCTGGTGCCGACGGGCGAGGCGCTGGCTGCCGCCCTCGCCTACGCCAAAGAGCTGGCCGCCGGACCGAGCGTGGCAGTCGATCTGGCCCGCCGTTTCATCCACAAGTCCCTCACCTCGACGCTCGACGAGATGCTCGATTACGAGGCGGTGGCAGCCGTGCTGTCGGCCCATACGGCGGATGCCCGCGAAGGGACCAGTGCTTTTCTCGAAAAGCGCAAGCCGGAATTCCAGGGACACTGAGCCCGCGACACTCCGCACATCGATACCGAGCACGCCGATACAGGAGGCAACCGTGACCGACAGCATCTTCGACTACGAAGCCGACGTTCTGGTGGTAGGAACCGGTGGTGCCGCGTTCGCTGCCGCCATCACCGCAGCCGCTGAAGGCGCTTCGGTGGTCATGTTCGAGCGCAACGACCAGATCGGGGGCACCACCGCCGCATCCGGGGGAACCGCCTGGATCCCCGACAATCCCTCGCTTCGCGACCAGGGGGTCGGGGACCCTCGTGACGACGCCATCGCCTACATGTGCCGGATGTCCTTCCCCCAGTGGTACTGCCCCGGCCACCCGACCCTCGGTCTTCCCGAAGATTTCTACGCGCTGATCGCCACCTTCTACGACAACGGTTCCAAGGCAATCGCCTACCTGAGTGAGGTCGGCGCGCTCGATGTGGTCGCCGATCCGCCAGTGCCCGATCCCTCCCGGCCCATGGTGATGCCCTCGGGAAGCATTCTGGCTTCCTTTCCTGACTACGGAGCCGAGCTGGCCGAGAACAAGACCCCCCACGGACGACATATCGGCCCGGGTCCCGATACGCCCCTCGTCATCGAGCAACTGGAGACCGCCGCGCGCAAGAACGGGGTGGACATCGTCCTCGGCCACCAGGCGGTGAAGCTCCTCCAGAACGACGAGGGCGCGGCAGTCGGGCTGGAGCTCCGGTACCGCCTCACCACTACCCTGGCGCGGGCACGCAAGGCGGTGATTTTCGCATCGGGCGGATACGCCCGCAACGAGGAGCTCGTCCGTCGTTACCTGCCCGGAAGGGTCTACGGAACCTGCTCAGCGACGGGAACACAGGGGGACTTCGTGAGGATCGGTGTCGAGGCCGGTGCTCAGCTCGGAAACATGGCAAGCGCATGGTGGAAGCAGGTAGCCGTGGAGGCCGCGCTTCGCTCACCGACCCCACCGGCGGTGTGGGTCCCCTGGGGCGACGCGATGATCCAGGTGAACAAGTACGGCGTCCGGGCGGTCAACGAGAAGATGTCGTACCACGATCGGAGTCAGGTCCACGCCGTCTACGATCCGACCCGCCGCGAGTACCCCAATCTCCTCATGTTCATGCTCTACGACGACACGGTGGCCCGCTCTACGAGCATGGAAGGGATGCGCTATCCCGTTCCCGCACCGGATACCAGCGCGGATTACGTGATCACGGCAGACACCTGGGAGGCGCTCGCCGCCGCTGTCGACGCACGGCTCGCAGCAATGGCTTCCGAGGTGGCCGGCGTGCGCCTCGACCCGTCTTTTTCAACCACCCTGGCGGACACCGTCGCGCGTTTCAACCGGTTCGCCGAGTCGGGGGTGGACCTCGACTTCGGGCGGGGCGATGTGCCCATCGGTCGTGCCTGGAGCGGGCCGAACCGGCCCGGATCGCCCAACCCGACCATGGCGCCCTTTTCGGCCTCCGGTCCTTACCACTGCATCATCCTGGGGGCGGCGGTCCTCGACACCAACGGCGGTCCGGTGATCAACACCCGGGCCCAAGTGCTCGACCCACACGGCACGCCGATCCCCGGGCTCTACGGTGCGGGCAACTGCGTCGCTTCGCCGGCAGGGCAGGGCTACTGGGGGCCCGGTGCGACCATCGGCCTCGGCCTCACCTACGGCCACCTCGCCGGTTTGGGTGCGGCAGCCGAACCGGAGAAGGTCTTCGAGATCTGATAACAAGGACCGAGCCAGAAAAGGCGTTCTAGGTATGGACGTACTCAGGGCTGCGCCGCATTGAGGATTCGGCTCCGTTAGGGAATTTGCGCCGCTGTGATCGTTCGACTCAGCGCGTCTGAACGGTGCCTTCCACCCAGACCGAGCATCTGGGCGGGCCTCACCCGGGCGCCGAGGGTCATCCGAAAGCCGGACCGGGCGAGTTCACCAGCTCATTGGGCGGATCGCCCTCATAGTGTACCTAATTAGGTACACTATGAGCGTGGAAAGCGCAGCGCAGATGGTCTACTCGGCCAGGACCGGGGCGGGACTCTCCCAGGCAGAGTTGGCGCGCCGGGCGCACACTTCCAGGCCCGCCATTGCCCGGTACGAGTCCGGGTCGACCGAGCCGACTCTGCCGGTCCTACGCCGCATCCTGCAGGCGGCCGGAGCAGACGTGAAATTCGTCCCGAATCCCGACCAGGGGAGAAGAGTGGCAGAAGTGTGCGAACTGGCCGACGCCATCGTCCGAAGCAGGAGCGGATCCTTCCCGTTTGACGACTCCCCCGATTGGCCCGTTTTCAAGAACATTGCCAAACAGAATGCGTAGTTTCAACGAAAAGGTCGTCTGGCTCGTCGAACGTCTGCGGAAGCACGGAATCCCATTTGCCGTCGGTGGGGCTATCGCCCTCGGCTACTACACCAGAGACCCGCGTGGGACGCGCGACATCGACATCAACATCTTCGTCACCTCCGACACTCTCGACCTGGTCGCAGCCGCTCTCTCCCCCAATGTGGCGATCAGCGACGACCAGCGGATGAGGATACTGCGAGACGACCAGGTGCGCCTGCGATGGGACGATGTTCCCGTCGATCTGTTCTTCTCCAGTATCCCCCTTCACAGCGCAATGCTGAAGAGGATCAACTGTGAGTCCTTCGACGGCGTGGAACTCCCAATCCTGTCCGTCACCGACATCGTCATCTGTAAATCCATCTTCGCCAGGGAGAAGGACTGGGTCGACATCAAGACGGTACTCGGCCACCCCGCTCTCGATAAGCACGAAGTGGACTACTGGGTAGAAGACGTATGCGGTTCGGGCAGCAGCCAACTCCGCAAGTGGCGCAATGTTTCATCAAAACGACGCGCGGCACCAGAAGACGAAATGCACATGCCGACGATGAGACAGATGCACGAACGCACCAAGTATTCAACCGCCCACAGGGACGGGGATTCTGTGCAGCTCGGGGACTCTGCATTCGACGATGAATGACCCCCGAGGACATCGACCACCCGGTGCGGAATACCCTCAGCGCTTGAGAACGGTGGCGGTGCCGTTGCCACCCAGGCCCAGCGTCTGGGCCAGCCCCACCTGGGCTCCGGGGACCTGGCGGGCGCCAGCCTCACCGCGAAGCTGCCAAGTCAATTCGCACACCTGGAACACGCCCATTGCCGTAGTCGCCTCTCCGAAGCACAGGAAGCCGCCGGACGGGTTGATCGGCATACTGCCGGTGGGAAGGGTCTCGCCCTTCTCCAGCAGGCGCTCGGCCTCTCCCGGCTCGCAGAGACCCCAGTCCTCGGGAAAAGCAAGCTCGTAATACACGGTGTTGTCCTGGAGCTCGACCAGGTCGAGATCCCCGGGGGCGACGCCAGCCTGGTCTAGGGCCTTGCCCACCGCCAGCGCCGCTTCGCTGTGAAAAGTGCGACCCGGCGGCACCATCCCCGCCAACCCGCGCGGCAAGCCGTCGTCGAAGCGGGCAGTGGCCACCGCGGAGCCGGCGATCCACACCGGTGAGGTAGTGAACTGGCGCGCCTTGTCCGCCGAGCAGATCACCGCGGCAGCCGCACCGTCGCTGACCGGACAGATCTCGAAAAGCCGGAGGGGGTCGCTCACCATGTTCGAGCCGAGCACCTCCTCCAGGGTGAACTCCTTGCGGAAGCGCGCGTAGGTGTTGTGGGTACCTACCTGGTGCGCCTTCACCGCCACCTTGGCCAGGTGCTCCTCGGTCGTACCGAACTGTGCCATGCGCTGGCGGCAGAGCAACGCCCAAAAGGCCGGGCCGGGCATGCCGACACAGACTTGCCGGAGATACTCGGGATCGGTTTCCTCCTCTACACCGGAGGTCTGGATGAAGCCCTTCGGCATCTTCTCTCCCCCAACCACCACCACCACGTCGTATAGGCCTCCAGCAACGAGCGAATAGCCGATGTTGAAGGCGTTTCCCCCGGCCGCACATCCCGCGGACATGTTGTAGACGGGAATGCCGGTCGAGCCCATTTCCTCGACGACGTCGTTGCCATTGAGACCCCAGCCCTTGCCGCCGGAAAAGCGGGAGCTTGCCGCCGCGACCGCCTCAACGTCCCGCCAGGAGATCCCCGCGTCGGCGAGCGCGTCGGACACCGCCACCCGGCACAGATCGTTCACCGAGAGATCGGCGAACTTCCCCCACGGGTGCATCCCCACACCGATGACCGCGACATCTCTCATCGACTACCCTCCTCGTCACGCATACGGAACATCCAGGTGGTCACGACTCGATCCTCCTGCTGGCACAGTGGCGCCTCCACCAGTTCGACCGGCGCGCCTACCCGGGGCTCGCTGCCTTCGGCCACCCTTCCCACCACCCGGAGGCCGTCATCGAGATCAACCACCCCGAGAGCGTAGGGACGGTAGGGCTCGTCGTAGCGCGCCGGTGAGGGCGGGGGGTAGTTCTGCACCGAGTAGCTCCATAGGGTGCCCAGCGGGCCGAACGACGCGTCCTCGATCCGTGAGTCGTCACAGTCAGGATGCCGGCAGCGCTCGGTCTTCGGGAAGTACGGCGTCCCGCAGGTGGCGCAGCGCGAACCGTGCAGGCGCACGCCGCCACCGACCTCGGAGAAAAGCCCTTCGATTGCCGGGGCTCTCTGGCCTGCCATTACATCGCTCCCTTGGCGGGGACGCATTCAGCCATCAGAGTCGTCATCATTGCACTCCCACTTCGCTCGCGGCACGGACAAGTTCCTGAAGCACCTCGACGCAGTCGCCCACGATCCCGTAGCGGGCGTGGCGAAAGATCGCCGCCTGCGGATCGGTGTTGATCGCCACGATGGTCTTCGCCGCCGAGCAGCCCACCATGTGCTGGGTGGCCCCCGAGATGCCGGCGGCCAGGTAGAGGCGGGGGCGGGTGATCCTCCCGGTGAGCCCCACCTGATGAGCGGGGTCCACCCATCCGCTGTCTACCAGAGGGCGCGATGCACCCGCCATCCCTCCCAGCGCCTTCGCCAGTTGCTCCACCAGCATGTAGTTCTCCTGCACACCCAGTCCCCTGCCGCCGGAGACCACGATCTCCGCGTCCTCGAGACGGGGACCGCCGGCCTGGGCTGCTTCGACGACCCGGACCCTCTCGGTCACCTCGCCCAGGTCGACCGCCACCTCGGTGACCACCGGCTGGGGCACAGCAGATGGATCGACCTCCTGCACGGACACCGAATTGGCGAGCAGTGCCACGATGGACGGCCTGCCGGCCGCGACCCGGTAGACCACCCGGGTGTCCCCCCCGTAGGCAGCAGCAGTGACATCGAATCCCCCACCGTCGCATGCACCGACGTCCACCGCGTTCATCACCACAGAGCCGTCCAGGCGAGCCGCCACACGCGGCGCCACCAACCGTGACTCGAAGTTCTGGCTGAAGATCAGAATGGAAACCGGCCTGGCCGTGCAGTACTGGGCCAACGCCTCCACCACCGCGTCCGGCAGGCAGGAGTCGACCTTTTCATGACGAATCCGGTCGACAGAAGCGACACCCTGGCGCTTCGCGATCTCCCCGAGAGAGTCGGGCGCAGTCCCGAGCACCAGCCAGCGCACCTCGTCGCCGGTGGCGGCGGCAACGTTCCGCCCGAGAGTTAGGGCAGCCTCGGCCTCCTCGATCAGGTCGTCGCGTGTATCGAGCCGGGTTATCACCACGATCGCCGGCATGGTCACGCCACCTCCTTCGGGCGGGCTTGGAGAACCCGTTCGGATACCAGCAGTTCAATCAGCCGATCGGCCGCTTCGGCAGGGGCGCCCTCGATGAACTCGCAGTCGCCCTTCACCGTCGGAACGAACTGGCGTACCGGAACCACCCTGCGTACGAGATCGCCGGCAGCCAGCCCGAGGTCCTCGGATCGGATTACCTCCGGCTTCATCTTCCGGGCGGCCATCCTCATCGGCATGGTTGGGTAGCGCGGAACGCCGATCTCGCTGCTCACGGTAACCACTGCCGGGCACGACGCCGCCACCACCTCGTCGCCGTCGGGCGTCACCCGGGTGACCCGGACCCCCAAAGCCTCCGGCGAGCCGGTCTGCTCGACAGAGCGGGCCAGGGTCACCACCGGCATCCCCAGCATCTCGGCGAGGAGGGCCGGCACCACCGCCTGATCGTCGTCGGAGGCCTGCCTCCCGCACAGGATCAGGTCGGCGCCCCCCCGGGAGCGGACAAAAGCCGCCAGCAGAGTGGCCACCACCTGGCAGTCGCTCCCCCCGGCCGGCGCCTCGATGGCGATCAGCTCGTTCGCGCCGAGGGAACCCGCATGGCGAAGGACGGCGGACGGGTCGTTTCCGACCGACACCGCCGAGATGGTGCAGTCCAGCCCCCCGTCCCGCATCTGCAGGGCTGCCTCCAGGGCCTGCTCGTCATACCCGTTGATCACCTGGGGGATGGTGCTCTGGACCAGGGTGGTGCCGTCCTCCCCGATGACCAGGCCGCCGGCAACCGCATAGGCGCCCACTGCATCCGGGTCCAGGACCTCCTTCACGCACACTACGACGCGCATGCCATCCCTTCTTCGTAAGCTCCGGCCTTCCCGACCAACTTCCTTACCAATCGGTCAGGATTTCGGACCATCTGGTCTGATAGCCTAAAGCCATGGCGCCGTATTGGCAAGTCGGAAATCGTCATTCGGAGCGCTCCCCGTCCCGCCGACGCAACGGTGGGGGTCGCCTCGGCGCCCGGAATCCCGGGACCCGTCGATGAGCTGGAGCGAATGGGAAGCCGTCGCAGGCGAAGGATTTCGCTTCCTCGAAATACGATATGAGAAGAAGTTCCACGTCGAGCTGGGTGGCGGGGTCGCCCGGGTGACCATCGACAAGCCGGACCAGTACAACACGATGACGCTCGCCACGGTGGACGAGATGTTCCGTGCTTTCTACGACGCCAATCACGACGCTCGCATCGGGGTCATCGTGGTGGCCGGTGCCGGGAAGAACTTCGGTGCGGGCGGCAATGTCGAATGGGAAAAGTGGGGCCTCCGCGAGGCTTTCTATTACCGCTACCCCCACAACCGTCTCATACGACAGTCGCGCAAGCCTGTGATCGCCGCGGTGCAGGGGTACTGCCTCGGTGGTCACAACCACATGGCCTATTGCTGCGATTTCACCATCGCCGCCGACAACGCCAAGTTCGGTCAGGCGGGACCCAAGGTGTCCAGCCCGGCCGACGGCTTCTTCGTGCCGTATCTGTGCAAGGTGGTAGGCGCCAAGCGGGCCCGGGAGATGTGGATGCTCTGCCGGCGATACACCGCCGACCAGGCCTTGGAGATGGGTCTCGTCAACGCGGTAGTGCCGCTGGCGGAGCTCGACGGCACGGTGGATCAGTGGTGCGAAGAGCTGCTGTCGGTAAGCCCCGGTTGCCTGGAGGTGCTCAAGGCCGCTTTCGACCAGGAGATGGACGGGTACGCCGAAATGGGGGTCATCTCCTCCCACCTGTATCCCGATTGGTTCGACATGCCGGAGGGCAAGGAGGGCGGTGCGGCCTTCACCGCCAAGCGCCCGCCCCTTTTCTGGCCGTTGCGCGAGCGCGAGAGCGAGTTGAGACACCAATTACTTAGTGAATACGAAGCTACAAGTTCGGAGGACGATACACATGAATAACGGCAGGGAACAGACCGCCTACGACGCCATCGTGGTGGGATCGGGACCGGGCGGGGTGGTGTCTGCCGCGCTGGCGGCCCAGCGGGGGCTCCGGGTCCTCCTGGCGGAGAAGAACGCCAAGGCAGGGGGAAAGATGATGACGGTCAGCCGGGACGGCTTCACCTACGATCTCTGGCCTCGCTGCCAGGTTCCGGTGACCGGGAACGCATTCGAGACGGTGTTCGCCACTCTGGGTGTTTCGGACGAGCTGGGAGCCTGCCTCGATCCCACCTCCACCGAACCTGCCATCGAGATGAAGTACCGGCGTCCCGGTGAAAGGAACTACCGGGGTGCGGCGTTTCCCCAGGCGATGGCCGATCCGACTCCCTTTTTCAACCTGTGGGGCATCAGTGCGGAGGAGCAAGAGCGGGCGGTCACATTGATGACCGAGCTGGCGATCATGGACAAGGCGGAGGTGGACAAGCTGGACGCGGTAACCATGCACGATTACCTGAGCGGAAAGGATATTTCCGCTGCCCTTTACGGGTACATGGCCTTCCACTCCAATGCCTCGCTCGCCGAGCCGATCGACCTGGTGTCTGCCGGTGAGCAGATCCGGATCCTCCAGCAGATCATGCTGTCAGGCGGCGGAGGCAGCTACCGGGGAGGTTTCGGGCACCTCTCCGACGTCATCGCCCGGGAGTTCGAACGCCACGGCGGGAAGCTGGTCACCGGAGCGCGGGTAGAGCGAATTATCGTGGAGAACGGGCGGGCGGGCGGTGTGGTGCTCGACGGCGAGCCCGTCCGCGCACCGATCGTTATCTCCAACGCCGGGCTCCAACCCACCGTTATCAAATTGGTGGGGAGGGAGCACTTCGAGGCTTCCTATTTCGACGCGATAGGCAAGCTCGTACCCGGATGGGGATTCACCGCTTCGCGATACTTCCTCAATCGCAAGGTGACCAAGGTGCCGATGCTGGTGGCCTATTCGGACGAGACCTGGTGGAACCTGGAGCGTTACGAGCGGTTCTGTAGCGGGGAGATCCCCGACGAGGTGATCGTCTTCGCAACCGTGGTCGACAACTACGACCCCGAAGCTGCTCCTCCGGACAAGCAGTGCATCATTGCGGGCACCATCTGCCCACCGGATCCGGAGGTCGCCGGGGTGGGGGCGCTCCACCAGCGGGTGGACCGCATGTTCGAGACCCAGTGGCCGGAAATATGGAGCGCCATCGAGCATCGCGAGTACGCGGGACCCGCCCAGATCTCGGCGACCAGCCGGGACTCGGTGCTGCCAGGCCAGGGTGGGGAATGCGTCGGGCTCGCCCAGATCGTCGGCCAGTGCGGTGCCGACAAGCCTTCGGTAGAGTCGCCGATTGACGGGCTCTACTACGTGGGAGCCGATGCAGGAGCCACCGGCATGGGGACTCACTCGGCAGCGCTCTCGGGCATCATGGTGGCCGACCTGATCACCCGTCGCCACCGGGAGAGCGTGGCCGCGCAAGGCTGACCACCGGCGAATCAGGCCGCGGCGAATCCGACGATCGGCGCGGGGATGCTCCTGAGCCGGGAGAACCCCACCGAGAGGAGCACCGATACACCAGCCATGGCCGGCTGCGCGGCCACCCGCGATACTCCCAAATCGAGCCAGCGTTCGCCTATTTGCGTCACGCCCCTACCGGTTGCGCGAGCGGAAAACGTCACCAAGAACGGCCGCGCCCGAATTGTCGACATCGCGGGTGGCGGTCAGCAGGACGATCCTCTCCGCTTCAACCTCCTCGAGGCGCGCGATCGCTTCCTTCCCCGGCGAACGTGCCAGCTCCTGCCGGTACCGCTGAGCGAACTCGGTGAAGCGAGTCGGATCATGGCCGTACCAACGTCGGAGCTCGCTGCTGGGGGCAGCATCCTTCATCCATTCGTCATAGTCGATGGCTGCTCTTGCGAACCCTCGTGGCCAGAGGCGATCGACAAGTACCCGGAATTCGTGCGGCTGCCGGCCGGGATCCTCGTAGACGCGGACGATGGTGATCTCCTTCACAGTCACGTCGCGACTGTCGCTATTGCCACTACGCGGGCTGCTCGCGCCCAATCCTCACCCTCCACACCCGGGGACCAGTGTCCAGGTATTCCCACGAGAACTCGCCGGTATGCTCGGCCTCGAACTGGTAGCGAAGCGGCTTGGGGTCGTGGTCGTTTACGAGAACAAAGGCCGTGCCTGGAACGAGCGAGGCGTAGGTCGCGAATATTTCCTGGTGACGACGGGCCGGAACGATCGTCCTGACATCCAACTCAGGCTCCGCGATCGATGCAATGCCCGCAGCTTCTGACGACGGTGTCTCGGATGCCCCCCCAGTTTCCGCGGCGCCGGCATGACGGCGAGCCGACTCAGTGAGCCGGTGCATCTGCCCGAGCAGCTCACTCATGTCCACCTCCTGGTCTTCCACCAGCGGGGGTAGGAGGAGGTCGTTCTCCTTGCCCACATGGGCCGCGAATAGCCTTCCCAGCTCGACGGCTCGTTCCACCGCCTCCTCCCCTGAGCCCGCCCGGACAAGTCTGCCGACGAGTGCATCGATCTGGCGATGCTCTACGGTCATCTCGTCGACCAACTTCGCGAGATGCGGGCGTTGTGCGGCGACTTGATAGATCGACTGTTCCTCGGCGATGGCATGGGGTATCACCTCGTCGCCGATATAGGCGGCAAGTCGCTCCACCGCCGGTTCGAAAGGATCGGCGTTCGCCACGTCTCTCGTGATGTCCCTCACCTTCGCGGTGACGGCATCCTCCATCGACCGGTGATGGGCAAGGATCGCGGTGAATGCTTCATTGCCGGCATGGCTCGTCGTCAATTCGAATCCTCCTCAATTGATGCACAGGGGACGGCCCACCGCAGGTCCACATTTCTTATTTATAGTCTATACTAGATATATGAATTCCTGCAAATGGTCGCGTACACCAGCTTCGTCTCGCGGTGCGGTGCTCCCGATTTCGGGTTGACCAGATTAGTTCCGGTGTATGCTAGAAAAGCTATGAGCAAGACTGCCACCGGTTGGCCGAGCGCCAACGTCCAGCGTGAGGCACGGGCGCTGGGAGACCCCACCCGCTACAGCATTTTCGACTACATCGTCCACGCCGACCGACCGGTCTCGGTCGGTGAGCTCACAGATTTCGCAGGTCTCAACCACAATGCAGTCCGTCAGCACCTGGGCATTCTCAAGAATGCCGGCCTCCTTATCGAGGAGATCGAGAGGCGTGATCGACCCGGCAGGCCGAGGCTCCTCTACCGTCTGGATCCCGAAGCGGCTGGTTCGTGGGGAACTTCAGGAGCCTACGCCTGGCTGTCCCGCCTTCTTGCCTTGGCAATCCGGCGCAAGCAGAAGCCGCGGGAGGTGGGGCGCGAGGAAGGCCGCAGAATCGCCGCAGAACTGGTTGGCGACGGCGATCCGGTCGATCTATTCGAGGAAGAGATGGCCGCTCGCGGGTTCCGTCCGGAGCGCAAGGAGAAGGGGCGCCACCTGGAGTTCGTCCTGGAGCGCTGCCCTTTTGCCGAGGTGGCCGAAGACGACCCGGTGACCGTCTGCCAGCTTCACCTTGGGTTGGCCGAGGGACTCGCCGAGGGATTGGGTGAGTTCCGTGCCGACAACCTAGTGGTCAAGAATCCCCACCGTGCAGGATGCCGGCTGGTGCTCGAACGGGAAGGCTGACCACAGGTCTCCCTGCCGGTCATCTCCGACCACGCGAGGAGATACCGGCTCCGGGGCGGCAGAGTATCCGATTTGCTCGCGGATGTTAGCGATCTGATAGCCTGAGAAAGCAACACCCATCCCGCTAACCACACTCCCTCAGGAGGTCCCGACATGTCCGCAGCAGAAACCGCTCAGGGAGCAGCAGCCCAGATCCTCGACACCATCGAAGGCGTCGAGCGCACCTCTCTCGCCGCCGTCCGCAACGTGGTCGACTCGATCGACCGCACGGTTCCCGACCTCGGGAGCGAGGGTCCCCGCCACAAGATCATCGATTCGGCGTTCTCGGTTGCCGACCAGGTGATCGGGATGTCCAATTCCTTCGCTCGCAGCGTCGTCGGATCGGTGGCCAAGACACTCGGCTCGGGCAACGGCGCGACCGCTACCAAGTAGCACCCGTCCGCAGCCTGCGCGGCATCAGCGGATACCTTCGACCGGAGTCTCCTCAGCTCCAATCCGAGGAGACGAGGTCGCGCAGCCCAACCCGTCCGCCGGTGCGAAGCACTGCTGTCCGATAAATACGGGAGGCGACCGCCGCAACCAGGACGGTACTCGCCAAGCTCGTCAAGCTCGATAACAGGAACTCCCACCAGGCTGCCTGCCCGAGGCCGACCAACGTCGGCATTGCGAAAGGGGCCGTCGGTGGTAGGAAGGCGAGGACCTTGACCAGCAGCGAGGCCTTTCCCGAACTCGCCCCGATGAGAGAGACGATGTAGCCGAAGATGAGTGGCGCGCTCAGCGGCAACGCCAGGCTCTGCACTTGATCCTGGCGCTCGGCAAGCGAGCCGGCAGCGGCATACACCCAGCTGTAGAAGGCATATCCGAGGAGCAGCCAGACCAGAGTTGCCACCGCGACAACGGGAGCAGCTCCGTGCACCAGGCTCGATCCCACCGCGTCGGCCAGCACCAGCGCGAAGACAACCAAGGCTACCGCTTGGGCCATGGCGACGACGCCGATCCCGATGACTTTGCCGGCCAGCAGTTGGATGGGTCGTACGGTGGCGAGTAAGACCTCAATCACCCGGCTCGCCTTCTCTTCCATCACCCCCACGAGTGTCCAGGTGAGGTATTGGGTGAGCACAATGAAGATGAGGATCACACCGAGAAGTGCAGTGGCCTCTGATGTCGTGCGAGCCTTCTTGGCGGGATGGAGACTCGTTACCGGCAACGGCTTGGCTCGCGCGATGGCGGAAGCCTGGTGCGGAGTCAAGCCGGCCTGCGCGAAGGCGCGCTGTTCTCCGATGGCCACGGACACGACCTGCGCGTAACGGGCCGCTGCCGATGTGTCGGCAGCGGAAAAGGGATCCTTCACCAGGATTGTTGCCGAGCTGTCGACCACCATGTCGAGGTGACCAGCGCCGAGAGCGGCGCGTCCGTGCGCCAAATCGGATTCATGGACGAGCTCCACCGTTATCCCCACCCTCTTCGCCAGGTAATGCAGCTCTGCATCGAGCGATGTCGAGCCGGTCACAACGCCGACCCTCCGGCTACTGGTCGTCCCGCTGTGGATGGTTGGGATCACCACCGCTGCGGCCACCACCGCGAAGAGAACGATCGTGATAACACGGAACATGCGGCCCCGAACCCGCTCACGGATCTCGCGCCCGGCCACGATGCCGGTGTCGCCGAAGAGATTCCTACCCGCCCGTCGCGCCGCGCGCAATCTGGTCGGCGACGACGAACCATGGCCCCTTCGACGCAGGACAACGCGGGCAAGCATCACCACCACGAGAATGGTGATGATGATCGGCGGGACCTTCATCCTCGTACCGCCTCGCGGAATACTTCCGAAAGGCGGCGTCGCTCGAAGACGAACTGGGTTACCCGTCCAGCGGCCCGTGCCGCGTCCAGGACGACGTCGCTATTCGTCGATTCGTCAAGGAGGAGCCGCATCTCGCCACCGTTGATTTCCGACACGGCGACACCCGGAATATCACGTGCCCATGTTCCCTGCCGGTCTCCCTCCACTCGAACGGCGAGCCGCCGCGCCCCGCTGGTGGCCAGCTCGTCGACCGTCCCACTCGCCACCAGCCGGCCATGGTCGATGATCGCGACCGACTCGCACAGGCTCTCCACCAAGTCGAGCTGATGGCTCGAAAACAGCACGCAGCGCCCGGAACGGGCCTGCTCGACCAGGACGTTTCCGATGACGTCGATACCGGTCGGGTCCAACCCGGCGAGAGGCTCGTCGAGCACCAGCACCTCCGGATCGTGCACCAATGCCGCAGCTAACTGGACGCGCTGCTGGTTTCCGTGCGAGAGCGCCTCCACCTTGCTGGCGGCCCGGTCGGCCACCTCGAGGCGCTCCAGCCATCTGGTAGTAGCAGAGACGGCGGCGGCAGCATCCATCCCGTGCAGCCGGCCCAGGTACTCGACCTGCTCTGCTACCGGCATGTTCGGGTACAGGCCTCGCTCTTCGGGCATATAGCCGAACCGGCGCCTCTGGGCAG
>JAKAWH010000128.1 GCA_021817065.1 Actinomycetes bacterium
TTCGAGTTCGGCGACTACCGGGTGAACTGGAAGCTCAATTCGCTGATCAACGTGCGCGACTCCGCAGAGTCTCTGGCCAAGGTCTACGAGGGACGGGAGACGCCCGACCCGAGTTGGATGCAGCTACGCGAGTACATCTGCCCGGGGTGTGGCACCCAACTGGAAGTCGAAGCGGTTCCCCGGGGCTGCCCGCCCGATTTCGAGTTCCTCCCCGACCTGGACACCTACTACCGCGACTGGCTGGGACGCCCCCTTCCCGACACGGTCGAATTCAAGGACCTCACCCCCGAGCTGATCCGGGAATGGACCGAGGAGCTCGCCTACACCAAGCCGGTGCCCCAGCTCGACGGGCTGACCAAGCAGTTCTACGATTTCTGCGCCCGCGGAGAGCTGCGCTTCCAGCGATGCTCCGGCTGCCGGCAATGGCGGCACGTCCCGCGGGAAATGTGCGCAGAGTGCGGATCGTTCGCTTGGGAGTGGGAGAAGGCCAGCGGACGGGGCACCGTCTTCTCCTGGACGGTTGTGGAGCGGGCGCTCCACCCCGACTTCGAAGAGGAGACCCCCTACGCGGTGGTGGTGGTGGAGATGGACGAAGGGGTTCGGCTGCTCAGCAGGATGGCCGACGGCACCCTGGAGGAGCTGGAGATCGGTATGCCGGTACAGGTCACCTTCGATCGTGTCACCGACGGAGTGACCCTGCCCAAGTTCCGCAGGGTGGTAAGTGCCAGGCCAAGCGCGAACGGGACCCGGAAATCGGCCCTCGATCTACCCCCGACGATACATTACGAGATCGACGAGCATGTCGCCATCGTCACCATCGACCGCCCAGAGGTTATGAATTCGCTCACCAAGGAGATGCTGGCCGGTCTCGACCGGGCATTCGCCGATTTCGAGGCCGACGACGCCCTGTGGGTGGCGATCCTCACTGCCAATGGCGATCGGGCCTTCTGCACCGGGATGGACCTCAAGGAAGCGATCCCTCTTCTCACTGCGGGCGATGCGTTGGGATACGAGGACCACACCAAGAGGCAGTTCTCCGATGTGTTCAAGCCGATCATCGCTGCAGTCAACGGACATTGCATAGCCGGAGGCTTGGAGATGCTGGCGGGGACCGACCTGCGCATCGCCGCAGAGCACGCAACGTTCGGTCTCGGCGAGGTGCGATGGGGCTTGGTGCCGGCGGGTGGCTCGCACATCCGGCTGCCCCGGCAGGTTCCCTGGGCGATGGCGATGGAGCTTCTGCTGACCGGCGAACCTATCGATGCCCGTCGCGCCTACGAGATCGGCCTGGTCAATCGGGTGGTCCCGGGCGATCAACTGATGGACGCAGCGCGGGCAGTGGCTCGCCAGATATGCAGGAACGGCCCGCTGGCGGTGCGAACCTCCAAGGAGATCGCCGTGAGGGGGCTCGGCCTGGAGGCCGGTTTCGTCCTGGAAAAGGCCCTGGCCGCGCGCGTCTTCGCTTCCGGCGACGCCCGGGAGGGGCCGCAGGCATTCGCAGATAAACGCGAACCACGGTTCACCGGACAGTGACAACGGGAAGATAAGGAGGTTCAGTCATGCCCAATGCAACACTCGCTGAGGACGCGGCTTCCGCTGCGGCGCTGTCTGCGGACCGCGACGCTATCCGCGATCTCGCCAACCATTACGCCCACCACGTGTGGCGCAAGGAAGTGACCGCGGTGGTCGATCTTTTTGCCCCGGATGCGGTCCTCGATACTCCGGCCCTTCCCCCGATCTGCGGGACCAAGGCGCTGCAAGAGGCTTACCGGCGCATGTTCGAGGAGGACGAGTTCTATCCGTTCGTCCACAACCACATAATCAACGTCGATGGCGATGAAGCGGCCGGGACCTGCTACATAGACCTTCGTGCGGTCATCGCGGGCAAGCGTCTCACCGCCTGGGGCTTCTACGAGGACCGGTACATCAGGATAGACGGCACCTGGAAGTTCGCCAGCCGCAAGGTGAACATGTGCCGGTTCGTGCCACTGGGATCCGAGCTCACCAAGAACCCGCAACGCACCTGGGAGGAGGCCCACTGATGGCACAGCTCAAAGTCGGCGCACGGCTGCGCAGCGCAGTGTGCGCCACCGAGGTCATCGTGGTGGCAGCGCCCGCCGGCGACGTGGACATTTCCTGTGGGGGGGTACCCATGCTGGGCGCCGGCGAGGAGGCACCCAACGGTGCCACCCTGGATTCCTCCGGCGAGCCCACCCTTCTCGGCAAGCGCTACACCAACGCAGCAGGCGATCTCGAATTGCTCTGTACCAAGGCGGGCGACGGTTCGCTGTCCCTGGGTGGAGAGCGTTTGGTTACCAAGGATGCCAAGCCCCTGCCCTCGTCGGACTGAGCAAGATTGACGATCATGCGGGACTCACCACACCGGCCGGCACGGAAGAAGGACTGATTCCATGAACACGATGATGCTCCTGGAGATGGCGGAATCGGGATTCGGGAGCCGCGTTGCGGTGCAGAACGGACCGGACCGGCTCACCTACAGCGAGCTCTTCGGCGCCGCGTCCGCGGCGGCCGGCAAGCTCCGCGCCAGCAACGCACAGAAGATGGCGGTGCTCGACGTCAACAGCCTGGCAGTGCCGATCGGGCTGTTCGCCAGCGGGTGTGCGGGGATCCCCTTCGTGCCTCTCAACTATCGCCTCACCGGGGATGAACTGGAGCGGCTCATCGCCCGCATCGCACCGTGCTACCTGGTCGCCGAACCGGAACGGGTTTCCGGCCTGGCCGACCTGCCAGGCACGACCGTCGTCTCCCGGGAGGAGTTCGTGGCATCAGCCCGCTCGGCGGGCCCGGATTCAGCCGAGTGGCCGATGGACGCCGAGGACATCGCGGTCCTTCTCTTCACCAGCGGTACCACCGGGGAGCCCAAGGCGGCGGTCCTGCGCCACCGGCACCTGGTTTCCTACATTTTCGGCTCGGTGGAATTCGGCTCCGCTGACGAGACCGACGCAGCACTTGTGAGTGTTCCGCCCTACCACGTGGCCGGGGTCGCTTCCATCCTCAGCTCGGTGTACGCGGGGAGGCGGATCGTCCAGCTTCCCGCCTTTTCTCCCGGTGAGTGGATCGATCTGGCACGGTCCGAACGGATCACCAACGCAATGGTGGTGCCGACGATGCTTGTGAGGATCATCGACGCTCTCGACGGCACCGGCAGCACCGCTCTCGCCGATCTGCGCGCCCTCTCCTACGGGGGGGCCCGGATGCCTCTCCCGGTGATCGAGAAGGCGATGACCCTCATGCCTAACACCGGATTCACCAATGCGTACGGACTGACCGAAACCAGTTCTACGATCACTGTGCTCAGTCCCGACGATCACCGAGCGGCTGCTGCGAGCGACGACTGGACGGTACGGAGGCGGCTCGGATCGGTGGGACGGGCATTGCCGAGTATCGAAGTCGAGATCCGGGACGAGGACGGAACCGTGCTCGGACCGGGTGAGAGAGGGGAGATCTTCGTGCGCGGGGAGCAGATATCCGGCGAGTACCTCGGTGCGGGGAGCCGGATCGGCGCCGACGGGTGGTTCCAGACTCGCGATGGCGGTTGGCTCGACGCGGACGGGTATCTGTTCATCGAGGGCCGGATCGATGACGTGATCGTCCGGGGTGGCGAGAACATCTCACCTGGGGAGGTGGAAGAGGTGATCCTGGAGGACGAGGCAGTAGCGGATTGCGCGGTGGTGGGGGTCCCCGACGAGCAGTGGGGAGAAGCGATCGTGGCGGTTGTGGTCGTTCACGAGGGGCGGACCGTTACGCCCGAGGAGATCCAGGAGCGGGTCCGCCAAAGGCTTCGCTCCTCTCGGATGCCCGCACGGGTTGAGTTCCGGGATGAGCTTCCTTACAACGAGACCGGCAAGCTTCTCCGCCGGAAGGTGCGCGCCGATCTTGTCGCCGGGGCCGGATTCGCAGCGGCAAGTGCGGCAGGCGGGGTGGCAGGAGCCCGGTGAACACGGCGGTGACCCGGCGCGGTGCCGCCACCGGGGGCGCATTGGAGGGCATGCGCGTCATCGAGCTCGGGCAGATGGTATCGGCGCCCTACTGCGCCAAGCTCTTTTCCGACTACGGTGCCGATGTCCTCAAGGTGGAGCCGCTTGGCGGCGACACCGCCCGGCGATGGGGTCCGTTCCCCGGTGACCGGCCCGATCCCGAGGCGAGCGGGCTCTTCCAGTTCCTCAACACCAACAAGCGGGGGGTGACCCTCGACGTTACCGTCGAGGAAGGGAGGGAGCTCTTCCTCCGTCTGGTATCGGAAGCCGACGTACTGATCGAGAACAACCCACCGGCATGGGTGAGAGAGCACAAGCTCGACTACGGAGTTCTTGGCGCTGCCAACCCGAACCTGGTGATGGTTTCGATCACGCCCTTCGGCCAGACCGGCCCGTATTCGGGGTGGAAGGGCTGTGACCTCAATGCCTTCCACCTGTCGGCAGCAGGTCACCGCTACTGTGGAAAGCCCGGCGAGGCACCTCTGGAACACGGGACTTTCTCGGCCGATTTCTACGGTGCCGTCACCGCCGCTTCGTGGGGGCTGGCTGCCACTCTCGGCCGGAATCGGGTGGGCGGGGGACAGCAGATCGACGTCTCGTGCGCCGAGGCGATCGGAGCTACCTTCGTCGGCGGCCAGAACATAGGCGGTTACGCGCAGGACGGTATCTTCGACCGGCGCACCGGCGTAGGCATGGGTCAGTCGGCGCCCGCCTCGATCCTTCCCTGCAAGGACGGTCATGTGTGGATGCTTATGCTTGAGCCGAACCAGTGGGACGGCTTCGTCACGGCGATGGGTAGCCCGGACTGGGCGACACCGGAGATGTTCCGGGACCGGAGCTTCCGGGGCGAGAACAAGGACCTGATCTACGCACTGGTGGGGGAGTGGACCGCGCAGTACGGCAAGATCGAGATCATGGAGGTCTGCCAGGACGCCGGTGCTCCGGTGACCGCGGTGCTCACCGTCGCCGAGGCTGCCGAGCACCCCCACCTAATCGAGCGCGGCTACGTGGTCGAAGTCGAGCACCCGACCCTCGGCAAGATCGCCACCCTGGGCGCTCCGTTCGTCTTGCCGGCGAGTCCGGGTGGTCCGGTTACCGCAGCGCCATTGCTCGGCCAGCACAACGACGAGGTGTTCGGTAAGGAGCTGGGCATCACCGACACCGAGAGGGAGCAATTGCGCGACCGGGGGGTCATATGACCCGCCCGCCCCGCCCGTTGGATGGAATCCGGGTGGCCAACTTCGGTTGGGTGTGGGCCGGTCCGATGGTGGGGCAGACCCTCGCCTTCCTGGGCGCAGAGGTATACAAGATCGAATCCCAGGCGCGGGTGGATACGGCCCGGACCATTCCTCCCTTCGCCGAAGGACTCCGGGGCATCGACCGTAGCCTCAGCCAGCACGCCGGTTGGGCGGGCAATGGCAGCATCACCCTCAACCTCAAGGATCCGCGCGCAGTGGAACTGGCTCGCCAGTTCATCTCCCAATGCGATGTGGTGGTGGAGAACTTCGGGATCGGAGTGATGGAGAAGCTGGGGCTGAGCTACGAAGAGCTCGTCGAGCACCGCAGTGATCTGGTCATGTTCTCGATGCCTACGGCCGGCCGGGTCGGTCCGCTCAGCCGCCTGCGGACCTACGGGGTGAGCCTCACGTCCATCACTGGGCTGGACAGTGTGACCGGATATGTCGGTGGGCCACCCATACCGATGGAGAATGCTTTTTCCGATCCCTACAACGGGATTCTCGGTGCCTTCGCCATTCTCACCGCCCTGGCGTACCGCGACCGCACCGGCACCGGCCAGCACATCGACTACTCCCAGCAGGAGGCGGTGATGCAGATGGTTGGGCCGGCGTTCATGGATTACGCGATGAACGGGAGGGTAGGGGGTCCTCTCGGGAATCGTCATCCCCTTGGGGTAGCCGCTCCGCACGGGGTCTTTCCTTGTGCGGGAGACGACCGGTGGGTGACCATAGCCGTATTCGACGACGACGAGTGGGAGGGACTTCGTTCGGCGATGGGCGATCCGGATTGGGCGGCCGCGCCGAGCTTCGCGACCCACCAGCTCAGGGTAGAGAACATAGCGGACCTCCATGAGCATCTCGCAGCGTGGACCGCAGCCTTCGACGATCATCAGCTTGCCGAGTTGCTCCAGACCAAGGGCGTTGCTGCCGCACCGGTCAACAGTGTCGCCGGTCTTCTTTCCGACCCCCATTTCCGGGCACGCGGCACCTTCGTGGAAGTCCACCACCCGTTGGGCTTCGGGGAGACTATTTACGGTGCCTATGTGAAGACCAGTGTTTCGGAGGCATCGGTTCCTCCCGGACCGTGCATCGGCCAGGACAATGAGCGGGTCTTCCTCGACCTGCTCGGCTTGCCCGAGGGGACCTACCGTCAATTCGTCGAGGAGAAGGTGATCTACTGATGGCACGAGCGTTGGAGAACGTGGTGGTGATCGACCTGTGCAGCGAGATGTGGTCGAGTTTGGCCGGCGCGCTGCTCGGTGATTTCGGTGCCGATGTTATCCGGGTAGAAGACCTGTCGCGGGCCCCCCGCAACCCTGATCGGGATGGGAGGCACCCGCAGGAGCGGATCGACGCGGAGGCAGAGCTGATCCATCGCAACAAGCGCAGTGTCGGCCTCGATCTGCACGATCCGGCCGGACGTATCGCTTTCGAGAAATTGTTGTGTCGCGCCGACGTGTTCCTCACCGATCTGCCCTTTTCTCTGGCAGAAGAGGAAGGGTGGGCCTACGAACAGGTGGCGGTGCTCAACCCCGACATCGTCTACGGGCGCGGCTCGGGCTTCGGCCCCCGCGGACCCGACCGGGATCTGCCCGCGTTCGATGAGCTGGCGGCCGGGCGTACCGGAGTGATGCCGAGCCTGGGCCAGCCGGGCCAACCGCCTGTCTATGCAGGTCACGGGCAGATGTACTCGGCGGTCATGCTCGCTTTCGGAGTGATGACCGCCCTGCGCTACCGGGACAAGTGGGGAGAAGGACAGGTGGTCGATGCCTCGCTGTTCGCCGGGAACCTCTACGCGGCCAGCCTCACCATCGACGCCTATCTTGCATCGCTCGACGATCGACTGTCCGATCCGGTGTCCCGACTGGACTCGGCCAATCCGATGAGCGGTGCCAACCTCGCATATCCCACCTCTGACGGGCGATGGGTGATCCTAACCATGCCCGACTCCGATCGCTGGTGGCCGCGGTTCTCGGCGGTGATGGGGCTGGACGAGAATGACCCCCGTTTCGCGACCCACGATCTCCGCTGCGGGACCAGCCGGCTGGAAATGATGGCTCTCCTGGAAGAACTCTTCTCGCGGCGTCCTGCGTCCTACTGGCGTTCCCAGTTCGCGGAGAACCACCTCTCGGCCGACATCGTCGAAAAGTACGACTATCCCGCATCAGACGACCAGGCGGTCGCCAATCGTTACATCCTGAACCTGGACCATCCCAGCTGGGGGCGGTTCCAGTCCCTCGGCTTCCCCATTCACATGAGCGAGACACCGGCCCACCTTTCCCGCATGGCCTCCTGCACGGGCGGGCGTACCGGCGCGGTCC
>JAKAWH010000015.1 GCA_021817065.1 Actinomycetes bacterium
GCTGCAATGGGGCTGGCGGTGTGCCATCTCCATGGAGCGCGGTTGGCCGGACGGGTCGCCGCAGCGCAGGGGAACGCACAAGGGGCGAGGGTCGCCGCAGCGCAGGGGAACGCACAAGGGGCGGGAGCCGCAGCGCAGGGGAACGCGGAGGGAACAGGATTGGCCGAAGCGAACGGGGCGGCATGATCGGATCGCTCCGGGGCACCCTTCTCGATCGTTCGGGGGGTGGTCTTCTTACCGTCGAGGTGGGGGGTGTCGGCTACCGGGTCACTGTTCCGTCCGGTTCGGCGACCCTCGGTGCCCGGATCGGGTCGACCGTCTTCCTGTGGGTGCATACCTATGTCAAAGAGGATGCACTCTCCCTCTATGGCTTCGAGACCTCCGACGAGCGGGAATGTTTCGAAGCCCTCATTGGAGCCCATGGGGTCGGGCCTTCCCTCGCGCTTGCCATTCTGGGCGTTCATTCTCCATCCGCATTGCATTCGGCAATCGCCGCCCAGGACGTCGATGCCCTGATGCTGGTTCCCGGTGTCGGCCGCAAGACGGCCCAGAGGCTGGTCATCGACCTCGCCTCCCGGCTGGGAGCCGAAGCCCCGCTGAGTCTCCCGGGCGGGGGACTGGCGTGTTCCGGGGCCCGGGCGGAGGTGCGCGACGCCCTGGCCGGACTTGGATACGGCCCGGAGGAAGTGCGCACGGTCGTGGCTACCTTGCCCGAGGAGGGAGAAGCCGGCGAACTCTTGAAGATCGCGCTGCGCGAGCTGTCGCGGGCCCGATGACCCGGCGGGAGAGTGTCCGATGACCCGGCGGGAGCCAGAGCGGCGAGGAAGGGCCGGATGCCAGCAGGAGCGGGCCCGATGACCCGAAGAGAGGTACTGGTGGGTGAGGCGGTCACCGAGAGGGTCGGGCCGGCGGATCGGCCGGTCGACCCGGGCGCGGGCGCATTCGATGAGCCCGATGAAGCAGGACTGCGCCCCCGGGAGCTGGCTGAGTTCATCGGCCAGAGCGAGCTGAAAGAGCACCTGGCGATCGTCCTGGAAGCGGCGCGGGGACGGGGAGAGTCCGCCGACCACATCCTTTTTGCCGGACCGCCCGGATTGGGCAAGACCTCCCTCGCTGCCATCGTGGCTCACGAGATGGGGGCCGGGTTCCGGGTCACCTCGGGTCCCAGCCTGGTTCGGGCGGGTGATCTGGCGGCCATCGTCTGCGATCTGTCCGACGGCGACGTTCTCTTCATCGACGAGATCCATCGTCTTGCCCGCCCGGTGGAGGAGGTGCTCTATCCGGCGATGGAGGACTTCAAGCTGGACATCGTCATCGGCAAGGGCCCGGCAGCGAAGTCGATCCGCCTGGATCTGCCGCGTTTCACACTCGTGGGGGCTACCACCCGAACCGGCATGGTGACCGGGCCTTTGCGCGACCGGTTTGGTTTCGTGGCCCGCCTCGATTATTACGACCCGCCCGAGCTGGAGAAGATTGTCCGGCGATCGGCGGCGATCCTGGGGGTCGAGGTCGATGCTGCGGGTGCCGAGGAGATTGCTCGCCGGTCCCGGGGGACCCCCCGAATTGCCAACCGCCTTCTTCGCAGGGTCCGCGATTTTGCCGAGGTTCGCGGGAACGGAATGGTCGACCGCGAGGCGGCGCGGGCCGGGTTGGAACTCTTCGGCGTCGATGCGCTTGGTCTGGACAAAGTGGACCGTGCCATCTTGGTGGCGCTGACCACAGGATTCGGAGGCCGGCCGATCGGGCTGTCGACCCTGGCGGTTGCCGTAGGCGAGGAACCTGAAACGGTGGAGGACGCGTATGAGCCCTTCCTCCTTCGGCAGGGACTCCTTGTGCGCACTCCCCGTGGACGGGTGGCTACTGCGGGAGCGTGGGCGCACCTGGGCGAGAGGGTCCCCCCTGGAATCACTGCGGCTGGATACGGTGGAGTGGAGATGCCCAGCCTGTTCGGGTAAGAGAATGCGTCGATAGGCGCATGCTCTATGAGAATCGCATAGCCGGCCTGCGAAAAGTCCAGGTCACCTTGAGCGCTGATTTTGCCGCGCAAAGTGGTAGTAATTCCCACTAGTTTCCTTTTCTGATTCTTGGTAACCTGTTGACAAGCTGTGATTCGGGCAATGACTGAGGGATCGGTTCCGGGGGGAAGCCGGATGGATCCCAAGGAGAGCGCCGGAGCCCGTTGCTCAGCCGCCAGCCAGTTGAACGGACGGTAAATACGGGCCGAGGGGCCCCGAGGATTCTCGGGAGAAGAGGATGATCTTCAGGCGCAAGGAGACGGCAACGACGCCGGAGCCGCCGGCAGATGGGGATGGATCCGTCGCGGGGAAATCGCCCGGTAATCGGGGCGTTTCTGCCCATGCACTCCGCACTCCCGACCTGGTCGCCATCACCATGGGTCAGAAGAAGCTCTCTTATTCGAGCCTGGATGCCCGGACCAGCCGGCTGGCTTTCGCCATGCACCGTTTGGGGGTTCGTGAAGGGGACCGGGTCGTCTCGCTGCTGCCGAGCTCGATGGAGCTTTTCGAGGTGACCGTGGCCGCGGCCAAGGTGGATGCGATGGTGGTCCCGCTGAGCCCGAATTTCCGGCCCGACCATCTGGCGACCGCCGTCGGCGACGTGTGCCCGGCGCTGGTGGTGGCTCACGACGGGTTGTGGTCGGAGCTCTGCTCTCGGACGATGGAGCTGGAATTCATCAAGGCCCTCTTGATCATCGACATGGATGGGCCGCGGCGGTGCCATTTCATCCCCGGAGTGCGGGAGGAATACGAGGCGTCGCTCGCCGCGGCGGGGGTGCGGCTCGATCCGTGGATCGCCTCCCGGTGCGCGCTTCTGGGGATCTACCACTCGTCGCCCGCCCCTGGGGAGTCCGGGGGCCTCCACCTCGTACTGAAGACCGGCGAGGATGTGGTTCGGTCCCAGGAGCTCCAGATCGAGCGGTGGTCTTGGAGCGAATCGGATGTCTACCTCCTCTGCGGCGGCGCACACCATCCGGGCCCGGGCGGGTGGGCCCAGACCGCGCTGTATGTCGGCGCCCGCAACGTGGTAATGCCGGCGTGGGATCCGGTCGCGTGGCTTGCCACCGTGGAGGCGGAAAAGGTGACGCGTTGCTTCATGAACCCGCGCCACTTCAAGTCTCTGCTCGAGGTTCCGGCCGATGTGTGGAACCGGTACGACATTTCATCGTTGCGCCTGGTGGTCCACGGGGGAACCAAGTGCCCTGCTGCGGTCAAGATGCGGATCATCGAGCGGCTCGCCCCGACCGAGGTGTGGGAGATCTTCGGTACGGTGGACACCTTCGTGTCCCGGATCTCCTCGAGCGAATGGCTTGAGCGGCCGGGAAGCGTGGGACGTCCCGAGCCGGACGTGGCGGTCGTCATCGTCGACGCCGATGGGCGACCATTGCCCGAAGGTCGCACCGGGATGATCTGCTGGGGGCCTGCACCCCGCCACCGTCCCGCTGCCCCTCAGACCAGCCGGGTGCCCCCGACCTCCTGGAGCGCCTACGTGGGCCACGTAGACGAGGAGGGCTATCTCTTCGTCACCGACAAGAGTCCCGACGGCGTCCGCCGGCCCAACGGCATCGTGTATCCCTGGGAAGTGGAGGAAGTCATCCACGGGCACCGGGCGGTCAACGACTGCGTTGTCTTCGGAGCCGGGATCCAGGGAGGCAAGCAGCATATGGTGGCAGTGGTGCACACGGCGAGCGACGCACTGACCGTCGACGCGCTCGAGAGCCACTGCCGTTTATACCTCCCGCAGGAAAAGTGCCCTGACGAGATCGTGCTTGCCGGTCCCGTCGGTCGTGACGATGTCGGCAAGATCTCCCGCCTCGCCCTCGCCAACGCTTACCGGCATGGTTCGGGTATTTTCGCCGGATCCGGGGTCGGCGAGAATACGTCGCTCGCCAGCGGGGACGGTCTCGAAGAGAGCATGGCTGCCAGCCTGGAGCGGAGCAGGATCGCCGACGTGAGCAGAGGGCCCATCGCCCACCTGGACGGCGCAACGGTTATCGACTAACAATTCCCTGTGGTGGACAAGCCCCAGCACCGGGTCGCCCGGGAAGAGCTGTCGCGCCCGGGGATACTGGTCGTATACATCCTTGCTCCGCTCGCGGCGGTAGCGGTCTGGTTGCTGGGAAGGGCCGGGCTGGTCCATCGCTGGTCGTTCCTGGTGGTGGCCGGGTCGATCCTTGGCGCGGTGGTGGTCTCGGGGGTCGCTGCGATCCCCTGGCTTCGTGATCGCACCTCCACTGCCAAGCTCCAGCTGAAGATCGCCGCCCAGGCAGCGGCTGTCGCCACGGTAATCTTCATGACCGGCTGGGGATCGATGCTGGTGATCGTCTTCATGATCGTCGCCCACGAGAACGTCAATCTGGCTGGCTCGTCCTCCTGGAAAGCCGTTCTCGGATGGTGTTCGGCCGGGTTGCTCGCCGGGCAGATCGCCATCCAAGTGGGCTGGGCGCCCTCGATGGTGGAGGTCTCGCGGTCGTGGTCGGTGGCGGTGCTTGCGGAGATGGGCCTGATCGCCACCGTGCGCCAGTTGAGCCTGCTGGCTGCCGACAAGGAAAAGGCCGAGAGGGCGGTGGCTGACGCTGAGCGCCGGTTCCGGATCCTGGTTAACAACGCCTCCGATATCATTCTCCTGGTGGACGCCCAGTCCACGGTGGTCCAGGCGAGCCCGGCGGTGGAGAGGCAGTTGGGAATCTGGACGTTCGAGCTGGAGGGGAGCAGTCTCCTCGATCTGCTCCATCCCGAGGACGTCGCCGGCGTCGCCGCAGTCCTCGAAAAGTCCCGAGCCAGCCCGGGGGAGCTTTTCGAAGCGGAATGCCGCATCCTTTCCAAGGAGCCGACCCGGGACCGAGGTCGCCGTGGGCCGCGTGCAAGAGCCGGCGAGGCGACTCCCGAACCCGAGTGGAGGTGGATGGAGGCGACGGTGGTCAACCTGCTTGCCGAGCCGGCCGCCAACGGGTTGGTGGTCACCCTCCACGACGTCACCGAACGGCGCCACCAGGCGCTTCATGACGCGCTGACCGGCTTGCCCAACCGGGTGCTCCTCAAGGACCTGGGGAATCGGTATGTCGAATCGGCTCGCGGGAGCGACAACCGCTGCGGTCTTCTCCTGATGGACCTGGATCGCTTCAAAGAGGTCAACGACACCTACGGCCACCACTACGGCGACGAGCTCCTCATGCAGGTGGGGGGGAGGCTGGAGAGGGCGGTGCGCGAACCGGACACCGTGGTGCGATTGGGCGGTGACGAGTTCGCGGTGTTGCTCCCGGACATCGACGATGCCGCGACCGCAGTACAGGTTTCCCACCGGGTCATCCAGACGATGGCTGCACCCTTCCGGGTGATCGACGTGACCATCACCATCGGCATGTCCATCGGGATCGCCCTTTTCCCGGACAACGGCGACAGTCTCAGCGAGCTGATGATGAAAGCCGATGCAGCCATGTACGAGGCCAAACGTGGCCGTACCGGCTATATGATCGCCGCATGACAGAAATGCCTATGGACAGGATGCTGGCCGCGATGCAGGCGGTGTATGCCGAGATGCCATTGCACAAGCTGCTCGGGCTCCAAGTGACCCACCTGGAGCCCGGGCGTGCCGTGGCTACCATGCCGGTTGCCCCGGGGGCCTTCAATTCCACCGGGAACCTGCACGGTGGGGCGATCGCCACTCTGGTCGATGTGGCTGCCGGGTCTGCAGCGGCGACTTCGGAGTCTTTCGTGCCTGGCAAGAACCACTTGGTCACCGCCGACCTCCACATTCGGTATCTCGGCCGTCCTCACGGGACTTCCATCACCGCCGACGCGCGGATCCTCCGCTCTGGACGCCAGCTACTGGTGGTGGAGTGCCGGGTGACCGACGAAGAGGAGCGAATCATCGCGGCGGCAGATTTCTCGGGAATGGTGGTGCCGATGCGCGCTCCCCTGGCGGCGGCAACCTCCTCGGATACCGGCTACCCGGACATGTGATCGAGGCTTCGTCCGATGCCTGCCCTGCCCATCAAACTCGCCGAGAACGTGTGGCGAATCCCCACTCTCGGGTCCAACCTGATCAACTCGTTCGTGTTCGAGGAACCTGACGGCTCGATCACCTTGGTGGACGCCGGGATGAAGGGTGCACCCAAGAAGCTCATCGGTTCGCTGGCTGCCATCGGCAAGAAGCCCTCCGACGTCAAGCGTATCCTGCTCACCCACGCGCACTACGACCATACCGATGGTGCTGCAGCCATCAGGCTGTCGACCGGTGCGAGCGTGCATGCCCACGTCGACGATGCCGACTACATCCGCCTGGGGAGGCGACCGCCTATCGGGTATCCCGGTCCCCTCGGTCGGGTGTTCGCCTACGTGGGTACGCGCATGCGGTCCTGCGAGGTCGACGAGACCTTCTCGGAGGGGGAGGTTCTCGATGTTGCCGGCGGGCTTTCCGTGCTGCACACTCCGGGTCATTCTCCTGGGCACTGCTCCTTTCTTCATTCGCAGAGCGGCGTGTTGATCACCGGGGATGCTCTTTTCAACTTCCGGGACAAGATGAGCTATTCGTTCGCCCTCTTCTGTTTCGACCCGAAGCTGAGCCGGGACACCGCAGACCGCCTGGGCGAGAGCGAATACGAGGTGGCCGCGTTCACCCACGGCCCGGAGATCCGCCGCAATGCCCGCGCGGCGGTGCGGGAATTCCTGGCGAAACGGAAGGGATGAAGTTGGGCGGGTCCGCTCAGGGTGTCCCCGCCGAGCTTCTACCAGCCTTTGTAGTTCGGGTCCCTCCGCTCGACGAAGGCGCGCACTCCTTCATTGGCGTCGGCGGTCCCCATCGCCATCTCCTGGGCCCATCCCTCCTCGACGAAGGCGGTGATCCGGTCCGATTCGAATGACCGGTTGAGTAGCCACTTGGTCAGAGCGATGGAGCGAGTCGGCCCCTGGGCCAGACGGGCCGCCCACTCGGCAGCCACAGTGAGAACGTCGCCGTTCGGAACCACTGTATTGACCAGCCCCATAGAAAGTGCATCGTCAGACGATACGTCGTCGCCGAAGAACATCAACTGCTTGGCGCGGGCCAGACCCACCAGGCGGGGAAGGAGGTAGCACCCGCCTGCATCGGGGACGATGCCCCGTCGGACGAACACCTCGATGAGGCGCGCGTCCTTTCCCATCACGATGAGATCGCAGGCGAGTGCGAGGTTGGCGCCCCCTCCGGCAGCCGTACCGGCCACCGCGGCGACTACCGGTTTCTCGCAGTCGAGGACCGCGGCGATCAGGCGCTGCCATCCTTCGCGCACCAGGCGGGCCACCGAACCGGACGGTCGCTCCGGCGCATCGGGTGCCGCCACTGCTTCGGGCAGCAGCGATTCCGGAGCGGGCTGGGTTCCCCGCAGATCGGCGCCGGTGCAAAATGCCTTGCCGGAGGCTGCCAGGAGGATGGCCCGGACCCCGGGGGACCCGGACGCTTCGAGGAACACGTCTGCCAGGTGGTCCCGGGTCGCTCCGTCGAGGGCGTTGCCCACATCGGGCCGGTTGAGAGTGACGGTGAGCAGCCCTTCGGAGAATTCACTGAGCAGGGTGTCAGTCATGGGCGGCCACGTTGGAGCTCTCGACGAACTGGAGGAACCGGTTCACCGTGCGGATGGCGTACGAGCATCGCACGGTGGGGAATATCTCGAATGCGTGCTGGGTGAAGGGGAGCTCGACGTAGCCGACCGGGTTGGTGGAGGTGGCCCGCAGCTTCTCCACGAAGCGGCGCGGCTCGGCGACCGGCACCAGGGTGTCGTTGCGACCGGCGATAGCCAGGAAGGGCGGTGCACCCGGGTGGGCCCGCCAGTACGGCGAGGCCCCCTCGAAGGCAGCGCGGTTGTCGGCGAGCTTGGACTTGAATACGGCGCGCTCCAGGAAGGCGGTGAATCGCCTGTCGAATGCTCCGCCGTCGTTGGTGAAGTCGTATACGCCGTAGAAAGGAAGGCATCCCGCAACAGTGGTGTCGACCGCCTCGAAACCGGGTTGGAACTCGGGGTCACCGGCAGTGAGGGCCACCCATGCCGCCAGGTGCCCGCCGGCAGAACCTCCCGACACGATAATCCGGCTCGGGTCGCCCCCATAGGAGGCGATGTTCTCCTTGACCCAGGACAGTGCTCGCTTGCAGTCGATCCCCAGATCCGGCCAGGTCGCCCGGGGGCTCAGCCGGTAATTGGCGGTGACGCAGACCCATCCTGACCGTGCCAGGTGGTGCATCATCGGCCGTCCCTGTTCCCGCTTGTCGCCGATGACCCACCCCCCGCCGTGGATGTAGAGGAGGACCGGGGCGCCGCCGGGGCCGGACCCGGCAGGAGTGCCCGGTGAAGAGCTCGCGGAAGAAGCGGCCAGGGAGGCGGGGCGCGGCCGGTAGATGTCAAGGCGGTGGGGGGGGATGCCATCGCCCCAGTAGTCGACATTGCGAACTCGCTCGACCGAGCGGGGGATGGCAGTCACCGGGATGCGTGCCTCCAGAAACGGCACCGATGGCTTGCCGGCCGGGGGCATTCCCATCGATTCGAGAGCGTCCTCGATGTGTCTCCAGGAGCGCACCGACGAAAGCTCGAGGACGGCGAGGCCGACCCAGGAGGCCACCCCGAAGGCGAGACCCAGCCAGCCAGGCCAGTGGTGCAGGGCTCCACCCCAGGCCAGAAGGGCGGTGGCGACCACTTGAGCAAGCAGGTTGAAGCCAGGCAATTCGGATACCACCCACCCGGCGAAGAAGGAGGGGATGGAAGCGAGTCCCCACTTCGGTGGGTGGAGTGCGTTGAGGGTGGAGGCCAGCCAGGTGAGCGAGAGGGCCAGGAATACCCACGAAAGCGTCACGAAAGGTGCCTCCTGATGAAAAGGGGCCGGTCCGACTCAGGTGCGCAGGTCACCGAAGCCTCCATTCGCTTCGCTGCCCGCTGGCAAAAGCGCGCTGGCCTTCATCGAGAGAGCCCTGATCGGTCCCCAGCCCGACGAACGCATACCCGAGGCCGATCGCCTGGCTGCGGGAGAGCTCCCGCGCCGCCCAGAGCGCACGCAAGGTTCCCTGCACCGCCAGCGGGGGAGCTGCGGCGATCACCGACGCGGCCCAACCGGCGACCGAGGCGAGCTCGCCGGCCGGCACCACCTCCGACACCAGCCCGATCTCGCAGGCGCGGCGGGCGGACATCCGCTCGGCGGTGCCCAGCAGGCTCATCCGCATCACCTCGCCAAAAGGCATCCGGGCGAGCATCTGGATCGGCTCGAAGGCGGCGGTCATCCCGTAGGTGACATGGGGGTCGAAGAAAGTCGCCTCCTCGGAGGCGATGATGAACTCCACCTCACCCAGCAGGTAAAAAGCTCCCCCGCACGCCATGCCGTTCACCGCGGCGATGACCGGCTTGTGGAGATCGCAACTCTTGGGGCCGATAGCGGCTCCCGGGTCGTCGAACATGAAAGGGGTGTCGCCCGTGACGCCCACGTTGACCTTGGTTCCCGCCTGGGCTTCCAGCGGATCGGCTCCCCGTCCCCCAGCTGGTGTCCCCATTGCCTCGGCCCGGTCGATTCCGGTGCAAAAGGCCTTGGTCCCCGCTCCGGTCAACACCACCACTCGGACCGAGTCGTCATAGCGCAGCGACCTCCACAACTGTCGGAGCTCGATCTGCATGGCCGAGTTGAAGGAGTTGTGGACCTCGGGCCGGTTGAGGGTGACCCAGGCGACCCCGCCGTCCTGGCGAAAGAGAAGAGTCTCGAAGTCGCCCATCACAGGACCCCCGAACTGCCGCTGGCCGCTGAGCCATCGAAGTCGCCCATCGACCCGTAGGCTAGCTTCGCCCCGTGGATAGGTACGACTACGGGCTACCCGAGTCGGCTGTCGCCCAGACACCCGTAGAGCCGCGAAGCGCCGCCCGGCTCCTGGACGCCCTCGATCCGGGAGGTGCCCTCGCCCATCGCAGCGTCGCCGACCTTCCCACCCTTCTCGGCCCGGGGGATCTCCTGGTGGTCAACGAGACCCGGGTAATCCCTGCGAGGATATTCCTGGAAAAGGAGGGCGGAGCCCGGGTCGAGCTCCTCCTTCTGGAACCCGTAGTGGGGGATCCACCAGGCCGGGTGGCAGGAAACCCGGGCCAGGCCGGAGGCTCCGGCGATGAGGTACAGGTGTGGCAGGCACTGGTCCGCCCCCTCAAGCGCTGCCCCCCGGGGACCAGGCTGTTGCGGCCCGGTTCGGCGGAGCAGGTGGCGGTGGTGGGGGAGCGCTGCGGAGACGGCTCCCGGGCGCGGGTTACTTTTTCGGGGAAGGTAAGACCGCGGGAGCTGGGGATTCTGGCCCTCCCCCCCTACATTCGTTCCGAGCTGGCCGATCCGGAGCGCTACCAGACCGTTTACGGAACCCGGGATGGGTCGGTCGCCGCACCCACTGCCGGTTTGCACTTCACACCGGACCTGCTGGAGCGCTGCCGGACGGTGGGTGCGAGTATCGCCACCGTCGACTTGGCAGTGGGGCTGGCCACGTTCAAGCCGATCACCGCCTCCCGGCCCGAGGACCACCGCATGCATGCCGAACGCTATTCGGTGCCCGCCGCGACCCTGGAGGCGTGCAAGAGCGCGACCCGGGTGGTGGCGGTGGGGACCACCACCGTGCGAGCCCTGGAGGCAGCGGCCGCCACCGGGGAGCTGTCCGGGCAGACCAGCCTCTACATCCGGAGTGGTTACCCATTCCGGGTGGTTGACGTCCTGATGACCAATTTCCACCTGCCTCGCTCAAGCCTGCTTCTCCTGGTCGAGGCGTTCTGCGGGGAACGGTGGCGCGACATCTATCGTGTCGCACTTGACACCGGGTACCGGTTTCTCTCCTTCGGCGATGCGATGATCGTGGGGCGATCGTGAGGATGGCCGATGCGATGATGGCGGGGCGATCGTGAGGATGGCCGATGCGATGATGGTGGGGCAGTACCGGTGAATCGTGCTGCGACCTTCGAAGTCGGTGCGCGGTGCGGTGACGCTCGCACCGGCAGGGTTGCCACCGGGCGGGGCAGCTTCTCCACGCCGTGCTTCATGCCGGTCGGCACCCGCGCCGGGGTGCGGGCGGTGTCCACCGCCGACCTGGAGGACCTCGGTTTCGAGGTGATGCTTGCCAACACCTATCACCTGATGCTGCGCCCGGGGATGGAGACGGTGGCCCGGTTAGGGGGCATCCACGGGTTCTCCGCCTGGGACGGCCAGGTTCTCACCGACTCGGGCGGGTACCAGGTATTCTCACTCGGGGCACGATATGACGAGGAGGGGGTCGCTTTTCGCTCGGTGTACGACGGTTCCTCCCACCGGCTCACCCCCGAGGACGCAGTGGCCATCCAAGCGGGGCTGGGCTCGGACATCCAGATGGTGCTGGACGTGTGCGCCCCCCTGCCCTCGCCGGTACCGGCACTGCGGGAGGCGATGGAACTGACCCTTCGCTGGGCGACCCGGGCAGTCGGGGCTCACCGCCTTCTGGCGAACCGTGGGGAGGTGGTGCCCGCCATCTTCGGCATCGTCCAAGGAGGCGACGACATGGAGCTGCGGACCGAGAGCGCCCGGGCCACTGCCGCGCTGGGCTTCGACGGTTACGGCATCGGAGGACTGTCGGTGGGGGAGCCCCCCGAGGTACGGAGGGAGGCGCTGGCGGCGGCCCTCGCCGAGTTGCCGGCCGATCGGCCTCGCTACCTAATGGGGGTGGGGGACCCGGCCGGCGTGGTGGAGGCGATAGCGATGGGGGTGGACATGTTCGACTGCGTGTTACCCACCCGCCTTGCCCGTCACGGCACCGCCCTCACTTCCCAGGGCAGGCTCTCCATCAAACGAGCTGCCTTTTCCAAAGATCCGGGGCCCCTGGACCCTTCCTGCTCCTGCCCTGTCTGCCACCGCTGGTCCCGGGCCTACCTCCGCCACCTGGCCATGGTGGCTGACCCGGCAGTCCTCCGCCTTCTCTCCCTCCACAACCTGGCCTGGATATTCGGGCTTATTAGCCGGGCACGCCGGGCGGTCGAGGAGGGAAGCCTTGCGGCCCTGGCGAAGGAGGTGGGGGAGGTCTATCCGGTATAGATCCGGCCCGGCCCCCTTCGGGCGGGTGACCGTACCCGGGGTGGGACCGAGATTGCGATAACGTGACGGCCGGCCCATGGACCTCCTATTCTCAGTCGCCCTTTTTGCCGCATCGTCGGCAGCCAAGCCCAGCAGCGGCTCCAGCTCCACCTTTTTCATCTTCCTGGCGTTGCTGGTGGTGGTGTTCTGGTTCGCGATCATCCGGCCCCAGAAGAGCAGGCAGCGCGCCCAGCAGCAGGCGATGTCCCAGATCGGCCCTGGCGACGAAGTGGTGACGGTGGGGGGCCTGGTGGGCACGGTGGTCGAGACCCACGACGATCGAGTGGTGCTGCTGGTCGCGCCGGGGATTGTTCCCCAAGAGGGAGGCGCCTCCCAGCCGGTGGAGATGACCTTTCTGCGCCAGGCGATCTCCCGAAAGCTCAGTTCGGTGGCCGAGGTGGAAGGCGATCCGGACGAGCCGGACGAGCCCGATGGCGACCCGGACAGCTCCGGTAGCCCGGATTCGGGGCAATGAGCCCTCCGCGGCGGCGCCAGCGCCCCCTGTGGGTGCCCCTTCTGGTCAGCGTGGTGGTGGTTCTCGGGATGTTCGCGGGAGTGTTCGTCGCCGGGCTGTCCCCCAAGCTCGGGCTGGACCTGGCTGGCGGGGCGTACGTTGTCTACACGCCCACTTCTCCCAAGGTTCCCCAGGACAAGATCCAGGAAGCGGCGACCATCATGGGGAGCCGGATCGGGGCCCTGGGAGTGGCTACCCCTCAGGTCCAGGTCCAGGGCAAGGAGATCATCGTTCAGATGGCCGGGGTGAAGAACCCCCGCACCCTGGTGAACGAGATCGGCCAGACCGGCCAGGTGGAGTTCCGACCGGTGGCCTGCGCGCAGCCCTCGAGCTCGACCGGGCAGTCCAACGGCATCCCCCTGCCTCCCTTTTCGACCAAGTCCAAGGTGTCCGCCTCGTCGATCTCCCCCTCCCTTCTCAACACCATCTGCCAGAAGTCGATCTCCTCCTCCAGCCAGTCCAATGAGCTGAACGGGATCGCAAGCGAGGTTCCGTCCTCACAGCCAACGGTGGGGGGCACACCGCCTCAGTACGTGCTGTACCCGGTGCCTTCCCTAACCACCAACAAGCGGCCGTACTACCGGTACCTGCTCGGTCCTCTGGGCGCCAATGGCACGATCGTCAAGACCGCCACCGCCGGGGTTGTTCCGGGAACGCCTGGTTGGGTGGTCAACTTCACCCTCACCTCCAAGGGATCGAAGACCTGGGACACCATCGCCCAGGCCAACTTCCATAAGCAGGTGGCCATCGCTGTCGGGGGCGAGGTGGTCTCCGCCCCGGTGATCCAGCCCGGGCAGGCATCGTTCACCAGCTTCAACGGTCAAGGGCAGATATCCGGGTCCACCGGAGCGCCCATCACCGAGAGTCAGGCAAACAGCATCGCCCTGGTCATGCGCTACGGCGCCCTCCCGGTCCAGCTCAAGCAGTTGACCGTCGAGACGGTGTCTCCCTCCCTGGGCAAGGCGTCCCTGCGGGCGGGGCTCCTCGCCGGCATCCTCGGAATGGCCCTGGTGATGGCCTACACCATCATCTACTACCGGGCCCTCGGGATCGTGGTGGTGGCCGGGCTTGGGCTGACCGGCATCTTCCTCTGGTCGATCACCGCGCTTCTCGGGCACACCTCCGGCGAGACGCTGGACCTGTCGGGCATCACAGGGGTGATCGTTTCCATCGGGGTCACCGTAGACTCCTACATCGTCTACTTCGAACGATTGAAGGATGACGTACGGCAGGGCAAGACCATCCGCTCCTCGGTGGACAAGGGATTCCGCCGGGCCTACCGGACCGTGATCGCCGCCGACGCGGTATCTCTGATCGGTGCAATCATCCTCTACTTCCTGGCGATCGGGCCGGTCCGGGGCTTTGCCTTCTTCCTCGGTCTCTCCACCCTGCTCGACGTGTTCGCCACCTACTTCTTCACTCGGCCGCTAGTGATCCTGCTCGGTCGCAATCCTGCCTTCACCGAGGCGCGCTGGATCGGGGTTGCCCGGGGTCTGGCACCGGAGCCCCTGGCGGCGGGGGATCCTGCATGAGTGACGTGACGTCCGAGAACGATCCGGTGGACGAGGAATCGGATGTCAACGAGCCGATCGGCACCGAGCTGACGGATGACGGTGTCACCGTCGAGGCTGAGCCGCCGGAGGAGCGGGAGGAGACTCCCTCCCAGGATCGAGTCCGCCGTGTGCGCAAGAGCACTGCCCGCTCGCGCCTCTACCGGGGCGAGACCGCCTTCGACTTCATCGGTCGCAAGAGGGTCTGGTTCGCATTCTCGGCGCTGGTCATCATCGCCGGGATGTCAGGTTTGGGCTTCCGGGGCCTCAATCTCTCCATCGATTTCAAGGGAGGGGTGTCCTGGCAGGTCGCCGCCAAGAACGTCACGGTGAATCAGGCGACCAAGGCGGTCACCAAGGCTGGACTCACCAACCCCACCGTCACCATTCTCGGCGGAAAGACCATCAGTGTGGACGCCAAGGTCGCCGGCTCCCAGTCCCACCGTGACGATGTGGAGAACAGGGTGGCTGGCGCGCTGGCCGCTCTGGCCCATACCAAGGCGAACAACGTCTCGGTGAACTTCATCGGCCCCTCCTGGGGGGGCAACATCTCCTCCAAGGCGATCGAGGCTCTGATCATCTTCTTCGCCGCCATCGCTGCCTACATCTCGATACGATTCGAATGGCGAATGGCGGTTGCCGCCATCGTGGCGGTCATCCACGACTTGGCGGTCACCGTCGGGGTCTACGCGCTGGTCGGCCTCCAGGTCACTCCCGACACGGTGATCGCGGTGCTGACCATTCTTGGTTACTCGCTATACGACACAGTGGTGGTTTTCGACCGGGTAGAGGACAATGCCAAGGGGATCGGCGCCAGCGGCCGGCTCACCTACTCGGACACGGTCAACCTCTCGATGAACCAGGTGCTCATGCGCTCGGTGAACACCTCCCTGGTGGCGATCCTGCCAATCCTCTCGGTGCTCATCCTGGGCGCCCAGGTGCTGGGGGCGGCCACCCTCCAGTACTTCGGGTTGGCACTTTTCATCGGGTTGACCTCCGGGGCGTATTCCTCGATCTTCATTGCGGCGCCCCTTCTCGCGGTGCTGAAGGAGCGGGAGACTCGTTACGCGACCATCCGCCGCAGGCTCGAAGCGCGCGGCGCCGGTCATCAGCTCCTTTCGGCGAGCGACTTCGCCCGTTTGGCGACGTCCAAGGCGCGCACGTCGGTGAAGGAGCGGGTGGCCCAGTCAGCGGGGCCGCGGCGTGCGATCGAGCCCGGTTCGGCGGCGCGGGGACGTTCCGGCGGCTCCAGCGTGACCGGGTTGCCGTCGCCAACCTCCCGCGAGCAAGAGCCGGCCGATCAGGATGGGTCGGATGAGTCACCGGCGTCCCTGGCATCGCCGTCGCTGGTCGGCGCACGTGACGCGAGAGGCGGATCCCAACTCCCTCCACGGCCCCGAAAGAAGAAGCGCCGCCGCTAGCGGCATGCACGCTCGCCATCGGGGGGAGAGCGAGCCGCCGGGATAGGGCAGTTCTACACTGGTATCTGTTGACTGTTTCCACCGCTGACGCCGTGGGCTTCGTGTTCCACATCCCGCCACAATGACCTCGATGATCGATCACGCCAAGGTCACCCTCGGCATCGAGGCGGTTCTCGACGCTTATCGGGAGCACCGGCCGGGGGGGGATGTCGAGCTGATCTCCCGGGGGTTCGCCTTCGCCGAGAGGGTCCACCGCGGCCAGAGCCGGGCATCAGGCGACCCCTTCATAACCCATCCCCTCAGCGTGGCCCAGGTGGTGGCCGAGTTGGGGCTGGACGACATCTCGGTAGCGGCGGCCCTCCTGCACGACACGGTGGAGGATACCGATACGACCCTGGAAGAGATCGAGACGGAGTTCGGGGCCCACATCGCCGCACTGGTCGACTCGCTCACCAAGCTGGATCGCCTCAATTTCGATTCCAAGGAGGCCCAGCAGGCAGCCACCATCCGAAAGCTGCTGGTCGCGATGGCCGAAGACTGGCGGGTGCTGGTGATCAAGCTGGCGGACAGGCTCCACAACATCCGGACCGCAGCCGCTCTTCCGGAATGGAAGAGCGAGCGGTTGGCTCACGAGACCATGGACATCTATGCCCCTCTGGCCCATCGCCTCGGGATACAGGAGATCAAATGGCAACTGGAGGACCTCTCGTTCCAAGTGCTCCTTCCCGGACCGTATCGGGAGATTACCCAATTGGTCGATCGCCGCTCCCCGGAGAGGCAGGTGTTCCTCAGGGAGCTGATAGAGGCGGTCGGCCACCGATTGAGCGAAGCTGGCATCGTTGCCGAAGTGACTGGCCGTCCCAAGCACCACTGGAGCATCTACGAGAAGATGGTGATCAAGGGCAAGGAGTTCAACGAGATCTACGACTTGATGGGAGTGCGGATCATCGTGGACTCGCCAAGAGATTGCTGGGCTGCGGTGGGAGTGGTGCACGGGCTGTGGAACCCGGTCCAGGGGCGGTTCAAGGACTACATCAACTCTCCGAAGTTCAATATGTACCAGTCGTTGCACACGACCGTGGTAGGGCCGGGAGGCAAGGCGGTGGAAGTCCAGATCCGTACCCGGGAGATGCATCGCACCGCCGAGTACGGAGTCGCCGCACATTGGGGATACAAGGACGGGGAGGCTTCCGCTGCGGAGGTCGCCTGGGTCCAGCGTTTGGTCGACTGGCAGGCCGAGACGCCCGATCCGGCCGAGTTCATGGAGTCCCTCAAGCTCGATCTGGTGCGCGACGAGGTCTACGTGTTCACCCCCAAGGGGAAGGTGATGACCCTTCCGGCAGGTTCGACCCCCATCGATTTCGCGTACGCGGTGCACACCGAGGTGGGGCACCGCTGCATCGGCGCCAAGGTCAATGACCGCCTGGTCCCTCTCGACACCGTGCTCCATTCGGGTGAGACCATCGAGGTGATCACCTCCAAGTCGGAGGCAGCGGGGCCTTCGCGCGATTGGGTGAACATCGTGCACTCGCCTCGCGCCCGTACCAAGATCCGCCAGTGGTTCTCCCGGGAGAGGCGGGAGGACGCGATCGAGTCGGGTAGGGAGGAGCTGGCCAAAGCGCTTCGGCGGGAGGGGATGCCGGTCCAGAAGCTCGCCGGATCCGAGGCAATGGTCCATGTGGGCGGTGAGCTCGGGTACGCCAACCTGGAGGCCCTCCACGCCGCCATCGGGGAAGGGCATATTTCATCACGATCTATTGTCCAACGGCTGGCGAAGGAACTGGCGGGCGAGGAGCCCGAGGAGCATCTTCCCACCACTGCCCGCCGGCCATCCCGGGCGCTGCCGCCGGGGAGGGTGGGTGTATTCGTCGAGGGACTCGACGACATGATGATCCGTCTCTCCCGATGTTGCACGCCGGTGCCCGGGGACGAGATAGTCGGCTTCGTCACCCGGGGGAGGGGGGTGTCGGTCCACCGGTCGGACTGTGCCAACGCGCTGTCCCTCTCCGGGGACCACACCGAGCGGATGATCGAAGTGGAATGGGATCATTCCAAACCGGGGACTTTTGTCGCGTGCATCGAAGTTCGCTCTCTCGACAGGGCCTCTCTGTTGACCGATGTGAGCCGTGTGCTGTCGGAGAACCATCTGAACATCCTTTCGTCAGCGTCGCGGGCGGGTCCCGATCGGGTGAGCAGGATGTCCTTCGAGGTCGAATTGGCCGACTCAGAGCATCTCGAGTCGGTTATCGCTGCGCTCAAACGGCTCGACTGCGTCTACGAGGCGTACCGGGTCACCCCGGGAGGGGCGGGCAGGTCCCGGGACTAGCGCGGGCGCTCAGATACTGCCTCGCGGCGCGATCCACTCGGTCGGTTGGCCCGTCACGGCGCCGATACGATCGAAGTCTTCGTCGTAATGCAACACGATTCTGTCCGCAGACTCGGCGGCTGCGGCGATCAAAAGATCGGCGATCTTGACGCTTCGATGATGGAGCCCGCCAGCACGGGACAGGAGAGCTTGGACCTGAAGGGCGCGCGCGTAGGCGTCATCTCCCAGGGCAATAGGAGCAAGGCCGGTGAGCTCGTCGGCAAGGGCCTGGTAATCGGATGCAGACCGAGCCGAGTAGAGGATCTCCAGCCGGACCTGGTCACAGATGCCGATCTGGTCGGATTCGAGGCAGGTGCGCCACCGGGATGCGACATCGGGGTGCCCAGCACGGTGCCATGCGCTGGTGTCGATGCAGTACAACTTTACCGGGTCGGGCGGGTTCAGCGGGTCGGGCGGGTTCAGCGGGTCGGGCGGGTTCAGCGGGTCGGGCGGGTTCAGCGGGTCGGGCGGGTTCAGCAGGTCGGGCGAGACTCGGCGAGGGTCGCCGGTGACAAGTCGATACCTTCCCTCGTCTCGATCCGGGTGGCCAGCCGCCGGCGGAGGTGGTGGCGCACCGCCTCCCGCAAGGCGGAATCGACGGTGTCCTTGAGACCGGCGGTACCGAGGGCCTCTTGGGCTCTTCTCAGCAGTACGTCATCCACATCGAGTGTTGTACGTCGCGTCATCGCCTATTAATATAGTAATTGGATTGGCATCGTGCTATATCCAGTGTCCCTATTCTTATAGCAACGTCCTGCGATGCCCTGGGCGTCCGGCGGGTGCCGCCTTCCGGGATGCCTAGACTGCTCGAATGTCGAAAAGCGATGCCCGGGCGCAGTTTCGCGCGCCGGTGGGCACTCGAGACATCGTGCCACCCGAGTCAGCCGGGTTCCAGAGGTTGGTGAACCTCTTCGCCGAGCACGCCCGGCTCGCAGGATACGGGCTGGTGGTGAGCCCGCTCTTCGAGGAAGTGGGGGTGTTCGCCCGCGGGGTAGGCACCTCCACCGACATCGTGGCCAAGGAGATGTACGAGTTCGAGGACAAGGGGGGTCGCTCGATGGCACTCCGTCCCGAGGGAACCGCATCGGTGGTGCGCTCCTTCGTGGAGAACCCCCCGCCGGTCCTGCCCTGGAAGGTGTGGTACTGGGGTCCGATGTTCCGCTACGAGCGGCCCCAGGCCGGCCGGTATCGCCAGTTCCACCAGGTGGGGGCGGAGGCGATCGGCACCGACGATCCGGAGGCCGACGTGGAGATGATCGCCCTGGCGTGGGACTACTTCGAAGGGGTGGGGGTGGGGGACAAGACCCTCTCGATCAACTCACTCGGAGATGCCCGGTGCCGACCGGATTACCGCGAGAAGCTGATGGTGTATCTGGCCGGGAGGGAGGAAGACCTGTGCGCCGAGCACCGAAAGCGCTACCGCGAGAACCCGTTGAGGGTGCTCGACTGCAAGAAAGCCGAATGCGTGGCGGCAACGTCTGACGCACCCCGCCAGGTCGATAGCCTGTGCGCGGAGTGTGAAGACGCCTTCGGTCGAGTGACGACCGCGCTCGCCGCCCTCTCCATCGACTACGTCCTCCAACCGCGCCTGGTTCGCGGCCTCGACTACTACACCCGGACCACCTTCGAGATCGCAGCGGGGAGCCTCGACGCTGCCCAGAACGCAATTGGGGGAGGGGGGCGCTACGACGGACTGGTGGAGTCGTTGGGCGGGCCTCCCACGCCGGCGGTCGGATTCAGCGCGGGGATCGAGCGTGTCGCCCTCGCTCTGGTCGCCGAGCGGGGTACCGAGCAGAGTTCCGAAGCACCCGATGTGTTCGTGGTGGACCTGTGCGGCGGCGTTGCCTCGGTGCTGGCCCGCGATCTCCGGCGCGCGGGGATAGCGGTGGCGCGGGACTTCGGCGGGCGCTCGACCAAGGCCCAGTTCAAGGCTGCCGATCGCTCGGGTGCTCGATTCGCCCTGGTGGTCGGGCCGGACGAGGTAGCCGCCGGTACCGTGTCCCTCAAGTCGCTCCGGGAGGCGGATGCCTCCCCGGGATCGCCCCGCCCCGAGAACACCCAGACCGCCCTTCCCCGCGCCACAATCGCCATCGAGATGAAGAGGATATTATCGTGACACGTTATGGTAGCCCTGCGGGGATGCGAACCCGCTGGTGCGGTGAGTTGGGCATCGGGGACGTCGGGGAGGCGGTGGAGCTGTGCGGGTGGGTGGCCCGGCGGCGTGAGCACTCCGCCCATCTCGCCTTCGTCGACCTGCGGGACCGTACCGGGATCGTCCAGTGCGTGGTGGATGGAGCCGCCGACCTCCGCGCCGAGTACGTGGTGCGGGTGACCGGGACGGTGACCGCCCGCCCGGAGGGAACGGTGAACCCGAGCCTCGCTACCGGCCAGGTCGAGGTGAGCGGATGTGCGGTGGAGATCCTCAACGAGGCGGAGCCCCCGCCCTTTTCCCTCGAAGAATGGTCGGAGGCCGACGAGGCGATACGTCTTCGATACCGCTTCGTCGACATGCGCCGGGAGAGGTTGCAGAAGAACCTCGTGATGCGATCTACTATCAACGCGGCGATCCGGGCCTCGATGTTCGCGCAGGGATTCACCGAGGTGGAGACCCCGCTGCTGTGGACGCCCACTCCCGAGGGTGCCCGGGAGTTCGCGGTCCCGTCGCGCCTGCAACAAGGCTCCTTCTACGTCTTGCCCCAGAGCCCCCAGATCGCCAAGCAGCTTCTCATGGTGGCGGGAGTGGACCGCTATTACCAGATCGCCCGGTGTCTCCGTGACGAGGACCTGCGGGCCGATCGCCAGTTCGAGTTCACCCAGCTCGATATCGAAGCGTCCTTCGTCGGAGTGGAGGACGTGCTGGGTTTCGTCGAGGAGGCGGTCCTCGACGCAGTCGAGGCAGTCACCGGGGCCCGTCCAGAGGTACCGGTCCGGATGACCTGGAGGGAGGCACTGGAGCGCTTCGGCACCGACAAGCCGGACCTGCGTTACGGAATGGAGCTGACCGATCTCGCCGAGGTATTGGCCGGGACCGGGTTCAACGCTTTCAAGGCGGAAGCGGTCCGTGCGATCTGCGTCCCCGGTGCGGCAGACTCATCGCGCTCCAAACTGGACGGGCTGGTGGAGCGTGCCAAGTCGCTGGGGGCTGCGGGGCTGGTGTGGATGCGGGTCGTCGCTCCGGCCGGCGACGACACGGCGACCGAGCCCCGCGCGAAGGTCGCCGACCTGGAATCCCCGGTCGCCAAGTTCCTCTCCGATGACGAGAGGAACGGGATCGTCGCCGCCTGCGGGGCGAAGCCCGGCGACCTGTTGCTGGTGGTGGCGGGGGAGCACGATCGTGCCTGCCGAGTGCTCGGGCAGTTGCGGGTGGACCTGGGCCGACCGCCGGTTGCCGAGGGGGGGCTGAGGTTCGTATGGGTGACCGAGTTCCCCCTTTTCGACGGGCTCGACGAGGAGGGGAATCCCATGGCTGCCCATCACCCTTTCACCATGCCTCATGCCGACGACCTGGACCTCCTTGGCAAGGACCCCTTAAGCGTGCGATCCCTTGCCTATGACCTGGTGCTGAACGGATGGGAGCTGGGATCGGGGAGCATCCGGATTCACCGTGCCGATATCCAGTCCCAGGTGTTTGCCACCTTGGGTATCTCCGAGGAAGAAGCCGAAGAGCGGTTCGGCTTCCTCACCGGGGCATTTCGCTACGGTGCCCCTCCCCACGGAGGTTTTGCGGTGGGGCTGGACCGCCTCACTGCCTTGCTGGCTGGCGAGGAGAACATCCGCGAAGTGATCGCGTTCCCCAAGACCCAGTCGGGAGCCGACCCGATGACCGGCGCGCCCAAGCCGCTTGCCGATCGTTCCCTCCGGGAGTTGGGGATCGGCATCCTTCCCCCCAAGAGGTGAGCCTCTTCGATTCTGCCACGCCTGGGGGGATCCCGGCCCGGTGAGCCTCTTCGATTCTGCCACGCCTGGGGGGATCCCGGCCCGGTGAGCCTCTTCGATTCTGCCGCCGCCGACCAGTTGGCCCGGCGGGCGCCCCTGGCAGCCCGGATGCGACCGGCTGATCTCGACGAAGTGGTCGGGCAGACCCATCTTGTGGGTCCGGGTGGGCCGTTCCGAGCGATGCTGGAAGCCGACCGGCTCTCCTCGGTGATCCTCTGGGGTCCGCCGGGAACCGGCAAGACCACGTTGGCGCGTATAGCCGCCCGGTACACCTCCAAGGAGTTCGTCGCCCTGTCGGCCGTGACCGCCGGCGTCAAGGACGTGCGGGAAGCAGCCGATGCAGCGCGGCAACGTCTCGGGCAGTCCGGCCGAGGCACCATCCTCTTCGTCGACGAGGTGCATCGTTTCAACAAGGCCCAGCAGGATGCCCTCCTCCCCTTCGTGGAGGAAGGTCTGGTCGTGTTCATCGGGGCGACCACCGAGAACCCTTTTTTCGAGGTGAACGGGCCCCTCTTGTCCCGGTCCACCTTGCTGCGCACCGAAGCGCTGGGAGCGGACGAGGTGGTCACACTGATTTCGAGAGCCGTGGCCCGGCTGGCCTCCGACTCCGGGCGTCCCGCAGCGGCGGCCGAAGGCGTGCTGGAAGAGATCGCCGGCATCGCCGGTGGGGATGCCCGGAGGGCACTCAACGTCGTGGAGCTGCTCCACTCGCTTGCGATGGCGCATGCTCCGTCGGATTCCCGCGAGGAGGTTGTCCTCGCCTCTGCGGACATGGAGAGAGCAGGCATCGAGCGTGTCCTCTCCTATACCCGCGACTCTCATTACGACATGGCCTCGGCGCTGATCAAGTCGGTGCGCGGTTCGGACCCGGACGCAGCGGTGTACTGGTTGGCCCGGATCATCGGCTCGGGTGGCGATCCCCGTTTCGTCGCGCGACGCCTGGTCATCGCGGCCAGCGAGGACATCGGGGAGGCGGACCCCTCCGCGCTGTGGATTGCTGTCGCCGCCGCACAGGCATTGGAGCTGGTCGGTCTGCCGGAAGCCGCGCTCAACCTGGCTCAAGCGGCGGTGCATCTGGCCACCGCTCCCAAGTCGAACAGGTCGGCCGCTGCATTGTGGGCGGCGCAGTCCCACATTGGCGAGAATCGCGGAGCACAGCCGCCGGTCCCCGCTCACCTCCGCGATTCTCACTATCGGGGGGCTTCGGCTCTCGGCCACGGCGCCGGCTACGTCTATCCTCACGACGACCCACGCGGGTGGGTCGAGCAACGATACTTACCCGATGGAGTCGGTCCGGCTACCGCCCGTCCCGGGGAGGGTCCCTTCTACCGGCCTTCGGACCATGGAGAGGAGGCGGCTATCGGCGAGCGGTTACGGCTGTTGCGCCAAGGGGGCCTCGACATCGTCGAGCCCCAGGACCTGGTCGCACTCCGCGGCCAGGCTGGCCCCTGATCGGTGCCCGTATACCTTGCCGACTCGTCCATCTGGGCCTGGGCCAACAAAAGGTCGCGGCCAGATATCACTGAGAAGTTGGCTGAGCGGATCGAGCGCGACGAGGTGGCCACGTGCGTTCCGATTGCGTTGGAGGTCATGCACCGTGCTGAGACCGGTAAGCAATACGACGAGCTGTTCGATGGCCTGCTGAAATCTCTCCGATGGTTGGATCTCGACGAGCGTGCCAGTAGGCGCGCGCTAGAAGTTCAGCATGCCTTGGCCGGTTCCACCCACGGAGAACCCGGATGGACCCCATCAATATGGGCCACCTAGTCCCGTAGGCGGCGTGGGTCTCAGCGTTTAGCTTCGTCGAAGAGGGACGAAATCACGGCGGCGACACTGTCGACCACGCTGGCGGTGAGCCAGTTGATCCCCGCACGGATGGGATGACTATCAGCACTGGGTCAGCACGGATCGCTCGCTGCTCAAGCGGATCAATTCGCTGATCGATGCCGCAATGCGCGATCCATTCGAGGGGGTGGGGAAACCCGAACCTCTTTGGCATGAAATGGCCGGCTGCTGGTCACGACGAATCGATGACGAGCACCGACTCGTCTACCTCGTAGACGGCGATGACCTCGTCATCCTCCAGGCGCGCTATCACTTGTCCGTGCCTGTCCGGCATTCCCCGGGCGCACCCGAGCACGATCACGGTTCCTTCGTTACAGTCGCGAAGAGGTCAGGAGGGAAGTTCTCCCCAACCAGGAGGTACGGGAAAAGTGAGGCATCGATTGCCGTCGATTCATAGAAGGGCAGTGGTCGCTGCGACTGCAGTACTTGTTGCGGGAGCGATGATCGCCACCGGTTCGCTTGCCGTTTCCGGCGCCACCATCCATGCGAGCACACCGACCATCACTCAGGGAACACCCTTTTCCTTGAGTGGAGCAGGTCTCTGGCTCCATGCGGTGACCGACTCGGAAGGGCGGGTGGTCCTCTCGGCGGCTGAGAACCAGGCGGTGGAGATGGCCTATTTCGACCCGTCAAACCCGACCGGTGCTCCATCCTGGAAGACGGTGATCACCCCCTCCCAGGTGGGGGCGAGCGGGCTGGCCGACCACTGGCACATCTACGCCGACGGGCACCACTGGATCGTGGTATCGGACTCCTCGGCACAGAACTCGTGGCTCTTCGAACTGGATGACAGCTTCAACGTGGTGGGATCGATACAGGTGGTAAAGAACGGCCTCCCCTTCTCCACCACGGTGCAGGCACCCAACTCCAACACTGTCCGCACCAATGACATGTTCCTGGTGGCCGAGCCCAACGGAATCACCGTCGCCCACTTCTTGCCCCCCGACAGCAACCGCCTGTTCCGCTACAACTTCGCGCTCCAACTCCAGTCGATCACCGATATCGGGGGCGAGCAGAGCGCGCAGTACGACCAGAACGCAGGATCGAGCGCTTTTGCGACCAGCTCGGGATTCACGGTCATCGCTCCGACCACTCTGGCGCCGAACATGCAATCCAATCTCATGGAGCTGACCTACGATGCCAATTGGAACGCGGTGTCGGCCAAGACCCTCCTGGCGACCTCTGGCACCAACTACGCGATGGGGACTGCGGTCGTTCTCCCGGGTGGCGACATGGCGGTAACGGCCCGGGTCCTCTCGCCCCTTCTTCCTTCTCCGAGTGGCAGCGACAACGGGAATATCGTTCGCTACCTGTTCGACTCGTCTGGAAACCAACTCTCCTCGACCACACTGGTCGGCAACGGTCAGGGAAATCGGCCGCATACCCTGCTCTTCGGCAACGACCTGATCACCACGTGGGACAACGGCGGAGGCGCAGTGAGTATGGAGATCGACACGGTCGCCGGCGCGACCACCACGACTTCGACGACTGCCGCCCCGACCACCACCGCCCCGACCACTGCTGTCGGCTCGAACCTTCTTCCAGACACGTATGTCATGTCGTTCACCGGGTGCAATTCGGCCACGTCGAACTGCTCGGACCCCCGCAACCAGACCACTTATCTGGCCCAGTCCAATGACGGGTCCTCCTGGTCACTGGCGCCAGCCGCCTTCACTCCGGTCACTGCCAGCTCGTCGGGCCTGGTAGTGCGGAACGGCAACGTCTACGTATACGGGGTTACCGACTTCGTGAACGAAACCTCGCAGCTTTTCGAGTATTCCGAGGCAACCGGCCAGATGACGAAGTCGGCGGTTAGCATCAGCGGGCTGCCATCGGGATACGGTTTCGTCGACCCGGATCCGATCCTAACCACGGACGGGTCGATCGTTATGGTGTTCTACATGATGTGTGCGGGGATAACCCCGTCGCCCTCGTGCAGCTCTACCTCCAGGATAGAGTCGGCCACCGAGGTTGCCGGTTCCGACGGAACCCGGTTCACCATGGATCCTGGCGACCGGCTGGTCACCGCCAACGGCTCCGGGAACGCGGCCACCGGGACCACCGATCCGGACGCGTGCTTCGACGGCCATCAGTACGTGATGTACGTGCTGGAAAACGGCACCACGGTGGCCTACTCCTCGCCCAGTCTTCAGGGGAGTTACTCGTACCTGGCAACCGTCTTCGCTCCGAGCGGGAATCCGGCTGCCCCGCCGGGCTGTCTTTTCGATCCGGCGACGGGAACCTACTTCCTCTATGAAGCGCTGGGATCGGGTCCCGGGTCAACGCCGGTGATCCAGCGCGCGAGCACCACCTCGGCAGCGGCGTCCTTTCCGATCTCTTCGTGGCAGACAGTGGCTGGCGCCTCGGCGTTCGGGCTGGCCTCAACCGTGCAGCTCAACTTCCCCGACATCGCCCTGAACGCGCCGAGCGCGACGACCACCTCCACCACCACCCCGACTTCCACCACTTCCACCACCAATCCCACCCCTCCTTCAACTACCCCGGGTTCCTCTGGATCGGGTTGCGCCTCGGGGATCGGGGCGGTCGCCGCCTCCGGCGCCGGGTACTGGATGCTTGGCTCCGACGGCACCGTATACCACTGCGGATCCGGGGGTGCTCTGGGTTCGGCCACCGATCTGGGCTCGGCGGCGGCCATCGCCCCGACCCCCGATGGCAAGGGCTACTGGGTGGTCTCGCCTTCCGGCCGGGTCGATGCCTTCGGCGACGCCCACGCCTTCGCCTTGTCGGCCACTCCCTCGGGGGAAGTGGTCACCATCGCCTCCACTCCCGACGGGCAGGGTTATTGGCTGGCGACCGCCACCGGCCAGGTGGTGACCGCCGGGGATGCCCCCGACGAAGGCTCTCCCCAGTCCCAGGGATTGAAGCTTGCCGGTGGAATCGTCAACATGGCACCCACCCCCGACGGCAAGGGGTACTGGATGCTGGGATCCGACGGGGGAGTGATGACCTTCGGAGATGCCTCCTACTTCGGCTCGCCGGGGCAGTTGAATCCCAATGCCCCACCCGGCGGATCGAATTCCATCCTTCCCCTGAACAAGCCGGCGGTCGCCATGGCATCGACGTCGGACGGCAAGGGATATTGGTTCGTGGCCGCCGACGGGGGGATCTTCTCCTTCGGGGACGCTGGCTTCTACGGATCCACCGGGCAGTTGAACCCGAGCCAGCCACCTGGGGGGTCCAACTCGATCGTGGCCGCCCTAGCCAAGCCGGTAAACGGCATGGTGGTGACCGCCGACGGGCGAGGCTATTGGATGGTCGCCCAGGACGGGGGGGTGTTCGCCTTCGGCGACGCCGGCTTCGTCGGCTCCCTGGGGGGCCAGTCGATCCCCGCCCCGGTGGTCGGGTTCGCACCGGTGTGAGGGGGGCTCCGGGCCCCCACCGTTACCCATACCGTCGTCCTTCTCCGCGGTGAGCACCTCCTGGTGGGCCCAGGTTGCCATCCGCTGAGACTATCTTGGTCGTTCGCTGGTGGTGTCCGTATCTTCCCGGATCGCTTCGGCGATGATGACCCGCTTTCGTTCACTCAGTGGCTCATCGGGGAAGACCTCGCCATAGAGCCGAATGATCTCCGGTGCTGACTTCAACCCCAGACGTCGCGCAAGCAGGGCGATGTCGGCGATGTCGGAGGTGTTTCGCCGGCTTGCAGCCACCTTCATTGCGAGGAGATGGCGATCGGATACCCGACCGACGCGGAGATTCGGGTGGTCGAATACCGGGACTGAATGGGGATCGTCGTGGCGAGGTAGGTAGCTGGTTCCCTGCTCATTGAGCCACCAGCGCGGCAGCCCCATTTCGTCCGCCACTGCGTGGACGTCATGAATGATGCCGGCCGTGGAAGTTAAGCGGGCATCTAGGTCGGAGGTAGCCGCCCGACCGTCGAAAGCCATCAGCATGGCACCGCCTCCGAAAAGATACACAGTCGCAACGATGTCCTTGCGAGATAGGCGTTCTGCCAATCGGGTGAACGCTTCGAGGACGGTTGACCTGTCGAGTCTCGGCGCTCCGCTCATACCCGCATCAGGCTGGTTCTCTCGATGAATATCCCTCGTCTGACAAAAGACGCGGGAGCCTGCACCATGGCGTCGGCACGAGCGGCAGCGGTATTCGTGGGAAACCAGAATCGATCGAGAAATCGATCGGGTTCGTCGACCCACGCGGAGGGTTCGGCACCGTCATGGATGGCCAGGTGTTCGGCAAGCGCGGCTAGCAATGCGTCAATACGTGGTGAGCCCGACGGTGCGGGGCGCTCCTCGAGCAGGGTATGGCGGGAGGAGCGGTCCTCGAACCCGTACTCGGTGAGGAATTCCGCAACGGAAAACCAAAGGAGCGGATCATCTTCGGAGGTGATTCGAATTGCCAGGTCGGCGATCCTCATCGGCCGGTAGGGTCGCTGCCGGCCAGGTGGCGGTTCGTGTCCCTTGCCCGTGTCCGTCATGGAAGGGGGCGGATTGAGGCGCTCGATGGTCGGCTCTGCCTTGTCGATGAGCGCAAGGTGTCCTCCGGCTGCGGCGACGAGACGCCGGAGGGTAGGAACGGTGGGCTGCCTGCGACCGGACTCGTACGCCGCGATCACCGATTGGGTGACTCCAGCACGGCGGGCGACTTCGGCCTGGGTCAGGTTCGATCGCTTGCGGGATCGGGAAAGCAGGAGCCCGGCGGTCCTATCGGCAGGCACAATAGCAAATATAGACGATTGTAAGTAGACAGGCAGGACGATCAGAGCGAGCGAGCTCGTGGACTGAACGAGACTCGCGGGAGCGGGGACCATGCCAGCCGCCAGGCGGCCGCCGGGTGGGAAACGCCGGGCCCGCTGCCGGTAGGCTCGCTGGCGGCTCATGACACCTCCGAAGACCGCCGCCGAGATCCGAGAAGCGTTCACTCAGTTCTACGTGGAGCGCGGGCACACCGCCGCGCCCCATGCTCGCCTGGTCCCGGTGGACCCGACCGTCATGTTCACCATTGCGGGAATGGTCCAGTTCAAGGACTACTTCACTGGCAGGGAGGCGCCTCCCTTCCGCCGAGCGACCACCATCCAGCCCTGCGTCAGGACGGTGGATATCGACATCATCGGCACTACCGCCCGGCACCTGACCTTTTTCGAGATGCTGGGGCACTTCAGTTTCGGGGACTATTTCAAGCCGGAGGCGATCCCCTGGGCGTGGGAGTTCTACACGACCCGCCTGGGCATCGACCCCGACTCGCTGTGGATCACCGTCCACGACACCGACGACGAGGCGGAGAAGATCTGGGTGGAGTCGGTCGGGGTTCCTGCAAGCCGGGTGCAGCGGATGGGGGAGGACAACTTCTGGAAGATGGGGGAGACCGGGCCATGCGGTCCCTGCTCGGAGCTGTACTTCGACAAGGGAGAGCGGTGGGGTGCCGGTGGGGGACCGGCGTTGGGCAATCCAGAGCGGTACGTTGAGATCGGCAACCTCGTCTTCATGCAGTACGAGAAGAAAGTCGCTGGCGGTGAGCTGGTGGCGCTCCCTGCCCCGTCGGTGGACTTCGGTGGAGGGCTGGAGCGGTTGCTCCCCATTCTTCAGGGCACCGATTCGGTGTTCGACACCGACGTCATCGCACCGACCATGAGGGTTGCCGAGGAAGTGACCGGCAGAACTAGGACGGAGAGCACCGGGGGGGTCGAAGTCGCTCTCAGGGTGATAGCCGACCACGCGCGTGCGATCGTGTTCGTCGCATCCGAAGGAGTAGTTCCCTCCAACGAAGGCCGCGGGTTCGTGCTGCGTCGATTGGTTCGCCGGGTGGTGTTGAAGGCAGCCCAGCTGGGCCGTGAGGAACCGCTAATGGGCGAACTGATCGGTAGTGTGGTGGAAACCATGGGCACTGCCTATCCCCATATACGGGCCAAGGCGGGAGTGGTGAAGGACGCCATCGCCAATGAAGAGGAGTCGTTCCGGCGTACCCTGAGCACGGGATTGGCACTTCTCGAAGATCGCCTTGCCGAATATTCCGGGGGCACCCTTCCCGGCGACGTCGCCTTCCTTCTTCACGACACCCACGGTTTCCCCATCGACTTGACCCGGGAGATCGCCTCCGAGCGGGAGGTGGAGGTGGACATGGAGGGCTTCGAGGTGGCAATGGCGGGGCAACGGCAGAGAGCGCGCCAAGCCGTCAAAGGGACCCGCCAAGCGAGTGGTTCGGAAGCTTCGTACCGGGAACTTGTCGAACGGGTGGGCGCTACCCGATTCCGCGGCTACCAGCAGGCGGAAACCCAGTCGGAGATCGTTGAAGTGGCTGTGCCGGCGGTGTCGCCCGAGGTAACCGGGACCGGAGCGCCGGTACCGTCGGGGAGGTTGGTCGAGGTGTTCCTGGCCGAGACGCCGTTCTATGCCGAATCCGGTGGGCAAGTGGGCGACACCGGCACCATCACCACTGCTTCGGGTACCGCCGAGGTGGTGGACACCACCTACGCCCTTCCAGGGTTGGTGCGCCACCTCGCGGTGGTCAGCGAGGGGGACCTGCTCGCGGGTGAGGTCGCTACTGCCCACATCGATTCCTCGCGCCGCGATGAGGTGCGCCGGAACCATACTGGAACCCATCTTCTCCACTGGGCATTGCGGCAGGTGCTGGGGGAACACGTCCACCAGCAGGGATCGCTGGTGGCCCCCGACCGGTTACGTTTCGACTTCTCCCATTTCGCCTCGGTCAGCGAGGAGGAGCTTGCCCGCGTCGAGGATCTGGTCAACGGAAGTGTTCTGACCGACGAAGCGGTGCAGGTCACCGAGCTTCCCAAGGAGGAAGCTCTTGCCCGCGGGGCGATGGCTTTTTTCGGGGACAAGTATGGCGACACCGTACGGGTGGTCGAGGCGGGCAGGTCGCTGGAGCTTTGTGGGGGCACACACGTCGCCGCGCTGGGGATGATCGGCCCCCTCAAGGTGGTGAGCGAAGGATCGGTCGGATCGGGAATCCGGCGGGTGGAGGCGGTGACCGGATCGGTCTCGTTTCGCTACGTGCGCGACGTCGAAGAGAAGCTGGAGCGGGCTTCCCGAGCGCTGAAGGTCTCACCCGCCGAGTTGCCCGATGCGCTGGAGCGGCTGCTCGCCCGGCTCAAGGCGGCCGACGAAGAGATGAAGGTCATGCGCTCGGCAGCACGAACCGAGGTTGCTCGTGTCATGGCTTCAGGAGCCGAGGGTGGCGTCATAGTCGTCCGCCGTGACGGAGGCAGTCCGGATGAGCTGCGGGAATTGGCGATGGAGGTCCGGAACCACACAGGCATCCGGGCGGTGGTGCTGGGAGGCAGTCCTGACGGGACGCGAGTGTCCCTGGTGGCGGCGGTTCCCAAGGGATCGACGGTGGTCGCCTCCGAATTGATCGCCGACGCAGCCAAGACGGTCGGTGGGGGTGCCGGGCGTGGGCAGGAGGTAGCCGTGGCGGGAGGCCGGGAAGTCTCCCGGATAGACGAGGCGCTCGACATCGTCCGGCGGCGGGTTTCCGAAGCGCTCGGAAGGTGAGGACGATGGGAGTGGACCTGGGAGCAGTCCGGATCGGCGTTGCGGTCTCGGATCAGACCGGTACGATAGCATCGCCGTGCGATACAGTAGTCCGGAGTGGCGACCCTCGTCGCGATCGTGAGGCGCTCGCTTCTATCGCCACCGAGTGGGGGGTGAACCGGGTCGTGGTGGGAGTGCCGGTCTCCCTGGACGGCCGTGAGCGCGCTCCGGCCCGGGCGGCCAGGGAGGAGGCGGTTCGGATAGCCGAGGCCACCGGACTTTCCGTGGAGACGTGGGACGAAAGGCTGACGACGGTGGTTGCAGGCAATGCCCTTGCCCAAGGGGGGAGCCGCGGACGGCAACGTCGCGCCAAGATCGACGCGAGTGCCGCCGCGGTGATGCTCCAGGGGTGGCTGGACGCGCATCCCGCCAGCACCGAGGAAGCTCGCTGATGAATCGCCGGATGCAGGGCGTATCGGTTTCGGGGAGCGTCGCCTGATGGCCCCGGGTCGTCACTCGGCGAAGGGGAAGGCCAAGGCCGCCCGCGTTGCGCACCGTACGGCTGAGCGCGACACGGTTCGGGCGATGTTGTCAGGAACCCAGGAGTCCGCGTTCGCCGAAGGTGAATTCACCGATCCCAACGGAACGCGCCGGACCGCTGCCCAGCCAGGCGACTTTTCCCACCTCCGCCGACGGCCGAAGGTGAGCGATCCGCGTTCCCGTTCCCGTCGCGGAAGACGCCGGCGCCTCCTCGTCTGGCTGGCGACTGTTCTGGTGGTGGTGATTGTCGCCGGATTCGTCGGCTTCCGATGGGTCGAGGCACAGGTTCATCCCTCAGGACCTCCCGGCAAGGCAGTGACCATCAACGTGCCCGCGGGTGCTTCCGCGTCGAAGGTGGCCGACATGCTCTCGGCAAATGGAGTGATAGACCACCCGCTCGTGTTCCGGCTCTACTTGCGCATCCACCCGGTGAAGACGATCGTGTCGGGTCCCTACCGGTTCCACCTGCACGAGTCGTTCGCGTCGATCGAAACGACCTTCGGAGCCGGCCCGGATCCTGCGCTCGACTATGCCCATCTGACCATCCCGGAGGGTTTCACCGAGAAGCAAATCGCTGCCGCGGTCGGCAACCTCAAGGGGCACACCTCGGCCGGCTTCCTCGCGGCACTGTCCGGAGGGTTGGTCCGGTCGCCCTATCACGTCTCGGGCGGTGGGTGGGAAGGACTGCTCTTCCCGGACACCTACTTCATATCGCCCAACGAGTCAGATGTCCGGATCGCCCAGCAGATGTCCGACCAGCTCGTGAAGGTTGCCTCGTCTATCGGCCTTGACGCGGGTGCCGCGGAGGTGGGATTGACCCCCATCCAAGCGATCACCGTCGCATCCATCGTCCAGCGAGAGGCGAAGTCTTCCTCCGACATGGCCAAGGTAGCCGAAGTCGTCTACAACCGGCTCAAGGAGGGGATGAAGCTCCAACTCGACTCGACGGTGATCTACGCGCTGAGTCTCCAAGGGCAGTCGGTGACTTCCGAGCTCACCGACGCGCAGACGTCGACTCCCAGCCCCTACAACACGTATCTGCATACCGGTCTGCCCCCTGGGCCGATCGCGGCGCCCGGGGAGGCGGCGCTCGAGGCGACCCTCCATCCCACCCAGGGACCCTGGCTCTACTACGTGACCATCGACAAGCAGGGCGACGAGGCTTTTTCGACGTCTCTGTCCGGACAGAACGCCAATATCGCACTGGCTCGCCAGAACGGATGCCCGTGCTGAACGGATGCGCGGAGGGCGAGCGGGCGGGGGATCTGCGCGTGCCGGTGAGGTGAGGTGAGCACCCTCACTGGGGCGACTTCCGTAGCCGGGATCATCGGAGATCCGGTCATTCACTCCCTGTCTCCCGCCATCCACAATGCCGCGTACGAGGCAGCCGGGCTCGATTGGGTGTACGTGCCTTTTCCGGTGGCCGAGGGGCATGTGTCCGAGGCGCTCAATGGGATGCGGGCGATGGGCATCCGCGGGCTTTCGGTGACCATGCCTCACAAGGATGCGGCAGCACACGGGGTGGACCTCTTGACCGAGCGGGCCCGACTGCTGGGAGCGGTCAATACGGTCGTTCTCCGAGACGATGGCACCCTGGTCGGGGACTCGACCGACGGTCAGGGCTTTCTCGACGCGGTGGCAGCTTCCCACGATTTCGATCCCGCCGGACTGCGTTGCGTGGTGCTCGGTGCCGGGGGTGCAGCACGGGCGTTGGTGCTCGCCCTGTCCGAAGCCCAAGCAGAAGAGGTGATCGTGGTCAACCGGTCGCCGGGACGGGCTCACGCGGCCGCCGTGCTGGCCGGCCCTCGAGGTCGGGTAGGGAGCCACGACGACGTCGAGGAAGCAGACCTGGTGGTCAACGCCACGCCAGTGGGGATGAGGGGTCACGAGGGAGAGCAGTACCCGATCGACCCCGGCCGGCTCGGTCCCGGTCAGGTGGCGGTCGACATCGTCTATCACCCATTGGTGACGCCGTTCCTGCGCCAGGCGATCGATGCGGGCGCCCAGGCGGTGGACGGGCTGGGGATGCTGGTCCATCAGGCGGCAATCGCCTTCACCCTCTGGACTGGCGTAGAGGCGCCCATCGAGGCGATGGGCGCCGCCGCACGGCGAGAGGTGGGTTCGGGATAGCTCCCGAACACCTGAGCCGCTCCCTGCACACGTCATTCCGGTAGCCCTGCCCGGAGCGATCTTCCCTGCACGAGTTTTTCCGGCGGCTCGGCCCGGCCCCCGATACGATGTTCTGTGGTGATGCGGTCCCTGAGAGTGGGGCCATGACCTGGAGGATCGATGGCTCTGAAAGGTTCGATCGAGGAATTTCCGCTCGACGAAGTGCTTGTTTTGCTTGCAGGCACCGAGAAGACCGGAGTGCTGCGCGTCTCCTCGCACCCCGCAGCGTTGGTTGACGAGGTGGGGTCGAACGCCGGCTCGTCGGCGGTCTGGTTGTCCCAGGGTCTGATGGTCGGACACGAGGTGGATGGTGCTCGGGACCCTCGAGACGCCCTATTCCGGTGCCTGAGGATGACATCGGGGACATTCTGGTTCGAGTCGGCGCCCCCACCCGCTGATTGCTACCGGGGAATTGAGGTGGGGCCCTTTCTTGAGGAGTGGCGGAGCGTGGCACACCAGCTCGCTCCGGTGATCGAATCGATCAGGCTCGCCCCCGACCTGTCGGTGAAATCGGTCGAGTTCTCCGCCGACGAGTGGAAGCTGATCGCCCGAGTGGCCGAGATGTCGTCGGCGGGAGGGGCTGAGGGCGCCGATGTAGTGGAGCAGCTCGGCAAGAGCGCAGGGCTCACCACCGCGGAGGTGGTAACGGGTCTGGCTTCGCTGGTGACCCGGGGGCTTCTGATCGTCTACCCTCCGTTCGATCCGCCCGGACGCGACATCGGGACCGCTTCGGGTTCACCGGCACCGAGCGTTGCACGAGAGGCCGAGGGCGTTGTTCCTCATGGGTCCCCGCTCGTGCGGATGCCGAGCCTTTCCTCAGACTCGGCGCGCCCTACGCCTGCTCCGCGGCCGGGGATCTATCGGGAGCAGGGAGGGTCGGCGCCGACGGTGCCGCACTTGTCGGTCGTACCCGACGTCCCCGAACTCGACGAGCTGGAGGCAGCGATTAGCGCGCCCGAGGGGGTGGAGGACCCTCAGGAGTTGATCGCCGGGATACCCAGCGAGGAAGAACTTGCCGAGTGGCTGGGTACGGTTCAGCCGGCGACCGGTGGGGGTGTCGGCCCGGTTCCGGCGACGCCAGAAATTCCCACGCCGGCGATTCCGATGCCCGAGCCCCCGACCCCCACTCCGGTACGGCAGGTTCCGGCGAACGACATTCCCATTCCCGAACCGCACGTGCCAATCTACGGGCAGGCGGAAGGTGGTCCCACCGGTGTGGAGAGCGGCGACCCACCTTTTCCCGGAATGCCCTCTGCCGCGTCTCTCCAGCCTGCATATCCCGGGTCCGACCCGGTCTATCCCGCGCCCGGCCCGGCTTATCCGGAATCACCGGCAGCCTCCGTGCCTGGCCCCTCCTATCCCGCTCCAGGCCCTGCATCGGTTTCACCCGGTCCGGCCTATCAAGCGCCCGGGCCCTCAGTGGCCGCACCCGGTCCGACCTATCCGGAAGCACCGGCAGGCTCCGTGGCCGAGCCGGCTGGCCAGCTCGCCGCCCAGCTCGCGGACGGTCCGATCCTGGGGCCGCCTCCTCCACCTGGGCCACCGGTGCCTCCGAACCCCGGATCGGCGCCGGTGGCCGTTGCCGAAGCTGCGGTCCCCGATCCGGTCGAGATGGCGGAAAGGCCGGCTCCGCAGGGGCCCGGTGTGGTCACGACCGACGAGCCCGACCTTCTCAAGTGGTTCATCTCCTCGGTGCACCAGTAGGGGTCGCCCCGACCGGAGGTCGCGGTCTGGATCGCCGGTAGCGTTTGCGCATGTCACTTTGAGTGGCTCCGCACCGACCGCGAGTCATGGATTTACGTAAAAGTACCTGCTACGATGTGTTGTGGTCGTAGCCCACGCGACGTGCAGGGTGAGGGGATCCGGATTGCTGAAGGTTCACTTTTCCTGCCCGGATACCGATAAGAGGCAAAAGTGGTAATGATCCGGGGCAACCAGCAGCAGCTTGCGACCCTCCTCCTCCAGGACGGGTTGCTGACTCAGGATGCCCTGAATTATGCGATGAGCAAGCAGGCGGAGACCGAGAAACCCCTCAGCCGGGTGCTTCTCGACGAGGGAATGGTGCGCGAAGCGGACCTGGTGCGGATCCTGGCGGAAGCGGCCGGCTACAAGTACGTCGACCTGGAGGACTACACGGTGGACGCCTCGGCGGCGTCGATGATCGGCGACGCACTGGCTCGGCGCTACAACGTGTTGCCTCTCACCTGGGACGGCAATCGCCTCGTAGTGGCGATGGCAGACCCCTCCGACGTGGTGGCCATCGACGACATCCGTGCCGTGACCGGGTGTGAGATCTCGGTGGTAGTAGCCACCCCGTCTCACCTCCAACACGCCATCCAGACCCAGTACCGCCACGACCAGCTGGTCAAGGACATCTCCGACCAGGCCGGCGAGCAGTTCCAGGTCGACGACCTGTCCCATCTGCGCGAGGCCATCGAAGACGCACCGCTGGTCAAGCTGATGAACTTGATGATCTCCCAGGCGGTGACCGACCGGGCCTCCGACATCCACTTCGAGCCGACCGAGCACGAGGTGCGGGTCCGCTACCGGATCGACGGGGTGCTCTACGAGGTGATGCACCTCCGCAAGAACATCCAGAACGGGGTCACCTCGCGCATCAAGATCATGGCGGACATGGACATCGCCGAGCACCGCCTTCCCCAGGACGGCCGGATGACCGCAGACGTCAACGGGCGCACCATCGACCTCCGGGTCGTCTCCATCCCCACCTCCTGGGGAGAGAAGATGGTCATGCGAATCCTGGATCACTCCAAGGCTCTCTACAAGCTGGAGGAGCTGGGGTTCATGCCCGATGCGCTGGCGCGCTACGAGGACTCCTACCGTCGCTCCCACGGAATCATCCTGGTGACCGGCCCCACCGGGTCGGGCAAGACCACCACCCTGTACGCGACCCTCAACGTCCTCAACGAGGATTCCAAGAACATCCTTACCGCCGAGGACCCGGTGGAGTACCGGATCCCGGGCATCAACCAGATCCAGGTGAACTCCAAGACCGGGCTCACCTTCCCCAAGTGCCTCAAGGCGATGATGCGGGGGGACCCCGACATCATCCTGGTGGGGGAGATCCGCGACCTTGAGACCGCCCGCATGGCGACCGAGGCTTCGCTCACCGGCCACTTGGTGCTGTCCACCCTCCACACCAACGACGCCGCGTCCACCCCGCTGCGTTTGACCGAGATGGGGGTCGAGGCATTCCTGGTCTCCTCGTCCCTGTCGTCGGTGGTCGCCCAGCGGCTGGCCCGCCAGCTCTGCGACCGCTGCAAGGAACCCTTCTATCTCGCCCCCGGACAATCACGGCTGGCCGACCAGCTCGGGATGTTCCCCGAGGGTTCCGACCAGCCGATCACCCTGTACCGCCCGGTAGGCTGCAACATCTGCTCCAAGACCGGGTTTCGGGGCCGGATGGCTCTTTACGAGGTGATGACGGTCACCGAGGAGATCGGCCAGATGATCGTGGAGGGCTCCCACACCGAGGACATCCGTAAGATGGCCACCTCGCAGGGGATGCAGACGCTTATCCAGTGCGGGATGAACCACGTCCGGATGGGGACGACCACCGTCGAGGAAGTGCTCCGGGTCGTTTCTTAGCAACAGAACAGGAGTCTGAGGATGCAGAGCCCATCGCGGCAACTGGGTGAGTTGCTGGTCGAGAGGAAGGTCTTGTCGCGCGACACGCTGGAGCAGTTGCTGGTGCGCGAGGAATCCGAAGGGGTTCCTTTTATGAAGCTGCTCGCCGCCGAGGGACTGGTCTCGGAGAAGGACCTCGCCATCGCAGTGGCTGGAAAGGCGGGCTTCCAGTTCATCGATTTCAACGAGATCACCCTCAACCCCAAAGTGGACGGGTTGATCCCGCCGGATCTGGCTGCCCACTACCGGGCGGTGGCAGTGGACATCGTCGGCGAGGAGCTGGTGGTGGCCATGATGGACCCCTCCGATACATCGGCAATCGAGGAGATGGGTCGGATAACCGGATTCGCCGTCAAACCGGCAATGGCGGACAAGAAGGAGTTGGAGAAGGTCCTGCGTTCCCTCTATGGAGAAGGGGTGCCCAGCGGGGCCCAGGCGGTGGCGCCGGGGGAAGGTGGGGATTTTGCGGATGCGGGCTTTTCCATCGTCAAGGGAGAGCTCCACATCAACGAGCTCCTGACCAAGGTGGTCGAGGCGAGCGGTTCCGACCTGCACCTGACCGTCGGTATCCATCCCACCATGCGTCTGCACGGCGAGATGACCCCGATGACCGAGTACCCCAAGCTGTCGGGTTCCGAGACCCGCCGGCTCATCTTCGCCATCCTCACCCAGCGCCAGCGGGAGAAATTCGAAACCGAGAAGGAGCTAGACACCGCTCACGCAGTTCCCGGTTGCGGCCGGTTCCGGGTCAACGTCTTCTACCAGCGCGACTCGGTGGGGGGAGTGATGCGGTCGATCCCCTACGAGATCGTTCCTCTGGAGCAGCTCGGACTGCCCCCGTCGGTCGCCCAGTTCGCCGAGCTTCCCCGCGGGCTGATTCTGGTGACCGGGCCGACAGGGTCGGGCAAGTCGACTACCCTCGCCTCTATTCTCGATATCATCAACTCGACCAAGCGGTGCCACATCATCACCGTCGAGGATCCCATCGAGTTCCTCCACCGCCACAAGTCGGCGGTGGTGAACCAGCGCGAAGTGGGGGAGGACACTCACTCGTTCTCCGAAGCCTTGAAGCACGCCCTGCGCCAGGACCCCGATGTCATCCTGGTCGGCGAGATGCGCGATCTGGAGACCATCTCCACCGCCCTGACCGCAGCGGAGACCGGCCACCTTGTGTTCGCCACCCTCCACACCCAGGATGCTCCCCAGTCGATCGACCGGGTGATCGACGTGTTCCCCGCCCACCAGCAGCAGCAGGTTCGCACCATGCTCGCCGCCGCCCTCCAGGGAATCGTGACCCAGCAGCTCCTTCCGCTCGCTGGGCGGCCGGGCAGGGCGGTGGCTTCCGAGGTGCTGGTGTGTACTCCGGCGGTTCGCAACCTGATCCGTGAGGGCAAGACCCACCAGATCTACTCGGCCATGCAGGCGGGTGGGAAGTTCGGCATGCAGACCATGGACATGTCCCTCGCCACCCTGGTGCGGCGCTCGGCGATCTCTCTCACGACCGCCATCGAGCGTTGCTCCAACGAAGAAGACCTCAAGCGCCTCGCTGGCGCAGCGGCCTGATAGGACACGACCATGGCCGACACCTACGTCTACAAGGTCCGGGACAAGGCCGGGAAGACCATCCAGGGCACCATCGAGGCGGACAGCTCGGCACTGGTCGCCAATCGCCTTCGCCAGATAGATCGG
>JAKAWH010000129.1 GCA_021817065.1 Actinomycetes bacterium
AGTCGAACCCTCCTCCCAGCAGGTGGTGACCGCAGTGGAGCTGGAGCTGGACCACCTGGTCCAGGTGACCGTATCGGGGGGTGCCGATAGGAAGATCGCGCTGTCCCGGGCCGCCAACGAGGCCGCCGCCCGTCCCGATGAAGCGCGCCGCCTGGAGCCGGCTTCTTTTGCCGCACTGGTGTTCCTGGAATCGGGCGGGAAGCTGACCGCCACCCAGGCCAAGGCGGTGCTCTCGGACATGCTGGACGCGGTGGCTACGGCTCCGGGGGATCACGTTGCGGTGGACCCTGCCGCTCTGGCGAAGAAACGCGGCTTCGAGGCGATGGCCTCAGGTGCGCTGGCTTCTGTTGTCGACGGGATCATAGAGAAGAACCCGGTCGAGTGGCAGCGTTACCTCGACGGCGACGCCAAGGTGACCCAGTTCTTCATCGGTCAGGTGATGAAGGCCACCCAGGGAAAAGCCGACGGCAAGGCGGTGGCGGGCTTGCTGGCGGAGCGGCGGGGCTGAGCCTCGGTTCGCCGCCGGCGCCTTCGCCGGCTCAGGGTGCAAAAGGGGGGGCTGAGCCTTGCCGGCCCCTGGTGGGCAGAGCGAACGACCTGAGCCGAAGGGGGTCAGCCGCCGCTGGTAGTGGTGCTCGTACACTTGCCGGCGTCGGTGCCGTGGTCGGCGGCATCTTCGGCGCAGCTCTCGGTGGTCTGGGCGCTCTCGGGGGTCGCGCTGGCCCCATTGACCAGCGACGCCAGCGATATCACATCCTTCGATGCAGGGGGAGAAGAGATCGCAGCCGACGGGGGAACGCCCTTGCCGGCGAAGGACACCGTTGCATGCACGGTGGGCTTACCCTGAGAGTTCCCGGTGCCCCCCGCAGCGGGACTGCCGATGGGCCCCCCCGGGGACCCGCCTCCGGACCCATAGACGACCTGGGCGATCGAACCGTCCGAGGCGATCCATACGTCTAGGGTGAGGGTCGAATTGCCCGCAGCGCTCCCCAGGAGCTGGATCAGGCCGGAGTAGAGACCGGGCACCACCGAGGCGGTCCGGGAAGCACTGATCGACACTTCGTAAATGCGCGCTGGCTTGGAGCCCACGGTGGCCGAACGCACGAAGGTGGCGCTGCCCGCTCCCGATCGGAGAATGTCCAGGTACACAAAAGGATCGGCCAGCGATGCAGCCAGCACCAGTATCTTCTGCCCGCCCGATCCCGCCGAGGCGGTGTCGGACGCCGAGAGGGATATCCACGTTGCCTTACCACCCTTGGACGCGGAGGCCAGCGCCTGTTTCGTGACTCCCCATGGCTGCCAGTAGATCGCGGAGGGGCTGAACACCATTGCCACCACCGGGACTTGGGTGGGGGCGGGATTGGAATTGGCTTGATAGCGCTTGCCTGAGGCGGTGACCTGTTCCTCGCTCCCGGTTCCCGCTGCGATGTTCACCGCTCCATTGCCGTGATAGGTCCAGGCGAGGCTTCCCGCCTTCCCGGTTACCTCCACATGGAAAGGGTGGGGTCCGCTCTTGCCGGTTGCGGTCACCGCCGAAGACAGGTCGGAGGCGCCGAGGTGTTTCCGGGAAAAGGAGGGGGAGCCGTTCGAACAAGCGGCAGCACCCGCCAGGACGGTGGTAAGGAGGGTGGCCGGGAGGGCCCGACCCAACTGGGACACGGGCATAGGTTACAGCCGCCGAGAGGCTGGTAACCTCCCTTTTCCATGAGTGATAACCCGCGGACGCTCAAGATCCACAGCCAAGAGGTCACCGAGGGATACCGGAGGGCGCCTGCCCGGGCGATGCTGCGGGCAGTCGGGATGGGTGACGAGGACTGGGACAAGCCCCAGGTGGGGGTCGCCTCCTCGTGGAACGAGGTGACCCCGTGCAACATGCCCCTCGGGCGGCTGGCCAAGCGGGCAAAGACCGGAGTCCTTGCCGGAGGGGGCTTCCCGATCGAGTTCGTCACCATCGCAGTTTCCGATGGGATATCCATGGGGACCGAGGGGATGAAGGCATCCCTCGTGTCACGAGAAGTTATCGCTGACTCCATCGAGACGGTGATGCACGCCGAGCGGCTCGACGCGATGGTGTGCCTGGCCGGGTGCGACAAGTCGCTGCCGGGGATGCTGATGGCGGCAGGACGGCTCGACCTCCCCACTGTGTTCGTATACGGGGGGACCATAATGCCTGGCTGCCTGCCCGCCCCTCTCCACAATCCGGCGGTGGACGACCGTGCACTCGACATCGTGAGCGTCTTCGAAGCGGTGGGAGCTCACGCGGCAGGGACCTTGAGCGCCGAGGAGCTGGACGCGGTTGAACGCCACGCTTGTCCCACCGAAGGGAGCTGCGCGGGGATGTTTACCGCCAACACCATGTCGGCCGCTGCCGAGGCATTGGGAATGGCTCTACCGGGGAGTGCGTCGCCGCCTGCGCCCGACAAGCGCCGGGACGCTTTCGCATTCCAGTCGGGGGAGGCGGTGGTGGAGCTGCTGAGACTGGGTATCCGGCCCCGCCAGATCATCACCCGCGCCTCCATCCTCAATGCCATGGCAGTGGTGATGGCGCTGGGGGGTTCCACCAACGCGGTGCTTCACCTGCTCGCCATCGCCCACGAGTCGCGGGTCGACATAGATCTGGACGATTTCAACAAGGTGGGCCGGCGGGTCCCCCACCTGGCCGACACCAAGCCCCACGGCAAGTACCACATGGTGGATATCGACCGGATCGGGGGAGTGCCGGCGGTGATGCGCGAACTTCTGGAAGCTGGCCTCATCGATGGGGATTGCTTGACGGTAACGGGCAAGACGGTGGCCGAGAACCTCGATGCCCTGGAGCCACCCCGGCCGGACGGGGAGGTGCTCCATCCGCTCAACGATCCCATCCACCGCGACGGGGGGATCGCCGTACTCACGGGTTCTCTCGCTCCGCGAGGCTCTGTGGTGAAGGTTGCGGGCATCGACCTCGACGGGGGGCGCTTCGAGGGCCCCGCCCGGGTGTTCGACGGGGAGGACGGGGCCATGGATGCGATCCTGGCCGGCTCGATCCAGCCGGGCACCGTGCTGGTGATCCGCTACGAAGGACCAAAGGGAGGCCCCGGGATGCGGGAGATGTTGGCGGTCACCGGTGCTATGAAGGGGGCAGGGCGGGGGAAGGACTGCGCTTTGGTCACCGACGGGCGCTTTTCGGGGGGGACACATGGGCTGTGCATCGGCCACGTGGCTCCCGAGGCGGTGGACGGAGGGCCGATCGCCTTCGCCGAGGACGGGGACCGGATCGTCATCGATGTGGACGCCCGCACCATCGACCTGTCCGTTCCGGCCGCCGAGATTGAGAAGCGCAAGGCAGGATGGAAAGCTCCCCCGCCCCGCTACACCACCGGGGTGCTGGCCAAGTATGCCCGACTGGTCCAGGGCGCCGAGAAGGGCGCGGTCACCGAGGCGTAAGAGGGTGGCCCTCCTCTTCCGCAGTCTTCCTCTCTCACGGCCCGCGCATGGCACTGTGTAATGCAAATCGATATGCTTAATACATGACACAAATCGTGATTCGGATGAATGACGAGCTTGTGGCGGCAATCGACGCTCTGGTTTCCGATGGGACGGTGGCCTCGCGCTCGGAGGCGGTCAGGGCGAGCGTGGCCAAGTGGGTGGAAGATATCGAACGGCAGCGAAGGATCGACCATGAGCGCGAGGCTTACCGGCGAATCCCTGATACCGATGAGGAGATGGAGTGGGCAGAAGCGGCGGGCCGGGAAATGATTGAGGAAGAAGGGTGGTAAGCGTCCCGGCGCAGGGAGAGATATGGCGATTCGAACCAGAGGATGACAAGAGCCGACCGGTCCTGATCGTCTCCCGCTCGGGAATCATCAGCTCGATGAGACGGGTCGTCGTCGTACCGGTTACCAGGACTATGAGGCAACTTCGGACCGAGATCCCTCTCGGGCCCGAAGAAGGTCTCCCTGTCGAGTGTGTCGCCAGCTTCGACAACATCCGTACCGTCAAGCGGTCGCTGCTCACCACCCGGGTTGGATATCTCGATCTCGCTGCTCCGAAGATCTGCGCCGCACTGGCCGCACTAGCCGATTGCTGACCAATGCGCCCCGCAAGCCCCTGGCTCGAGTCGTCGGGAGGATGTCAGGGGCCCCCTTGCATCGCACTACCGCGGCGCGATACAGTATCGGCAAATGATCCGCCCCTCGACCATCCTCGTAGTAACCTGACGCGCACCGCTACCTGATAGCGCGTGTGCGATGGCCTCCCGGAAGGGGGGCCTTTTTAGTTCCAGATACGAAGCAGTTCCAGAAGAGCCGTATCTCCAGAAACGCATTATTGCCCCAACGAAATACCGATACCTGCACACCCACCCACACCGAACCCACGGAAAAGGAACCGATATGAAGATCACCGGCGCACAAGCCCTCATCCGCAGCTTGGAAAAGTGCGGGACCGAGGTCGTATTCGGCCTCCCTGGCGGCGCCATCCTCCCCGTCTACGACCCGATCATCGATTCTTCCATCCGCCACATTCTGGTTCGCCACGAACAGGGAGCGGGGCACGCCGCCGAAGGCTACGCCCACGTGACCGGGCGGCCGGGGGTGGCCATGGTGACCTCGGGTCCCGGTCTGACCAATATGGTCACCGCTCTGCTTGATGCCTACATGGACTCGATCCCAATGGTGTGCATATCCGGGCAGGTTCCCCGGCCGGCGATCGGCACCGATGCTTTCCAGGAGTGCGATGCCACCGGCATCACGATGAACGTGACCAAGCACAACTGGTTGATCACCGACCCGGCAGACATTCCCCGAATTGTCGCCGAGGCTTTTCACGTGGCGACCACCGGGAGGCCCGGCCCGGTGCTGGTCGACCTCCCCAAGGACGTCTCGAACGCCGAAATGGAGTGGTACTGGCCCACCGAGGCCGACTTCGACCTTCCCGGCTACCGGCCCAACCTTCGCCCACACCCCCGGATGATCACCGAAGCGGCACGGCTCATCGCGGCGGCCGAGCGCCCGGTCATCTATGCGGGCGGGGGCATCTTGAAGGCGCGGGCGGCAGAGGCGCTTCGCGCGCTGGCCGAACAGTGCCAGATACCGGTGACCACCACCTTGATGGCGCGTGGGGCCTTCCCCGATGAGCATCCGCTCAGTCTGGGAATGCCGGGGATGCACGGGGAGTACACCGCGGTCACCGCCATCCAGAAGTCGGACCTCCTGATCGCCCTGGGCAGCCGTTTCGACGATCGGGTGACCGGAAAGGTCGCCGATTTCGCCCCAGGGGCGAAAGTGATCCACGTCGACGTCGACCCAGCGGAGCTGGGGAAGGTCCGCACGCCCGAAGTCCCCATCGTGGCCGACTGCAAGATGGCCATCGAGGAGCTGGTGCGGGCCCACGCCAAGGAGATGTCCCGCCGGGAGTCCGCCGGCGAGGCTGCCCAGGCAGACAGGAGCGGCTGGCACGCCCAGATCGCCGAGTGGAAGCGCACCTACCCCCTCGTTTACGACAAGGAACCGGGCGATGGCACGGTCAAGCCCCAGGGCGTAATCGAGACCCTGCGGGAGATGACTCTGGACGACACGATCCTGGTGTCCGGGGTGGGCCAGCACCAGATGTGGGCATCCCAGTACTGGAAGTTCCACTACCCCTACACCTGGGTCAACTCGGGCGGGGCGGGAACCATGGGGTTCGCGGTGCCCGCCGCCCTGGGGGCCAAGGTGGGTCGTCCCGACCGCACGGTCTGGGCTGTCGACGGGGATGGGTGCTTCCAGATGACCGCCCAGGAGATCGTCACCGCCGCCATGGAGCGCATCCCGATAAAAGTTGCCATTCTGAACAATGCCTATCTCGGTATGGTGCGCCAGTGGCAGGAGCTTTTCTACGAGGAGCGCTACTCGGAGGTGTACCTGTCGCCCGACCTCCCCGACTACGTCAAGTGGACCGAGGCGATGGGAGGTATCGGGCTGCGAGTGGAATCCGAGGACGAGGTGGCGCCGGCCATCGACAAGGCCAACTCGATAACCGATCGCCCGGTGGTGATCGACTTCCGTATAGACGCCCGAGAGAAGGTTTACCCGATGGTGCCGGCCGGTCATCCCAACGACGACATCATGGTGGGGCCGGCGATCGAGGCACATGCCGCACGGCAGAAGGGAGCAGTCAAGTGACAGAGCACCATCACGTCCTGTCCGTCCTGGTGGAGAACAAGGCCGGTGTGCTCGCCCGAGTGGCCGCCCTGTTCTCCCGCCGTGGCTACAACATCTACTCGCTGGCGGTGGCCCCCTCCGACGACGAGCGTTTCTCCCGGATCACCATCGTGGTCGACGTCGAATCGGCTCCCCTGGAGCAGATCGTCAAGCAGCTCTTCAAGCTCATCAACGTGGTCAAGATCACCGAGCTGGCTCCCTCGGCCGCAGTGGAACGGGAGCTCGCCCTGGTCACCGTCACTGCCGACGGGGCGGTGCGGTCCCAGGTGATCGAGCTGTGCAGCGTCTTCGAGGGCAAGATCATCGATGTCGGCACCGACGCGATCACGGTGATGGTGGCGGGGGAACCCGCCAAGCTGGACGACTTCGAGCAGCTCATGCGAGCATACGGGATCGTCGATCTGCAGCGAACCGGACGGGTGGCTCTCGCCAAGCTGGACCGGACAACCCAGAAGCTGCGGAGCGTGACCGGAAAGGTGAGTTAGATGGCCACCATGTACTACGACAAGGACGCGGATCCCGGCCTCATCGGGGCGAAGAAGGTGGCCATCATCGGCTACGGGTCCCAGGGGCATGCCCACGCGCTCAATCTCCGGGACTCCGGGGTGGACGTCCGGGTGGGCCTGCGACCGGATTCCTCCTCGTCAGCAAAAGCCGCAGATGCCGGGCTTCCCGTCCTCTCCATAGCCGAGGCATCCGCCGAGGCCGATCTGGTGATGCTGCTCACTCCTGACACCGAGATGGCCACGGTGTACGAGGAGCAAGTGGCCCCCCATCTCAAGCCGGGAGGCGCCGTCGCCTTCGCCCACGGGTTCAACATCCGCTTCGGGCTGGTCAAGCCCTCTCCGGAGCTTGACGTGATCATGGTCGCCCCCAAGGGACCAGGCCACCTGGTCCGCCGCACCTACACCGAGGGCGGAGGAGTGCCCGCTCTGCTGGCGGTTGAGCAGGACGCCTCGGGCCAGGCCCAGGCACTCGGCCTCTCCTACGCATGGGGGATCGGGGCCACCCGGGCGGGAGTGCTCACGACTACTTTTGCCGAGGAGACCGAGACCGATCTGTTCGGGGAGCAGGTGGTTCTCTGCGGCGGGCTCACCTCCCTGGTCAAGTCGGGCTTCGACACCCTGGTCAAGGCGGGCTACCAGCCGGAGGTGGCTTACTTCGAGTGCCTCCACGAAGTGAAGCTGATCGTCGACCTGATGTACGAGCAGGGGATCGCCGGGATGCGGTTCTCCATCTCGGACACCGCCGAGTACGGGGACCTCACCCGGGGGCCCCGGGTGATCG
>JAKAWH010000130.1 GCA_021817065.1 Actinomycetes bacterium
GCGTCCTCTCCCTCTGTGCGCACTGGGCAGGCGGCAAGTCTGTGAGCGCCGCACCGCTTCCCCTGTCTCTCCTGCCCATGACCGCGTCGATCGGGAGCACCGGTGAGCTACTCATCGGGGGTGTATCGCTCCTCGATCTGGTAGCCGAATACGGAACCCCACTTTTCGTCTATGACGAGGAGCATCTGCACGCGCGCTGCTCGGAAGCGGTGAATGCCTGGGGGTCCGGAGTTGCCTACGCGACCAAGGCCTTTTTGTGCTCGGAGATGGCGAGACTCGCCCACGGTCACGGGATGTGCCTCGACGTTTCCACCGGCGGCGAGATGTTCGTGGCTTTGCGCGCAGGTGTGCCGGCCGGCTCCTTGATCTTCCACGGCAACAACAAGTCGCCGCAAGAACTGGCCGAAGCGGTGCGCTGCGGGGTAGGTCGGATCGTGGTGGATTCCTTCGACGAGATCGTCCGGCTCGACGAGCTGACCCGGGAGGGTCCTCGCCAGGACGTCTCGATCCGAGTCACCCCCGGTATCGAGGCCCACACCCACGAGTTCGTTCGCACCGGCCAGGCGGATTCCAAGTTCGGTTTCGGGTTGGAGTCGGGCCAGGCGGGCGACGCGGTGACCGCGGTCGTATCGTGCAGCGGGCTGAATCTGGTGGGGATCCACTGCCACATCGGGAGCCAGATCTTCTCGACCGGGTCGTTCTCCCGTGCCTTGGAAGTGATGGCGCCCTTTTTCGTGCCGCTTGGGCTGGAGGAGCTGTGGTGAGGGGGTGGTCTCGGAGTCGCCTATGTAGAGGGAGAGGAGGCCCCCACCATCACAGAGTGGGCCGAGGTGGTCCGTGCGAGCGCCGCCGGTGCGGGAATTCCCGGCGAGGTGCGGATCACCGCAGAGCCGGGTCGGGCGATCGTCGCCCAGGCGGCGATCACTCTTTATACGGTCGGGACCGTCAAAGAGATACCGGGCATCCGCACCTATGTGGCGGTGGACGGCGGCATGAGCGACAACCCCCGGCCGGTCCTCTACGGGAGCGGCTACGAGGTGTTCCTTCCCCGGGAGGCCGAGGCGGAACGGCCCCGGGTGGCTGACCTGGTGGGCAAGCACTGCGAATCCGGCGATTTCATCGTGAAGGACGCCTCCGTTCCCGCTGACATCCGGGTCGGTGACGTGCTGGCAACCCCGGTGTCAGGTGCTTACGGGTACTCGATGGCCTCCAACTACAACAAGGTCGGCCGCCCGCCGGTGCTCTTCGTGGCAGACGGCCAGGCCCGGTTGGTAGTGAGGCGCGAGGGTTATGACGACTTGGTGCGCCTGGATGCGTGAATCTTCCCCACCGCTTCACGGGTGCGCTCGCCGTGGGCGGTAGCGTTGGCCGGATGTCTGTGAGCCACGGCGCCGCTCCGGTGGCGCCCAAGAAGCCGGTGCGGGTTGGGCTGTTGGGTTGCGGAACTGTGGGCAATGCACTCGCAGAGCTGATCGCCAAGGACTCGGCGGTCCTCGCTGCGAGCACCGGCCTTGGCCTGGAGATCGCACGGGTGGCGGTTCGGGATGCCACCAAAACAAGATCGGTCCACGTTCGTCCGGAATCGGTGACCGGCGACCCAGAATCCGTGGTGTCGGCGTCCGACGTCGACGTGGTGGTGGAAGTGATGGGGGGAGTAGAGCCGGCCCGGAGCCTGATCCTCTCCGCGCTGAGGTCCGGCAAACCGGTGGTGACCGCCAACAAGGAGTTGTTGGCTTCGCACTGGTCCGAACTATTCCGTGCGGCTGCCGATTCCGGGGTGGATCTGCTCCACGAGGCCGCGGTCGCAGGGGCCATACCCTTGGTGCGAGCCCTGCGCGAGTCGCTGGCCGGTGAGACGATCACCTCGGTGATGGGGATCGTCAACGGCACCACCAACTACATCCTCACCAAGATGAGCGAGGCCGGTACCAGCTATGAGGACGCGCTGGCCGAAGCGCAACACCTCGGATATGCGGAGACGGATCCGACAGCCGACGTCGAGGGCCACGACGCGGCAGCCAAGGCCGCCATCCTTGCCACCATCGCCTTCGGTCAGGAAGTGCGGGCTTCCGACGTGCATACCGAAGGGATCAGCGCCATCTCGGCATCGGACATCGCGGTTGTCCGCCGGCTGGGTTATGAAGTCAAGCTGCTTGCGGTGGCCGAGAGCGTCGACGGTGGTCGTGTGGCGGTCAGGGTCCACCCGGCCATGGTGCCCCTCGACCATCCCCTGGCCGGGGTTCGAGGGTCCTTCAATGCGGTGTTCGTGGTGGGCGAGGCGGTTGGAGAGATGATGTTCTACGGACGGGGAGCGGGTGGAATGCCGACCGCTGCCGCTGTTCTGGGGGATCTGGTGGACGCGGCCCACAATCTTCGTTCCGGAGGATACGGCCGGGTCAGCGTCCCGATTCGGGCGCACATCGTGCCCATCGACGAACTGGTAGCCCAGTATTTCGTCTCGGTAGACGTGGCAGACAAGCCGGGGGTCCTGGCCACCGTGGCACGGGTCTTCGGCGACAACCAGGTATCCATCCGGTCGATGGAGCAGGTCGGACTCGGCGACGAGGCGCACCTCGTCTTCCTGACCCACACCGCCAACGAGGCTCGCGTCCAGGCCACCCTCGCCGGTCTGGAAACCTGCGATGCCGTCAAGAGGGTGGGGGCACTCTTGCGGGTCGTGGGGGAACCGGAGGGCACCCGGTGAGGGGTAAGGTCGGGGGCTTTCTTGCCGCCAACGGAGATCTCGGGTGAGCGCGCCGGGCTGGCGCGGCGTGGTGGAGGAGTACCGGGAATACCTCCCGGTCTCGCAATCGACTCCGGTTGTAACCCTCCTCGAAGGGGGCACTCCCCTCATCCGGGCGCCACGCCTTTCCGCTCGGGTCGGAGCCGAGGTGTTTCTCAAGTACGAAGGACTCAATCCGACCGGATCCTTCAAGGATCGTGGCATGACAATGGCGATCACCAAGGCGGTCGAAGACGGCGCCAAAGCGGTCATTTGCGCGTCGACGGGCAATACCTCGGCTTCGGCGGCTGCCTATGCCGCACGGGCGGGTCTCGCCTGCGTGGTGCTCATCCCGGAAGGACACATCGCTCTCGGCAAGCTCGCCCAGGCGCTCATCCACGGGGCGCGGGTGCTGCAGGTCCGGGGCAACTTCGACGAAGCTCTGACCATCGTCCGGGATCTGGGCGAGAACGAGCCGGTGACCGTGGTCAACTCGGTGAATCCTTTTCGGCTGGAGGGCCAGAAGACCGGTGCGTTCGAGATCGTGGACGTGCTGGGGGACGCGCCGGATTTCCACATCATCCCGGTTGGCAATGCGGGTAACATCACCGCCTACTGGCGTGGCTACAACGAGTATGCCGATGCCGGCAAGGCGACTCGGTTGCCGCAGATGCTCGGTTTCCAGGCAGCGGGGGCAGCACCCATCGTGGCCGGACATCCCATAGACAAGCCGGAAACAGTGGCCACGGCGATCCGGATCGGCAATCCTGCCTCCTGGCAGGGAGCAGTGGACGCCGCCCAAGGCTCGGGAGGATCGATCGGGGCAGTGCGCGACGACGAGATCCTGGAGGCGTACCGTTTTCTCGCCACCGAGGAGTCGGTCTTCTGCGAGCCTGCTTCGGCGGCATCGGTTGCCGGTCTCATCAAGGTGGGAGTTCCCGAAGGCAGCAGGGTGGTATGCGTCCTGACTGGGCACGGCCTCAAGGACCCGGATATCGCCATCAGCCAGATCGAACCACCCAAGGCCATTCCAGCCGAGCGGGAGGCTGTCCGGGCCGAGATGGGCCTGTAGGCGCTCCCGGTCCGAGCCCGTCCGGATCCCCTCCCGTCTTCCCTGTCCCGGCGGGCGGCGGTGGAGCCTCTGGCCCGCGTTTCCGGGTAACCGCAACGGTTTGCCGAGTGCTCCCGCATCGCCTATGATGAACCCGAGCACTGCGGAACCATTCAGGGCCTAGCGTCTCGAGTGAGGTTGCCCGGATTGGGACCGGGCACAACTCGCAAGTCGGTTGCTGCTCGACGAAGGTTTCGTTCTCTGAACCCTGGTAGTGCTCCCCATTTGACCTGGTGCGCCGTTCGGCGTACCCGGAGCGATGGCGACAAGGGATATGAACCCATTCGTTGTATCAATAGGCAATACATTGCCGAAGCGAGGTGCACGATGAGCCAAGAGCTACAGCTCGACCGCTCGATACTGGAGCGCAAGGCGCGCGACGAACTGCAGTCCATTGCAGAAGCGATGGCAATCAAGGTCGGGTCGCGATCCACGAAGGCCGACATTGTCGACAAGATCCTCGGCGCGGGACAGGCGACTTCCAACGGAGGAGCGTCCAGCGGCAGCAATGGCGATGCCACGTCGAGGCCGACCAAGGGAGGCGAGAGCGCGATGGAGAGTTCGCGGGTCAAGCATTCGTCAGTGGGTGCCGATGGTGCTGCCCCCGCTCAGGTGGCTGATGAGCCGGCAGCGGAGCCCCAAGGCGGTGCCGATGACACTGCTTCCGCCGGAGCGATCGTCGCCGCAGCCGATCGGGGAGCGACGGAGTCGAACGGGCACGGCGGCGACTCCCGCCCGAATCGTGGTCAAGGTCAGCAGGGCCAACGCCATCACAGCGGCAGCGGCAGCGGCAGCGGCAGTGGAAGTGGAAGTGGAAGTGGAAGTGGAAGTGGAAGTGGAAGTGGCAGCGGAAGTGGAAGTGGCAGTGGCAGTGGTGGGCCTGTCGGGGAAGCGGGCAACCGCCGATCCCGGCGCCGGCGTGGCCGTGAACGGGGCGCGCCGCGCGACATCCAAGGGGGGGGCCAGGAGCAGCAGTTCACCGGCGATCTGGTCGAGGTGGAGGGGTATCTCGATATGCGAGACGAAGGTTTCGGTTTCCTTCGCACCCGCGGGTTTCTTCCCAGCTCGGGTGACGTCTACGTCTCGGTCAGCCAGGTGCGGAGGTTCGACCTTCGCAAAGGCGACCTGGTGAAGGGCGCATGTCGTCCGGCTGCCTCAAACGAGAAGTACCCAGCGCTGCTTCGAGTAGATTCGATCAGCGGGCTTTCCCAGGAGGACGCAGCCAAGCGGCCGCGCTTCGAAGATCTCACTCCCCTCTTCCCGGACGAGAAGTTACGCCTGGAGATTCCCGGTGAAGTCGCCAACATGACCTCGCGCATCGTCGATCTACTCTCGCCGATCGGGAAGGGCCAGCGCGGGCTGATCGTGTCGCCTCCCAAGGCAGGCAAGACCACCATTCTCAAGCAGATCGCACATTCCATCGAGGAGAACAATCCTGAGGTTCACCTCATGGTGCTGCTGGTCGACGAGCGGCCCGAGGAAGTCACCGACATGCGCCGGTGGGTCAAACGAGGTGAAGTTGTTGCATCGACCTTCGATCGTCCGACCGAAGAGCACACCGCTGTTGCCGAACTGGCCATAGACAAGGCACGTCGCATGGTCGAGCTAGGTCGAGACGTGGTCATCATCCTCGACGGGATAACCCGCCTTGCTCGGGCCTACAACTTGGCACAGCCGGCCTCCGGCCGGATCATGTCGGGAGGTGTCGACTCGGGAGCCCTCTACCCCCCGAAGAAGTTCTTCGGCTCCGCCCGCAACATCGAGGAAGGCGGTTCGCTGACCATTCTCGCCACGGCCCTTGTGGAGACCGGGTCGAAGATGGACGAGGTGATCTTCGAGGAGTTCAAGGGAACCGGCAACATGGAGCTCCGTCTGGATCGGCGCCTTGCCGAACGCCGCCTCTACCCGGCAATCGACGTGAACGCGTCCTCTACCCGCCACGAGGAGCTGCTCTTCGATCGCTCCCAGCTCCAGCAGGTGTGGAAGCTGCGTCGGGTTCTCAATGCGCTGGCTCAGGACGGCTCCAATGCCCCGGGCCTGGAACTGCTCATGGACAAGATCAAGACCACCGGATCCAACGACGAGTTCCTGGCAGAGATAGCCAAGGGACCCTCGCCGGCGGCGTGATAAGCTGATCCAGTCATGAGAGAGGGCATCCACCCGAATTACATAGCCGCCACGGTGCACTGTACCTGCGGTAATACTTTTGTCACCCAGTCCACCAAGGACGAGTTGCGGGTCGAGTTGTGCAATGAGTGCCACCCCTACTACACCGGCAAGCAGAAGCTGGTTGACACTGGTGGGCGGGTGGAGCGCTTCCAGCGGCGCTACGCGGCCAAGGGCAAGGGCGGCAAGACCGTTCGGGCCGCCAAGACTCCCTCCGCCTAGCTGATGCCCCGGTTCGCCGGGGTGATGACCGTCGCCAATGCTTGACGGGCAAGCCCTGGATCGCCTCGACGGCATCGAGAAGGAGTACGAGGAAGTGCTTTCCTCGCTTTCCGATCCTGCTGTCATCGGAAACGCCGATCAGCTACGGACCGTGTCGCGCCGCCACAAGGAACTCGACCAAGTTGTTTCCGTCTACCGTTCCTACCGCAGGGCTCTCGAGGATCTGGGTGCCGCGCGTGAGATCTTTTCCGAGACCGCCGGGGAGGAGCGTGCGTTCGCGCGGGGAGAGATTGACACCGCCGAGGCGGAGACGGGTCGGCTCGAAGGCGAGCTGAAGGCGCTCCTGCTGCCGCGCGACCCCAACGACGGTAAACGGGTCATCGTCGAGATTGCCGGTGCTGAAGGGGGCGAAGAAGCTCGCCTCTTCGCCAAAGATCTTTTCGAGATGTATATGCATTTCGCCGAACGCCGTGGGTGGAGGACCGAGATGCTCGGCTCGATGCCGTCCGAGAGGGGAGGCTTCGACAAGGTGAGCTTCATCGTCGACGGGGACGAAGCGTGGGCGCGCCTGAAGCACGAAGGCGGTCCGCACCGGGTCCAGCGAGTTCCGGTCACCGAGTCGCAGGGCCGTATCCACACCTCTTCGGCCACGGTGACGGTCCTTCCCGAGGCCGACCCGCTTGACGTAAACATCGACGACAAGGACCTCAAGGTCGACATATACCGCTCGACCGGTCCGGGTGGCCAGTCGGTCAACACCACGGACTCGGCGGTGAGGATCACCCACCTGCCCACCGGTATCGTCGTCGCTATGCAGGACGAGCGCAGCCAGATCCAGAACAGGGCCAAGGCGATGCAAGTGCTCCGGGCGCGCCTGCTCGCCCACGAGAAGGAACGCCTCTCGGCTGAGCGGACCGCCGAACGGCGAAGCCAGGTGGGTGGGGGTGGCAGGTCGGAGAAGATTCGCACGTATAACTTCAAGGAGAACCGGGTGACCGATCACAGGATCGGACTGACTCTATATAAGCTGGACCGGGTGCTCATGGGAGAGTTGGACGAAGTCTCCGATGGCCTCCTCTCCGACGAACGGGCTCGTCAATTGGCCGGGGAGGCCAGCTGACCGTCAGGTGGCCGTTTCGCTGCACCCTCCCCCCGGGTTCCT
>JAKAWH010000131.1 GCA_021817065.1 Actinomycetes bacterium
ACCAGCTTCTGCGGCAACCGGGTCATCACCGCCGCGGCGAGATCGGACAGGGGTTTCCCCCGCCTGGCAACAAGATCGAGCAACGCGAGGCCGGTGAGGATGCCGTCCCCGGTCGTCGCGCAAGATCGGAAGATCACGTGCCCTGATTGCTCGCCGCCGAGGACGGCTCCCTCGCGCTCCATGGCCACCAAGACATTGCGGTCCCCCACGTCGGTATCGATGGTGGTGATCCCGTGCCCGGCCATGGCGAGGCGGAAGCCCAGGTTGGTCATGTGGGTCACCACCACCGCCGACGAACCCAGCAGCCCCCGATCGTTCAGATCCAGGGCGAAAAGGGCGATCATCCGATCGCCGTCCACCTCTCCGCCACGATGGTCAACCGCCAAGCACCGATCGGCATCGCCGTCGAAGGCGAGGCCAACGTCGCAGCTATGGGTCGCTACCAACTCGCGGAGGTGATCGAGATGGGTGGACCCGCACTTCTCGTTGATGTTGTGCCCGTCAGGGCGGTCCCCGGTGGCGACCACCTCGGCCCCCAACGCTCGGATCACCTCCGGAGCGATATGTGTCGCCGCTCCGTTGGCACAATCGACTACGACGGAGAGACCGTCGAGCCTTCTTCCCTCCAGCGAGGCCACCAGGTGCTCCGAGTAGCCATGGCAGAGCTCGGGAGCGAAGGTCACTGAACCGACCGGTGCCGGTCCGTCCGAACCGGGCGGTGGACCCTCGCCCGGCTGGAGACGCCCACTCGGCGTGGGGCCCTCGCCGCCCACCTCCCCTGCGTCCAGACCCGCCTGGATGGATCCCTCTTCCCGGTCGGAGAGCTTGGTACCGCCCGCCGCGAAAAACTTGACGCCGTTGTCTGTGTAGGGGTTGTGCGAGGCAGAGATCACCGCGCCGGGCACGCCCCTCTGCGCGGCGACCCAGGCGACCCCGGGGGTGGTGATCACCCCAAGATCGATGACGTCTACGCCCTCCGAGGCGATCCCGGCAGCCAGGGCGGCGGACAGCATCGCTCCCGAAGCCCGTGTATCCCGCCCGACCACGAAGCCGCCGGGCGATGGAGAGGCTGTGCACAGGACCTGAGCAGCGACTCGACCCAGGGCGACTGCCCATTCGGGGGTGAGATCGAGATTGGCTACTCCCCGCACCCCATCGGTGCCGAATCGCGGCGCCGGCCGGCATTGCCCTCCACTCATGGCAGGGGGAGGACTAGCGCTTGGAATACTGCGGGGCCTTCCGCGCCTTCTTCAGGCCATACTTCTTGGATTCCTTCTTCCGGGGGTCTCGCCGGAGGAGCCCCGCCTTCTTCAGCTCGTCCCGCAGCTCCGGGTTGTGCTCGGCGAGTGCCCGGGCGATCCCCAGCGACAGCGCACCTGCCTGTCCAGAGAAGCCACCCCCACCGATCGAGGCGTCGACGTCGAAGGTGGGTGCCTCTGCCTCCGCAGCGGTGGTGAGGGTGAGAGGTGAGCTCGCCAGGTTCCGCTGAGAAGCGGATGGGAAGTAGGCCCCGAGCGGGCGACCATTGACGGTGATGGTGCCGTTCCCAGGGCGCAGGCGCACGCGAGCCACCGCTTCCTTCCGCCGGCCGGTCGACTGGACCAGGGGCTTAGGCACTGACGGCATCTCCTCGATATCGGGCGTGTTCGATCACCAGGGGGTTCGGGCACTGGGCGGCGTGAGGGTGATCGGGACCGGCGTACACCTTCAACTTGGTGAGCATCTGGCGCCCCAAAGGTCCCTTAGGGAGCATTCCCTTCACCGCACGGCGCACCACCTCCTCGGGACGGCGTGCGAGCTCGTCCGAGTAAAGGCTCGACTTCAGCCCTCCCGGGTACCCGCTGTGGCGGTAGCGGATCTTGGCATCCGCCTTACCGGAGGTCATCACCACCGAAGCGGCATTCACCACGATGACGTACTCACCGGTGTCGAGGTGGGGAGCGAAAATCGGACGGTGCTTGCCCCGGAGGATACGAGCCACCTCGGTGGACAGGCGACCAAGGACGAGACCTTCGGCATCCACAAGGTACCAGGATTTATTGATTTCGGAGGGTTTGGGTGAAAAGGTACGCACAGTTGAGTCCCCAAGGATAGACATTCCAGCTCCCGGTTGCGAATCGAGAGGCCCACGGAAAAGGGAGTTCGCCGCGTCGCGAGTCTCCTAATCCGCGCCGCCCCTGATCAGGAGGTCTGGACGAGGCGCCCCGAGTTGTCGAATCGGCCACGCAGTGCCACCCGGATCCTGGCACGGGTGTGCCAGCGGAGGGCGAGCACGCCGATCAGCGCCTCGGTGACGATGCCACCGTGCATCTTGGACTCTCCCGCCTGCCGATCGCGGAAGATGATCGGAACCTCCATCGATCTGGCCCCGTTGCACAGGGCGTATGTGGTGGTCTGGATCTGGAACCCGTAGCCGGCCGCAGCGCACTGCGACCAGTCGATCGCCCGAAGCGTCTCCGCGCGCCACGCTTTGAATCCGCCGGTCAGATCCCGGATCGGCACCCCCAACATCGCCCGGGAATAGGCATTTCCCCATCGCGACAGGGCTTCCCGGCGTAGCGACCAGTCGGTCACCCCCCCACCGGGCACGTACCGAGAACCGATGCACAGGTCTGCCAGGCCGAGGCCGTGGAGGAGCCGGACCACGTCGTCTGGATCGTGGGAGAAGTCGGCGTCCATCTGCACCACTGCGTCGTAGTCGCCGTGGGATAGCGCCCACGAAAAGCCGGCGATGTAAGCGGCTCCAAGGCCGGCTTTGCCCGGACGCTCCAAGAGGTGAACCCGCCCCGGATTCCGGTCGGCGGCGGTGGCGACGATCTTGGCTGTCTCGTCCTGGGAGGAGTCGTCAACGACCAGCACGTCGAGGTCCACGGACAGGGCGAGAAGGCGGGCAAGGAGGCGTCCGATGTTGTCGCCCTCGTTGTAGGTCGGGATGACCACGATGGGGCGGGTGGGCACATCAGGAGCGGAGGACTCGGCCAGCCCTCCGGTACTCTCATTGGAGGACATTCACTGCATTGTAGGGGACGGGTGGTCTCCTCCGGTAGCGGGCGGGGCCTTACCCGATGCGCTGGCGGGGCCTTCCTCGATGCGCTGGCGGGGGGCCTTACCCGATGCGCTGGCGGGGCCTTCCTCGATGCGCTGGCGCTCGACGGGGAGATTGTTGGCGAAAGGTAAAGAGTCCCGATCCAGACCTAAAGGTGCGGGGCGAATGTGGTCGATGGTTTCCCAGGTGCACCGTTGGTAAAGGGGAGTGAGGGAATGCGGAAGGTTGAGACCGGCACGTCCGCTGGAAGCAGCGCCCTCCGAGGATCTCGCTCACCCCAACCTCCAGTCGCCACTCCCCGGTCGCACCGGTCAAGCTCTCCAGGCAGCGGTAGACCGGCTTGCTGCCCGCATCCGCGAGCGCGAGGTCCAGCGGGAGCTTCTGCACGAAGCTGCGACCCACGATCGCCTGACCGGATTGTTCAACCGGGCGACCTTTTTCGACCACCTGACCAGCGATGTCGAGCGGCTCTCTCAGAAGTGCAGGCCGCACTCGGTCTTGTCGCTACCTGGCCAGCGTCCCGAGCGGGGGTCGTCGGGATCGGCAACCGGGGCGGTAACCGGCGCACACCCGATCGAGAGGTAGCCCTCGAACACCAGCGGGTGGACCGGGAGAGTGTGACGCTCCATGTAACCGGCCACGTCGTCGTCGGTCCAGTTGGCAAGCGGGTTCACCTTGATAACCCCGTACCGCTCGTCGAAGCTCACGATCGGCGAGTCCGACCTCTCCGGTGTCTCGTCACGCCGGATACCGGTCACCCAGGCGGTCTGACCGGCCAGAACACCCGCCAGGGGATCGACCTTGCGCCGCTGGCAGCAGTCCGGGCTTCCGCACGGCGACACATCGGCGGGCAGCCCGGCACTGACCTTCTCCACCGAGATGTCATACCGCCGTGCGATCCGGTCAACAAAGGCCAGCGTTTCTGGAAAATGGAACCCGGTGTCGATGAAGACCACCCGTGCGGATGGGATCACGTGGTGGACCAAGTGGACCAGCACTGCGTCGGAGAACGATGAGGTCACCACCAGGCGCTCCCCGGCCAGCTCCGCCGCCCACCCGAGGATCCGCTCTGCGGTCTCCCCTTCCAGCGCGCCGGATTGCAGTACCAGCTCCTCGGCATTCATGGTCGCGTTCATGCACACCTCCTCCGGCGCTCCGGGAGCCGCTTCCTGCGGCGTCCTTCTTAAAACCTGAGTAATCCGATCATATTTTATGAGATCGAAGCTGGCAAGTGGGCGTGGGCTATCCCGTTACGTCATGACCTCCACGGCGGAGTCGAAATAACGAAAAGGAGCCGGGGTCTGGTGGGTCGCGCGGATAGCCATCGCCATCCGACGGCACTGGACCAGGAGCTCCCGCGCCACCTGGCCCGGCCACGGCCGGGGAAGCAGCTCTGGGGGGAGAAGTGGGTCGTCCTGGAAGCACTCCTGGAAAGCTACGGCCACCGCCAATGCACCGGAGAGGAAAAGGTCATCACCAAGACGTTCGTGCCGGTTGCGCATTCCGGCCAGAGCCGCCGGGACCGACCGCAGCTCGTCGACGAACGCCTGGTAACGGCGAGCCAACTCATCCAGCGGCCACAGTTCTGCCGCCAAGTCGCGAGGGTCCCGGGTGGCTCCGATCTGGAGATCGTCGGTGGTGGCGAGAGTGACCTGGTCCCCTATGGAAAGGCGGGCTGCCTCCTCCCGCACCTCGTCGTCCCACTTGTGAGGTGAAACATAAAGGCCCTGTTGAACAGGCGCTCCGCCCAACTCACGGAGCCTGTCCCGGAAACGATCGCGCACTGTTCGTTTCGCCTCGGGAACCGCGAATCCAACCAGCCTCCAGTGCCGATCCCACCCCCGGCCCGCGGCATCCTGGCCGTACGCCAGACGGGTCTTCTCGTGCAGGGAGCGCAGGACCTGCTGACCGGACTCGGTTGCCAGGTAGGTAGCCGATCGCCCCTGCCCATCGTCGAGGGTGAGGTGACCCTCGCTCACCAATCGCCGGAGACACGATCGGACCTGGCTCGAGGTCTGACCGCATGCCTCGGCCACCGGAAGCAGCTCTTCCGCCAGGATCTGCCCATCTTCGTGGGCCATACCAAATATGAGTGTTCGGGTCGGAAGTTGCACGGACGTGGGAGTTGCGATCACCCATTATTGCTGACCGCGCCCGTCTGGTCAACAAAAACTCCGTGACCAGGGACTACGCCGTAAAACCCCTGTTCACCGCCACCCAGAGCGGCAAACAATCATGAAAAATATCCTTTTACCAGGGATAATGCATCACGCGACTGAGCGCACCGAGCGCGCACGAGTGCAAATCCGCACGTCAAGTGACCGTCCCAATAAGTGGCTTCCAGGAAATGGGGCACGCAGGCTTGCCGAACCGGGGCCCCACCGTTAGCTTGCCCTTCGGTTCCGGTGACCGGAGCCGCGCCCGTAGGACACGGGCACTCCCCTCCGGGGAGCGACACAAGGAGGACCACAAGACCCACTGCTTGAGGGCTCGATCGTCCGCACATCGTACGGACATATGCAAGTCCCGAGCCGTTGAAGCCGGCACTCTTCCACGGTGCGTGTTCCGTGCGCCCCGCCGCCGTCTTCTCCAGGTTCGCGATCTGAATGCACCACGACGGTCCTGCCCGCATTCCTGGCCACACCTCTGAGATCCCGGAGTGCTCCCGGGTTCCCCCAAGAAGGAGGCGCTCAGTGCGCAAGCAGACGGCACGTGTCGGCCTTTCGGTCGCCGTGCTCCCGATGACAGCTTTGGCCCTACACGGGCTCCCCGGTGGTTCGCACACGAACCACCGGGCACATATCGCCGCAGCGGAGGCGGTCCACAGGGGATCTTTTCTTCTCCCTGGAGCGGTGAGCGGCCACGCCGCGGCATGGCTCGAAGCCGATAGCACGACCACCGTGGATCAAGTCGGTTCGGAACTGGTCCAAGCATCCAGCCAGGTGCAAGCACAGGGCCAGGTGATCAAGGCGCAACAGGTCCGGTATGCGGAGGAAGCGGCCCAGCGCTCCGCTGTTGACCGGCAGGCCAGTGCACACTACGTCGCGGCCCAGACTGCTTCCTACGCCGCGCCTTCCAGCGCCGCGCCTGCCTACACAGCCTCGTACTCGGTGTCCCAGTCGATGGCTTCGGTGCTCGCCTGTATTCGCCAGTACGAATCGGGTGACAACTATGCCGACACCTCCAACCCCTACTACCGGGGTGCTTACCAGTTCTCCTGGTCTACCTGGCAGTCGGTAGGGGGCACTGGGGATCCGGCTTCCGCTCTTCCTTCCGAACAGGACATGCGGGCCACCATGCTGGCCGAACGCGACGGATGGAGCGCCTGGTCTACTTCCTCTATGTGCGGCGTCTGATCCATTCGGGCGGTGAGCGCCGAGATTCTCCGGTCAGCTTGGCTTCTCTCCCAAGGCAATTTGCCGACCGGTCACACCGGCGCGAAACCGATCACCGGACTTGGAGGTGAGTTGGACCCTCCCAACGAGCCCACGAAGCTGGCGTCCCCGAATGCGAACACTCCCCCGTCCGATCCCACCATCCAGTATCCCGCCCCGTCGGAAGTGACTACCATGCCGTCCACCGGGCCGGCGAGAGCACCCACAATGGAGTTGTTACCGCCGGGAGGCTGGCTCGGGTTCAACTGGCCGGTGGAACCGTAGAAGGCTGCGTCCCCGAAAGAAAATATTCCCCCGTCGGCAGCTACGAACCAGTATCCCCTTCCGTCCGCGGTGGAAGCCATCGCGACCGCCGGCTTGTTCAACGGAAGGATCGAGTTCTTCCCCCCAGGGGGAAGACTCGGGTTCAACTGGCCGGGTGAGCCGAAGTATCCAGCATCTCCGAAGGTCATCACCCCGCCGGTGTCGTCCAGCATCCAGTATCCCTTGCCGTCGGCAGTGGGGGCCATGTTGACGATGAAGCCAGCCAGTTTGAGCCCCTGCGACTGGGGCGAACCCTCATCGGGCGCATCGCCAGCGGTGATCACCTGGCCGGTATCGGTAGCCAGCCAGTAGCCGCCTCCATCGGGAGTGGAAGCCATGGAGACCACCTGGGACCCTGGCTTCACCGGCGCCGACTGGGTGAGCGTCGCATCTGCATTGCCTGCAGCGGCCACCGCGCCGGCAGGTGATGCCACCCAGTAGCCGCCCCCGTCGGGGGTGGGAGCTATCGCCGCGGCTGACGAGATGCCGGGGGACGGGCACACGCTCTGCTGCGCACAGAACTGGGCAGCGGTGCCGAACGAGTAGACATTGC